>DWYD01000207.1 GCA_019118865.1 Candidatus Coprenecus merdipullorum | reverse complement strand
GTATTGCTCAAGCTCAGCGGGGAGAGCCTCGGGGGCAATGAGGGACGCGGCATCGATGAAGGGATGCTGGCCCGCTATGCCGCCCAGGTGGCTCAGGCCGTAAGGAGCGGAGTGCAGGTCGCCATCGTAGTAGGCGGCGGCAACATTTTCAGAGGACTTTCTGGTGCGGGCAAGGGCTTTGACCGCGTGGGTGGTGACCGCATGGGTATGCTCGCGACGGTGATCAACAGCCTCGGTCTGGCCATGGCCATCCGCAGTGCCGGAGTGGACGCGGAGGTATTTACCTCGACCCCGATGAAGCCCATCGCCGAATATTATACCAGGGACAATGCGGTAGCGGCCATGGAGCGCGGTGCGGTGGCCCTGATCGCCGGAGGCACCGGCAATCCCTTTTTCACCACTGACTCCGCGGCGGCCCTGAGAGCCTGCGAGATAGGAGCCGGGGCACTGCTGAAGGGCACCCGCGTGGACGGGGTCTACACCGCCGACCCGGAGAAGGACCCGACAGCCACAAGGTACGACGAGCTGACATTTGACAAGGCCCTGACGGACGGGCTGAAGGTCATGGACAGCACCGCATTTGCCCTGTGCAAGGACAATGACATGCCCATCGTGGTCTTCGACATGAACCGCGAGGGCAATCTGCAGCAGCTGCTCGCCGGCGGAAAAGTCGGCACGCTGGTGCACAAGTAGACAGAACGGAGGAAATAATTTCTAAATCACAATATTATGGCAGACAATGCAAAAGACATCATTGCCTCAGCAGTGAAAAAGATGAGCGAGGCCGTCAACTATCTGGAAGAGGACCTCAAGACCTACAGGGCCGGCAAGGCCAACCCCGCAGTGTTCAACAGCGTAATGGTGGACTACTACGGTAACCCCACCCCCGTGCCCCAGGTGGCCAGCATCACCGTTCCCGATGCCCGCACGATGCTGATCCAGCCCTGGGAGAAGAACATGATACCCAAGATTGAGAAGGCCATCATGGATGCCAACCTCGGCTTCACTCCCCAGAACAACGGCGAGCACATCCGCATCAACGTTCCGCCCCTCACTGAGGACCGCCGCAAGGAACTGGTGAAGAAGTCGAAGGCAGCCGGCGAGTCGGCCAAGATCTCCATCCGCAACGCCCGCAAGGACGCCAACGACCAGCTGAAGAAGGCCCAGAAGGACGGTATGCCCGAGGATGTGGCCAAGGACGCCGAGAACGACGTGCAGAAGGAGGTCGACAACTTCAACAAGAAGATCGACACCATCCTTGCCAACAAGGAGAAGGAAATAATGACAGTGTAAAACGCAGCCTATGGGAACAATAACAAAGTGGTTGATAGTCCCGCTGGCGGCAGTAGCTCTTTCCGCATTAGCGGGCTGCGATAAGGGGCCGGGAGTTCCTGTCGCTCCTGAACTTGGCGAGATTTCAGTCAGCCAGGAAAAAATAGGAGTAGGACACCAGATAGTGCTTACTGTCGAGGACGTGACACCTGTGTCCGGTAACCTGTACAGTATGACTCCTGTATGGACCATTAACGGCAATGAGATTCTGGATATCTACACGACATATGACTATGTGAACGGAATGGGCCGTTATACCTGTTATTATGTCCCTATGAATATAGGAACGCTGGATGTGGCTTTGAACGTGTACATGCGTTTTAACGGAGCTCCTTTAGGAGAGGATGAGCGGACGGCTACTACAGAGGCCAGTTTTGATGTAGTGAGGTGCGATGCCCGTAACTCTTTCTGGGGGGATTCCGTGGAGATTACCATGTATCGTGAGCCGGGGCTGGTAAAGCGAGGTTCCAGCGACGAGTACATTGGCGAGGGGACAAGTTCCATTCTGGGTATTTCCAACATTATACCCAGCGTGGACCTGACATATCTGTTCGAGAATGGCGGTTTGGTCAGGATCATTGAGGAATTCGAGGTGTCCGCAGACCGTACCGACGGATATGAGTATGTCGCTGAGCTTTTTGATTTTGCCCTGAGGACTCTTGAAACCGACTATGCAGGAGGCAGTATCGCGGGCAGGACACTGGAGCAGCTCGATACAGACCGTGTGGAGTGCCTGAGTGTCGCCGCCAAATACAGGAGAGGAGAGTCTCTCACCGGCGATGAGATGGCCCTCTTGGGAGAAGGTCTTGTTAAGGGTTGGGTCAGAATCATCTCCAATATGTCCCTGGACAATACGGATATAGAGTTTACGACAGAGGCTCTGCCTACCAGCAGCTCCGTCAACATGGTGCTGACCTACTCCAGAAGGTAGCCGCTACAATTACAATAATAAGAAAAAGTCAGTATTCATTATATTCTTTTTCAGTTCTGTGCTTTCTATGTCTGCCAGACCTAATGATATTGGGGATGACGCCCGTCTGAACAAGTCGTATAAATACGAGGGCAGTGTGTCGATAGGATATGCATGGGCTGTTACTTTGAATCTGGAGACAGTACACGGTGTGAGGTTCAGCGGTTCAAATGTTTTCATAGGCGGTCAGGCCGGACTGTCCTACGGTCTTCCGCAGGGCTTAGGCTCCTATGTAAATGTGTTTCCCAGGTGGTTTTTCCCCTACAGTGACAAACTTGACGGGTATCTCTCGCTGGGTGTCGGCTGGTACAATCAGGCCGGGCCTTACAGAGGCTCTTCCGAGCCGCCATCTATGACAGCCGGGAGAAAGAACTATGCCGGTGGTGTGGACCTGATGCCGGAGTTCGGTCTGGGGTTCAAGCTCAGGAACGGGGATGCGGTTGACCTCGCGATCAGGTGTCAGTTTGCATTCGGTCTGTATGATGCTTACAAGAGCGCAAGAGGATGGCTGGGGGCAGAGTACTATCCGGCCTTGATGGTGGGTTACCGTTTCTGACGGTCAGTACTGTTTCCCAGCTGCCGCTCCATGGAGGCGCGGTGAATGGTAGTATAAATCTCGGTGATGAATCCGTCATCGAGATTTTTTTCTTTTGCCATAGCGCGTACTTTCTCCAGAACGGCGTTCCAGCGGCCGGTCTGCAGGACGGTGAGGCCGCTGCGCTCCTTGATGCGGCCGATGGCCTCAGAGATGCTCATGCGCTCAGCCAGCAGGTCAATGAGGGAGGCATC
>DWYD01000206.1 GCA_019118865.1 Candidatus Coprenecus merdipullorum | reverse complement strand
CTGTGGTATCCCGGGTATGCCGCCGCGCATCCGGACAACCTGCTCTCCGGGCTGATTCCCGCCGTTCCGGATTTCTCCTATCCGATATTCTCCATACTGGTCAGCTGCGTGCTGTGCTTCGCTCTGTTCATTCCGGAGATGCTGCGGCTGGGTCTTGGAGTGGACCGCAGGACTCTGAAGGACATGCTGCGCTACTCTCTGCCGCTGATGGTGGCCGGTCTTCCGGGAGTGATCAACGACTTCCTGGACCGTATCCTCTTCCGTTTCTTTAACGTGGACGATAGTCTCTGGAGGGCTGATCTGGGCGTGTACCAGGCGGCTGTCAAGGTGGCCGTAATCATGAGCCTCTTCGTGCAGATGTTCCGTTTCGCAGCCGAGCCGTTCTTTTTCTCCAATACCCGCCAGAAGGACTTCAAGCGGGTCTATGCCTCGGTGATGGAGTATTTCGTGATGTTCTGTATGCTGATTTTCCTGGGTGTGACTTTTTACCTGGACATCATACAGCTCATCGTGGGCAGCGACTTCCGGGAGGGCATGGACATAGTGCCGGTGATGCTGCTGGCCTACATGATGATGGGCATGCTCTTCAACGTGTCCATGTGGTACAAGCTCTCGGACCGTCCCTCTTTCGCCATCTACATCACCGCTGCCGGACTGGTGGTGACAGCCGTGATCAATATCGTGTTCCTGCCGGTGTACTCCTACCATGCCGCCGCGTGGGGCCATTTCTTCAGCTACCTGACGATGCTGGTGCTCAGCGTTCTGCTCGGCCGCAAGTACTATCCCATACCCTACCGCTGGGGCAAGATTACCGATGTCATCATCCTGGGCCTGGTGCTCTATTCCCTGGACCTGGCCATTCCCGATACGATTCCTTTCGGCTGGACCCTGGCCGTCCGCACCCTGCTGATAGGTGTGTACCTTGCGGGTCTCTTCTATATCGAAAAACATTTCAGACGACATAAACCAATAACAGATGAAAGTCAAGATAGTCAATAAATCCCCCTTTCCGCTGCCGGCATACGCGACTGAGCAGTCCGCCGGTATGGACCTCAGAGCCAGCATTTCTGAGCCTCTGACACTGAATCCTCTACAGCGGGAACTTGTGCCTACGGGCCTGTATATCGAGCTGCCGGCCGGTTTCGAGGCACAGATACGTCCCCGCAGCGGTCTGGCCATAAAGCACGGAATCTCCCTGGTCAATACTCCGGGAACCATCGATGCGGATTATCGCGGAGAGATAAAGGTCATACTGGTCAACCTCTCCAACGAACCGTTCACCCTTAATCCGGGAGAGCGCATAGCGCAGATGGTGGTGGCCCGTCATGAGAAGGTGCAGTGGGATGAGGTCGAGGTGCTTGAGGAGAGTGCGAGAGGAGAAGGAGGCTTTGGCTCGACAGGACGGAAATAATGTGGCAGTAAAATAAAAGTACAATGGACAGGACAACGGAAAACAGACTGTATGACGCTTTTACATCCTCGACAGGTGTCTCGACCGACAGCAGGAGGATAGAGGAGGGGGTATTGTTTTTCGCCTTGCGCGGGGATAATTTCGACGGCAACCGTTTCGCTCAGGCTGCACTTGATGCCGGAGCCTCAGCCGCCGTGGTGGCCGCAGACAGCGGTTTCAATGACGGAGGACAGTATATAGTAGTGGACGATACTCTCGAGGCACTGCAGGCCCTGGCCCGCAGGCACCGCTCCCGTTTCCGCATACCTGTAATAGGTCTGACCGGAACAAACGGCAAGACTACGACCAAAGAGCTGCTGTGTGCAGTCCTTTCGGCCAGATACCGTGTGACAGCAACGGCAGGTAATCTCAATAATCATATCGGAGTTCCTCTTACTCTGTTGCGCATCACCGAGGAAACCGAAATCGCTGTAGTCGAGATGGGCGCCAATCATCCTGGTGAAATCGCTTCCCTGGCATCCATAGCGCTGCCGGATTACGGTCTGATAACCAATGTCGGCAAGGCCCATTTGGAAGGTTTTGGCTCCTTTGCGGGTGTCAAGCGTGCAAAGGGTGAGCTGTACGACTATCTCCAGCGTACCGGGGACACTGCGTTCCTCAATATGGATGATCCTGACCTGCGCGGTATGGTGTCCGGGAGGCCTGATCTGAAGACCGTACCTTACGGAGTAGAGACTGCCGGCGCACGGATTCTCCCCGTTACATCCGCAGAACCGTACCTGAGACTGGAACTTCCGGAAGGGATTACAGTCTCAACGCATCTCATAGGCTCCTACAACGCGCCTAATGTGATGGCGGCTCTGTGTGCGGGACGCTATTTTGAGGTTCCCCTGGAGGATGCAGCGGCCGCTGTAGAGGCATATGTCCCGTCCAATCTCCGTTCCCAGCTGGAACGGACAGCACGGAATCTGCTGGTTCTGGACACATACAATGCCAATCCTTCGAGCATGAGGGCCTCCCTGGGTAATTTTGCACTTTCGCAATTTCCCCGCAAAGTCATGATTCTCGGTGAAATGCTGGAGCTGGGACAGGACTCTGTACAGGAACACTGCCGTGTTATGGAGACCGCTGCCGCAATGAAGGACTGTGAGAAAGTTCTGTTTGTGGGAGATGAGTTTGGGAAAGCCGCTGCGGCTGCTCCCGATATTGCCGAGGACGGCCGGTTCATATTCTGCAAAGATGTAGAGGAGGCCCGCCGGATACTCGTAGATGCTCCTGTGTGCGGATGCTCGGTTCTGCTTAAAGGTTCCAATGCGGTGCATCTGCCTCTTTTGAAAGATATTCTTTAGATTATAAATGACGGGCAGTAATGTCAAAAACGGCAGTAGTCATACTTAACTGGAACGGTAAGGCGTTCCTGGAGAAATTCATTCCGAATGTTCTGGAGCATATGCCTTCCGGGGATGTCCTTTTTGTGGCGGACAACGGATCGGAAGACGGGTCAGCCGATATGCTGAGGGAACGGTGGCCCTCCAGTGTGAAACTGGTCCTGATGGACAGAAACTACGGGTTTACCGGCGGGTATAACCGGGCTATCGGCAGGATTGCGGAGGAGAATCCGGAGGTGTTCGATTACTATCTTCTGCTAAACTCGGACATAGAGGTTACGGAAGGCTGGCTTTCCGAGCTGGAGGCATTTATGGACAGAAGCCCCCGCTGTGCTGTATGCGCGCCGAAGATACTGTGTTATGACCGTCGCGGATGGTTCGAGCATGCCGGGGCATCGGGCGGCTTTGTTGACAGGTGGTATTTCCCCTATTGCCGCGGGAGGATACTTGCATCCATAGAGGAAGACCGCGGACAGTATGATACGCCTTGCCGTGTATTCTGGGCGTCAGGTGCGGCATTCATGATACGAGCCGGGGTATGGAAGGCTCTGGGAGGCTTGGATGAGAGCTTTTTCGCGCACATGGAGGAGATAGACCTGTGCTGGAGAGCTATGCTGGCCGGGTGGGAGATATGGGTGGACCCGGCTGCGGCAGTCTATCATGTGGGAGGAGGCACCCTTCCCAACAACTCTCCCAGGAAACTGTATCTCAATTTCCGAAATAATCTTCTGATGATGTACAAGAATCTGCCTCCCCGCTCCCGCGCCAGGATCATCTTCGCCCGAATGTGTGTGGACGGGGCCATAGCCTGTGTCTATCTGCTGACGGGCAGATTCTCTTTTTTCAAGTCGGTTGTCAGCGCGCATAGGGACTATCGCAGGATGCGGAGGAAAGTCACCGTCTCAGTTCAGGAATGTTCTGTGACGCGCCCGAAAGTGTCTATCCTGGCACTCGCGGTGAGGGGATTTCGATATCCTTCAGGAAAAGTTGGAGAATAGGGAAATATTGTATTACATTTGCAGCGTTTTCCCACAAATTGTAAGTTATTATATGGCATTTACTAACAATGTGATGATTGTCCGCCACAAACTGCTGGCGATGATGGTGAATAAATGGAAAGAGGACAGGCTCATGGCCGATATTGACAGGCTTCCTATCCAGCTCAGTCCGCGTAAGGCGGAAGTGCTGGGAAGGTGCTGTGTACATAAGGAGAGAGCCGTCTGGAAGTACAAGATGTTTCCGCTGCTCGGATATGATATGAATGATGAGAAGGACGAACTGACCCCCCTGTCGGAGTATGCCCGCCGTGCAATCAGCGGGGAGAGGGAGCAGAAAAACAATATCATGTGCGTTATAGACGAGGCATGCTCTTCCTGCGTCAAGACCAACTACGAGATAACAAATCTCTGCCGCGGCTGTGTGGCCCGCAGCTGCTCGATGAACTGCCCCAAGGGTGCCATCTCCCATGACATAAAGCATCATGGACAAGCTGTGATAGACCATGATCTCTGCATCAACTGCGGCAAGTGTTATCAGAGCTGTCCATATCATGCTATCGTGTATGTACCCGTGCCCTGCGAGGAGGCCTGTCCTGTAAAGGCCATTTCAAAAGACCAGTACGGTGTGGAGCACATCGACGAGAGCAAGTGCATATATTGCGGCAAATGCCTTAACGCCTGTCCTTTCGGAGCTATCTTCGAGATATCTCAGGTGTTTGATGTGCTGAACAATATCTGGGACGGCCGCCCGGTCGTGGCTATGGTGGCTCCTTCTATTCTGGGACAGTTCAAGACTACGAAGGAGAAGCTATATGGAGCCATCAAGGCCATAGGTTTCTCGGCAGTAGTGGAGGTTGCGGAAGGCGCCATGATGACTGTCACCAACGAGGCTCACGAGCTCAAGGAAAAGCTGGCTGAGGGCCAGCCGTTCATGACCACCAGTTGCTGCCCTTCATGGATTGAGCTGGTGCGCAAGCATATACCTGAGATGGCTCCTTACGTGTCGTCCACCGGATCTCCTATGTATTACAGCGCGCAGATAGTCAAGGAAAAATACCCTGCAGCCAAGCAGGTATTCATCGGTCCCTGCATAGCAAAGCGGAAGGAGGCCAAGGGCAATCCGAACGTGGATTATGTTATGACCTTCGAGGAGCTGGGAAGCGTTCTTTCCGGTTACGAGATTGATTTCGATACAGTTGAGCCTTACGAGGTGGAGACAGTCTCTGTCAAGGAGGCTCATGCCTTCGGTCAGAGCGGTGGAGTGGCCGGTGCTGTGAAGGCATTCCTCGGAGAGGATGTCAATTTCCTCCGGGTAGCCGGCATGGACAAGAAAAACATCGCCCTTATGAAGAGCTATGCCAAGACAAAAAAGGCTCCGGCGAAGTTCCTTGAGATGATGGTCTGCCCCGACGGATGTATATCGGGACCCTGTACCTACAACGACACTGTTTCCGGCAAGAAGCAGTACAATACGGAACTGGATACGATCACCGACACTTATGCCTCGCGCAGGGGAGAGGAATAGCTTTTCCACCCCTGCTGCGCTCAGGCAGGCATAATAAAAGAAGGCGGCTCCTTCGAAAGGGGCCGCCTTTTATTATGCGTTTGCGGGAAGTTTATGTTACTCGGCAGCGGTAGCGGACTCCTCTGCGGCCTCGGTACCGTCACCTACGACCTCGACCTTGAAGTCAGCCTTGATGTCCTTGTAGAACTTCACGCTGGCGTCATAGATACCGGCTTCCTTGATGTTGTCCATGCCGGCGATGGTTACGTTGCGGCGGTCAACCTCAACTCCGAGAGCGGCAACTGCCTCGGCGATCTGGATGTTACCTACAGAACCGAAGATCTTGCCCTTCGAGCTCATCTTGGCCACAACCTTGACGGTCAGACCGTTGATCTTGGCTGCAAGAGCACTTGCCTCCTCACGGATCTTGGCCTCCTTGTGAGCCCTCTGACGGATGTTCTCGGCGAGAACCTTCTTGGCGGACTCAGTGGCGAGGATAGCCATGCCCTGAGGGATGAGGTAGTTGACAGCGTAGCCGTTCTTTACCTTTACGATATCGTCTTTATGCCCGAGATTGGCGATGTCCTGTTTCAGAATGATTTCCATACACTGTCCTCCTTACTTCAATAAGTCTGTTACGTAAGGGAGCAGGGCGAGATGCCTTGCACGTTTAACTGCCTGAGCGACCTTGCGCTGGAACTTCAGGGAAGTACCGGTCAGACGGCGGGGAAGAATCTTGCCCTGCTCGTTGAGGAACCTCTTGAGGAACTCAGCGTCCTTGTAGTCCACATATTTGATGTGCGCTTTCTTGAAGCGGCAGTATTTTTTCTTCTTCACCTCTACTGTAGGAGGGTTGAGAAATCTGATTTCGTTGTTTACGGCCATGGCTTATTCCTCCTTTGCTGTATTTTCTGCAGCGGGAGCCGCTGCGTTTTCTTTCCTGTTGCTGCGCCTGCGCTCTGAGTAGGCGATAGAGTCCTTGTCCATCACGAATGTGAGGAAACGGATGATGCGCTCGTCGCGTCTGTACTGTGTCTCGAGCTTCTCGACGAACTGTGAGTCGGCCTTGAACTCGAACAGGTGGTAGAACCCTGTAGTCTTCTTCTGGATGGGGTAGGCCAGCTTTCTCAGACCCCAGTCCTCATCGTTCACGATCTCACCACCCTCGGAGAGGATGTAGCCGCGATACTTTTCTACCGCTTCCTTTATCTGTTCCTCAGATAAAACGGGAGTTGCAATGAAAACGGTTTCGTACTGTTTTAACATCTTGATTGTTATTTAATTGTTATTAAAAGGGCCGCAAAGATAACAATAATCGGCTAAATTCCAAAATTAAAACGACATCCTGACTCCGGCCGTCCAGCTCCGGGGGCGCATCCGGAATGAATTCCACCACTGAGAGTAGGTATCCAGGCTCTCGCGGCGCATTTCCCGGGCATCGAGAAGGTTGACGCACTCGACGAACAGACGCACTTTTTTCAGGCGGTATTCGGCAGTCACCTTGGCCAGCGGTGTGTTGGATACGGAGGTGCCGGGGACAATCTGGTACAGATGCCATACCGAGCCGATAACCGAAAAAGGCTTGACGGGGGTAATGGTCAGCCGCCCCTCCGTAAGGAACGACTGCACGGGTTCGCTGTCGTAGTTGAGCACTTTCGAGCGGGTGTACGTAAACGAGGCGCTCAGGTCCAGCCATTCGGCGGGATGTGTCTCTATCTTCGCCCCTGCTGTCCACATACCGCTGCGGTACTCGGTGTTGTCGCCCTGCAGGAACATTGTCCTCCAGTCCTGACTGTACTCTGCGCTCAGTTCAATGGAGAAAGTCCGCATGCCGAACCATTTTGACAGGACAGCTCCTCCGAACGCCCTCCTGGTCGTGGACAGTTCCTCCAGGACGCTCAGAAGCGTCAGCTCATCGTAGTATACGGCAGAACTGGAGGTGTTGGAAGTGCCTCCTCCGTAGCCTCCCCTCAAAGAAGCGCTGAAGCGGCTGAGGACGGAACTGTAGGAAAGATTGAGCCGGATGTCCCATTTCTCCCTCTGCGGCATGACACCCGTCCTGACGGCCGAGCGATAGTTCTTCAGAATGTATCCTGTGACAAGGTCATCCGCGTCTCCGCCGGTGAGCGACCAGCTGCCGTCGAGGGTTGCCTTCAGATCCGGCAGCATCCTCCACTCCAAGGTCATGGAGGGAGTCATGGACGGTAGGAACCGGTTGCCGGCAGAACCGTTGTCCCATATTCTGAGATATTCCAGGCCGACGGGGATGTATGCCTGTATCTTCAGGCTCCGCCACTGGCGAATGACGGTCAGGTCGGCTTGAGGTGCTATGGAGAGGATGTTGAGCCTGTTGGAAGAGTTGTCGTCCAGAGCGGCTTGCAGCGCAGGGGTCAAGCCACTCAGACTCGAGTAACGGCGGTGATAGCCCAGGTCGAGCCCGCCGCAGACATTCAGCTCGAACCCTCCGGCCCGGAATGTCGCGGACACGCTGTTCTCGGAGACTGCATCGGCCCACCGGGCATCCTGCCGGGTATTTCCGTCAAGCACGTAACTGTGGCTGTTCAGTATGGCATAGGTGGTGCTGTTGACGCTCAGGGCCCTGGTCGGACTTATCCGGACAGTGCTCATCAGCTCGTTGTTCAGCTTGAGGGATGGAAGCGTGTAGGTCTGGCCGTGCGGCACAGCAGCGTCAAGGAATGAGAGATGCCGGCGCAGCTGGCCGCTCAAGGAAAATTCGTCAGTAATGAAGGATCTCTCCCCGTTGCTTTCAATACTCATGCCGGCATCGAGGTAATACTTTTCGTCCGTGCGTTCATCGGATTCGGCTATTTCCAGTGAGCTGCCGTCATCGAAACGGATCTCCTGACTGCTGCATTCCCCTTCCTGCCATCTCTCGGCGGCGCCCTGCAGACCCAGACGGAACTGAGTCCCGCGCCGGTTGACCGTCAGATGGTTGAGTGACAGAATGCCGGTCATGTTGTCGAAGTAGTATTCCTCCGGCATCTCAAGAGTCCAGCGCCGGATTCCGAACGCTCCTTCGAAGTCCGCTTCCAGACCTCCGCCCGGTGCTTGGATGATGATACCCTGCCGGCCCAGCCAGTTCATCCTCCGGAGTTCGTCGGTGATGGTTTCGCCCGTATTGTTGGCCTTGAGCATCAGCATACTCTGACGCAGCTTGCTGAAATTGGCCAGCCACAACCTTCCCTTGGCTACAGCGGAGGTATCCTCCATGTATCCTCCGGCGGCATCGGCTGAGAATACCCATGCGCCCTTAGCGTCCGCCTTAAGGACGATGTTCACGGCGCTTCTGTCCGAAGTCGCCAGGCCTTTCAGGGCATTGACGGGCTGGTGGTTCTCGATGACCTGAATCTTGGCCACCTTGCGCGGGTCCAGATTCTCGGTGGCCAGCTGATAACGGTTGCCCAGCATGTCCAGCCCCTCGATATAGAACTTGTTGATGGCCTTGCCGCGATGATATATTACTCCCTGCTTGGAGACCTCTACACCCGGGAGTTTGGCCAGTACCTGCTTGAGGCTGATGTCGGACTCGTCGCGGAAAGAATCTGCATAGTAGTTGACAGTATCGTTTTCACGAACAACGGCGGGCGCCGTCACCCGGACCTGATCCAGCTCCAGTGCCTGCTCCCGGAGGCGGACCGTCAGCTGTCCCTGCTTTCCGTCCAGTTCTACTGTTGCCGGAGCATAGCCCAGCAGCGATGCCGTGAGCCTGTCCGGCTTCTTCTCCTTGTGCGCCGCAGGCAGCGAGAACCGCCCGTCCGGGTCCGTAAACGTGTATGCCAGCACCCGGTATCCCGAGTACAGGCATACGTAGACATTGGACAGAGGCTTCCCGTCTTCTCCGTCCACCACCTTGCCGCTTACCGCCGTCTGGGCCGCTCCCGACAGAGACACGGCACACAGCAGCAGTAAAAGCACCGGCAGTCTAACGTTTCTTATTTTTTTCCCAGTATTCATCGGGGATCAGGGGAATGTAGGGCAAGGTGCGGTCGGACCTTACCATCGTACCGTCATCCAGATGCTCGAATACCGGCCAACCTGTATATTTCTGCTCCTCCATCGTAGACCTTTTGGTTCTGTTCAATATCATTTCCATCTTGCGGATGGGGTAGGTACGGTGCTCCAGGCCCACATTGATGTTGTCCATTAAGTCATCGCGTCTGTCACTCGGAGCATATCCGATGTCTCTGGCGAAGAAGATGAAGAGCCTGTCGCTGTCCACCGCCTGCATGATGAGCCCCGGAGCACCCCACAGCAGCCAGGGGCCGGCCGGCACCGCGATGTCCGTGGCGTACCATATCGTCCACCTCCGCCCCAGGTAGTCTCCGACGAGGAGTCTGCACGGATGGCCGCAGACAGTATCGATGCTCTTGTCTTTTGCAGGAAGCCATTCTGGGACTGTTAGTTCTCCTTCCCCCTTAAGCGAAATGAGACCGATGTAATCATACTTCTCGTATAGATTCTTCTTAAAATCGATAAAGTATTGAAAATCTTCCCCATAGCCTGAACTAAGCCCCAGCCTGTTGCTCTCCGCCATCATTTCCGGGAGACTCATGCCGGCATTTTCCAGTGCCCGTAAGGAGGAGTCTCTCAGATAGCCGAATCCACTATAGAATACAGACTGACTGCCGTAGACGTCCAGGAGCATCGTCGTATCGCGGAAACGCCTGTCGTCCAGCGAGTCTTTCTTGAAGCTGTAGACGTATCGGCAGCGCAGTATCTGCGAGCTGCCGTCACCGGCGGTTCGCGCCAGGCCGGTGACGAGGCTCGCGAAAAGGAGGAGAAATGTGAGTACAGTTCTTTTCATTGTCATGGCATAGGATAGGTAATAGAATAGTGACAGTCATGCATGGTCGTTGATTTTGGTTAAAAACTTGTGACAAAAATACGAAAATAATTTGGTTTTTCCCAAGAAAAACACCTGCATAATCGTATTTTGTATATTTATTGTTGCCCAGATTCACGGTTTGAATTTGCTTTCAAATTTACGGGATAATTTAAAAAAAAGTTATCTTTGTTGGAGAAAATATTAATTAACAGCGGTATGAAGAAATATTTTAAAATGATTCCGGGCTGTATGTGTGCTATGTTTCTGAGTGTTCTCCTGTCTGTGGCGGATGCGTCCGCACAGAGAAAGGTGCAGGATACATTTTACGGTGTCCGGCTGGGATTCACGCACAAGGATGTATGCAAGTCGGATTTTGTCAAGGAGGTATATTCTGACTGGAGGTACCTGAAGGGGTACCAGCGTGACTTTTCGCTTCAGAAACTCTGGCTCGGAGGCAGGAAATGGGAGCATTGTGATTTTTATTTTGCCGGAAATCCGGAGGTTCTGTACAAATTAAGATTTTACCAGCCTTCCAAGGACGAGCAGGTGGCGGAGGATCTTTACGGGAAAATGCTTGAGAAACTGGATAAAAAGTACGGAGGTGCGCCCGGGATTGTCAGAGAAGAGTATGGCAGTTGGGAAGAAAACAAGAAAGAAGGAGTAAGCTACACGGACGGAGAAGGCGGAGTATGCCGTCTGGAAAGGGAGTACAGGAGCTCAACCGGCGGAACCATGTATTATTATGTTTTTCTGTACTATTACAACGAGAATTTGGAAATGAAGTTAGAACACAGCTATCTGGAGGAATTGTAAGATGAAACGCACTGTACTTACCGCGGTAGTCCTGTCGCTTGCAGCGGCCGCGGCATTTGCCCAGCAAAAGATACAGGATACTTTTTTCGGACTTAGCTTCGGTCAGTATTACGATCAGGCTCTCGACCTGCGGAACATCAAGGAACATATCAGCTATTCTTCCCTGACTTCGGGAGACGGCTGGTCGCGTCAGCATTTGCAGTTGTATGGTATGGAATTCGGAGGCAGGAGATGGGATTACGCAGACTATTATTTCAGCCCGGGAGGATGTTTTTACAAATTCAGAGTGTATGAGGCATATAGAAGCCTTGAAGACGCGGATAAACGCTATGTCTCTCTGCAGAAGGATCTCGACCTGAAATATGGAGACGACGGCGGCATCGTCATGGAAGAGGATGACAGTATGGACGGAGACAGGGAGAAGTCAGTCACCTATACTGACGCCGACGGCAGGACATGCAAGTTGTGCGTACTGTATACTGAGTCCAGCAGTTATGATATGTATTACTACGTCATGCTGTATTATTATGACGGTAATCTTCAGGAAAAGGCGGAGGCTGAGTTCCTGCAGGAACTGTAGCGGGAAGCCGCCTAAGACTTTTGAATAGCATTGTCATCTGATTGTCACGATATTTCAAGGAGGCCCTGATTTTTTGGCACGGGGTTTGTAATAGAATAAGTCGGATAGTTTTTTCATAGGTTAAGTATTAGGTTAAGTAATAAAGGCTGCCGGTTCTTGGTGGCCTTTATTATTTTGTATATGTCGGATGAGGCAAATAGTATATCCCTCCGAAGGCGTTGGCTCCCGAAAAGGGAGGGGACCCGCCGCTTTGCGGTGGGGAGGACCTTCGGAGGGATATACTATTTGCCGCTTGACTCTTAAGCGAACAGCTTGAAGATAATCGTACGCGAGTAAGTTTCGCCTGGACGGAGGACGCAGGACGGGAAGTCCGGATGGTGGGGTGCGTCCGGGAATCCCTGGCACTCTATCGCCACGCCTTCGTAGTCGCGGTAGGGGCGGCCGGACTTGCTCAGGGGCGAGCCGTCGAGCCAGTTGCCGGTGTAGACCTGGGCGGCCGGCTGGTCGGTCCAGATCTCGAGACGGCGGCCGGAGACTGCGGAACTGAGCTCTGCGGCCAGTTTCAGACCCGGGGCACCGTCGAGCACCCAGCAGTTGTCGTAGCCTTTTCCGTATTTCAGGGCCGGGAAGTCAGCCTTGATGTCGCGGCCGATGGGCTTTGCGGTGCGGAAGTCCATCGGGGTGCCCTCCACGGGGGAGAGCTCACCGGTGGGGATGAGGGCCTCGGAGGTGGCCAGCCAGCGGGAAGCGTTGAGTTTCAGCACGTGGTCCAGGATGGAACCGCTGTCCTCGCCGTCGAGGTTCCAGTAGGTGTGGTTGGTCAGATTGATGATGGTGGGAGCGTCGGTGGTAGCCTTGATAGAGAGGGTCAGGGAGTTATCGTCGCTCCAGATGTAGGTGGCCTCCACGTGCATGTTCCCGGGATAGCCCTGGTCGCCGTCGGGACTGTCGAGGGTTAGGATGACCTCGGTGTCCGATATCCGGGATGCTTTCCACAGCCGGTTGGAGAATCCGTCGGGTCCGCCGTGAAGCTGGTAGCCGGGATTGTTCTTTACGAGCTGATATTCCTTGCCGTCGAGGGTGAAGCAGCCTCCGTCTATGCGGTTGGCGAAGCGGCCGGGTATCTTGCCGGCGCAGGGACCGTCGGCAAGGTAGCTTTCCTCGTCACGGTATCCCAGTACCACGTCTCCCATCACGCCGTTGCGGTCGGGAACTACTATCGAAACTATTCCGGCGCCTCTCTCGGTCAGCATTACCGATGCGCCGCTCTTGTTGATCAGATGTATCATGATTCAGATATTATGGCTGTTATTCAAGTTTACGCGCTCCGTCGCTGATTACCACCGGATATACCTTGGGCTCGTGTCCGAACCTGGCCGCATACTCTTTCTTTGCGCGTGCGATGAAGGCATCGTAGAGCTCATCCTTTACCAGATTGATGGTGCAGCCTCCGAAGCCGCCGCCCATGACCCTAGAGCCGGTCACGCCGCATTCGCGGGCTATGTCGTTGAGAAAATCCAGCTCCTCGCAGCTCACTTCATAGAGCTTGCTCATGCCGTGATGTGTCTCGTACATCTTCTGTCCCACGGTCTCGTAGTCATCGCGCTCGAGGGCGTCGCAGACATCGAGCACTCTCTGAATCTCCTCGATTACGTATTCGGCCCTCATGTAGTCCTCATCGGATACCTTGCCCTTTACTTCGGAGAGCATCTGCATGTCCACGTCGCGGAGGAACTCCACCTCTGGATGCCCTGCGGCCTTGAGGGCGGCCACTACATGCTCGCAGGAGGCGCGGCGCTTGTTGTAGGCCGAGGAGGCCAGCTCGTGCTTGACCACTGAGTCGAGCAGAACGAGGCGGTAGCCCTTGGGATGGAACGGATAGTACTTGTGCTCCATCGAGCGGCAGTCCAGGCGCATCAGGCTGCCGGCCTTGCCGAAGATGGATGCGAACTGGTCCATGATGCCGCAGTTGACCCCGCAGTAGTTGTGCTCGGTGCTCTGGCCGATGCGGGCCAGCTCGAACTTGTCGATGCCGAGACCCAGCATGTCGTTCAGGGCATAGGCAAATGTGCTTTCGAGGGCAGCGGAGGAGGACATGCCGGCTCCGAGGGGTACGTCGCCTGCAAAAGCGGCGTCAAAGCCTTTGAGCACATCTCCGCATCTCTTGATGATCTCCCTGCATACTCCGAACACATACCGTGCCCATGATGCAGTGGGAGCATCGGCCTCGGCGAAGCCGAACTCGCCGTAGTCTTCCAGGTCTACCGAGTAGACCCTTACCTTGTCCGTGCCGTTGAGGCGGATCTCCGCCATCATGCCCTTGTCGATGGCTCCGGGGAATACGAAGCCGCCGTTGTAG
>DWYD01000205.1 GCA_019118865.1 Candidatus Coprenecus merdipullorum | reverse complement strand
TAGACATCCATATCTACTCCTTAGCCGGCATATCGATATCGCTGAGCATCATCATCGACAACTCGATCATCATGGTCTCGCACTATTCCTACTACCACGACAGAAAAGTGTTCCTGGCCATACTTGCCGCCCTGCTGACCACTATCGGCTCACTCGCCGTAATCTTCTTCCTGCCAGAGGAGCAGAAACGCATACTGTTCGACTTCTCGGCTGTGATCATCATCAACCTCAGCGTCTCGATGATAGTGGCCCTCTTCTTCGTACCGGCCCTGCTGGACTACCTGCCGGTCAAGTCGGAGAGCATATCATTCCCCATCAAGAGACGCAGGAAGATAGTGCGCTTCTCCCAGAAGTACGAGAAATTCATCTACTACACCAAGCGGTTCAACTGGGCCGTCATCCTCTTCTTCCTCTTAGCCTTCGGCGGCTCTTTCATGCTCTTCCGCAAGAGCCTGGACGGTTTCGCCTCGATGTTCCGCCAGCCCGAGAGACCCACCCTGTCCATCAGCGCCGGACTGCCGGAAGGCTGTACAGTCCAGCAGCTCAACGAGATCATGGTCTACATGGAGAATTTCCTTTCCGGCTTCGACGAGATCAAGCTATTCAGGACCCGCATCAGCTCCTACAGCTCGGGTAACATCACCGTAGAATTTACCGAAGAGGCCCTGGAGACCTCCTTCCCCTCCATCCTCAAGCAGCAGGTCATCCGCAAGGCCAATGACTACGGCGGGGCCAACTGGCAGGTTTACGGAGTGGATGACCAGAATTTCAGCAACTACGTGGGAGGCAGCACGTGGCGCAGCGGCGACATCGAGATGACCGGATACAACTACGACCTGCTGTACCGCTACTGTGAGGATCTGGTCGAACGTCTCTCCTCCAACCCCCGCGTCTCCGACCTGAGCATCGAGGGCAACACCAGTTCCATGGTCACCCGCGAGTATCTCATCTCCTATGACCATGACCGCATGTCCCTCTACGGCATCAGCCCATACTCCACATTCGGGACCCTGTCTGAGAGACTTTTCTCCAACCCTGCCGGCTCATACGTAGACGATGACGGCACCCTTATGGAGGTGAGAATAGTCTCCGACGACGCCGACAACTTCGACGTATGGCACCTGCAGAACGAGTACATCAGGATAGACAGCACAGACATCCGCTTCGCCGAGATAGGCTCGATAGACAGCCGCAACTCCGGCAACAACATCTACCGCGCCAACCAGGAGTACATCCTCCACGTCAGGTACAACTTCATCGGCTCCTCCAAGCTGGAAGACCGCCTCATGGAAAGCGAGATAGAGCGGCTCAACTCTGAGGTGCTGCCCATCGGCTTCAAAGCATCCTCACCTCAGTACGACTGGATGCAGAAAGCCAAGAAACAGTGGATACTGCTCATACTCATCACCGCCATCATCTACATGATCTGCGCCATACTCTTCGAGTCACTGCTGCAGCCCCTGGCCATCATATCCCTGATACCGGTATCATTCATAGGAATCTTTCTGGTATTCCGCCTCACGGAGACGACCTTTGACCAGGGCGGCTTCGCGTCCATGATCATGCTTGCGGGTATCGTGGTCAACGCCGGCATCTACATCGTCAACGAGTACAACCGCATGCCGGCCCACCGCCGCAGTTTCGTGCGGGCCTACAACCACAAGATCATCCCGATATCGCTGACCATCCTCTCCACTGTACTGGGTCTCGCACCCTTCCTCATCGACGGCAAGGAAGAGGTATTCTGGTTTGCATTCGCCATCGGCACCATGGGCGGCATGCTCTTCTCGTACGCCGCTCTCATCGTGCTGCTGCCGATGATCATGCCCGGAAAAGCCGTTATTCCACCCGGTTGCGGTGGAAATGGGGAGCCGCGTAGAAAACGAAGCCGAGCAGGGAAACGAGGCTTAGGAAAGCTCCTGTCAGGTAGGCGTAGGAGAAAGACAGACGCTCCCCTATAATTCCTCCCAGCACCAGACCGATACCGATGCCTATGTCCCACGAGGTGAGATAGGTCGATGTCGCCGTGCCGCGCTGATCGTGCCGGCCGAGGTTGACGAACATGGTGTTGAAGGCCGGGAACATCGTACCGAATCCGGCTCCGAGCACCAGTGCCGTGGTATAGAGCATAATCTCCGCCGCCCTTATCGAATGGGGCGCCACCCTCTCGCACAGAAAGAGGCTCAGGAAACACAGTATCACCGGATAGAACGCGATGTGTATCACCTCCGTGATGTGACCGCGGTCCACCTGTTTGCCCGAGAACAGACGGGACACGGCCAGGCCGACGGCCATGCAGGTGAAGAACAGGCCCGTACCTCCTGTGATACCCATGTGCTTGGCGTACATCGCCACGTAGGTAGTGGTCATGCCGTAGGGTATCGAGAGCAGCAGCAGGTCTATGCCCAGGGGGATGCCCTTGAGCAGTATGAAACGGTCTAAGGAGATGGCCGTGCGCGGAACCGGCTGCTTCTTGGGCGTCCTGATGCAGCAGGCGCAGATAAGGCCGGCCATACAGCAGCCCAGGGCGGTTACGAAGATGATGTCAAACGACACGTGGTCATGCATGAACAGACCGGTCATCGGGCCGAGGGACATGGCTATGTTGTTGGCCAGTCCGTAGTAGCCCACGGCCTCACCGCGCCGGGACGAGGGCGTGATGTCGATGACTATCGTGTTGCCCGCCACCGTCACGGTCCCGAACGAGAATCCGTGCACTATGCGCAGGACGATGAACATCAGCACCGTCCCGGTGACGATATAGCCTCCGAAAATCAGGGTAAATACTAAAAATGCTATCAGGTACAACGGCTTGCGGGCAAATGAATCCAGCAGGTATCCAGAGAACGGACGGACAGCCAAAGCGGCCACCGTGTAGCAGGCGAGAATCGCTCCCACAGCCCCCTCGGTGACTCCGAACTCTTCTACTAAATAAAACGGGAAAACCGGCATCAGCAGATAGAAGCCGAAATACAGCAGGAAATTCGCTGCGAGGATGAAGCAGTAGCCGGGAGAGACCAGCCTGTCTTTATGCGGTGTCATCGGGGTTGTCTTTTCTTATGTCCGTAGAAAAATGAATAAAGTATGCATCCGGCCAGGGCTAGGATGATGACAAGGGAGGAGGCAAGGGAAATGTTCTTTCCGAGAGTGAAGGAACCGGGGTCATAGACAAATTCCACCTCGTGGTCCCCCTCGTCTATCAGCAGGGCCCGGAGAGTGTAGTCGGCGCGGAGGACTGGCACTTCCTCCCCGTCGATATAGGCCTTCCATCCGGCAGGGTAGTAGATCTCGCTGAATACGGCCAGTCCTTTTGCCGCCGCCGTCACATCGTAACTCAGGCGGTTGGGGCTGTATTCCTTCAGGACAATGCTTCCTTCCGCGGCACCGGGATATTCGGTGGCAGTACCCTCTGCGGCCTGTGCGTCGAAGATGACGGCCTCCCGCGCGGGGTCAATCTCCCCGAGAGCGGCCATCTCCGCATCGGCGGTCGGAGCGGTGCGGGAGCGCTCCACGAACCAGGCATTGCCCAAAGCCTGGGTGTATGTCAGGGGGTAGCTGTTGCCGTCGATGACGATGTACTTGGTGTTGAGCATGGCTAAGACGGGATAATACTTCAGGCCTCCCTCTATGTCGGCGATGGTGGAAGCCGTGGGGATAACGGCATTGATATCCGAGGCCATGCGGCTCATCTCCGGTGCTATGTGGAAATCTATCAAATCCTGGTACCGCTGGAGCTTGGCGGGGCTGTAGCCGCCTACAGTCTTGTGGTGGTAGCTGACGATGGCGTCATTGAAGGTATTTACGCTCAGGTCGAGGACGCGGTAGGAGATGTCGGTGTCCTGATGTATGGCGTTGTCCACCGGACGGGGATTGAACTGTGCGTCGAAATTGCGCTCGGTCACGAAATGGTCCTTGTTCAGATACCGCTTGTCCACTCCCCAGAGGTCCACGAGCAGCAGAACGCCGATAACGGCTACTGCCGGCAGAGCCTTCAGCTTCCGTTTCCATGCTGCGAAGAACACTCCTGCCGTCAGGAGGATGAAGATCAGCGAGCGGAAGGCGTCGGCGCGGAGGAGGCTGCGGCGGTCGTCCTGAAGGGCACGGATGAGCTGCTCATTGCCCCCGAACACTGCGGCATCAGTTGCGGAGGAGAAGTCGCCCGCCAGGCCAGGGAAGAGGGCTAGGAGCAGGGAGAGGCCGCCCGTCACGCCGAGGGCGGTCAGCAGGCCGTTCCTCACCTTTTTCTCCGGAAGAGGGTCCTTGGCGAAGAGAGCCGCATTGACCCCGAGGATTCCCAGCAGGGGAACCGTCACCTGGAGGATGACCAGGATCATGGATACGGTCCTGAACTTATTGTACAGCGGGGCGTATTTGAAGAATATCTCGGAGAACCACATGAAATGCGAGCCCCAGGCCAGCAGCAGGGCGAGGACCGAGACTCCCGCTATCCACCATTTGTAGCGGCCGCGGATGACGCAGAGACCGAATACGAAGAGGAAGAGGGAGACGGCGCCGAGGTACATGGGACCGGCGGTGAAGGGTTGGGGACCCCAGTACAGGGGCATGCCCTTGCGCATGGACTCGGCATTGACCCCGTAGGACTGCAGGGCCCTGAATGTCTCGGAGTCGCGGGAGAGCTCGCCGGAGGAGGAACCGCCGTTAAGATTGGGTATAAGCAGGTTGAGGGTCTCCTCTATGCCGTAGGACCAGGCGGTGGCGTAGTCCAGCTTGAGGCCGTCGCCGGTCTGGTTGTGCTCGTCATGGGTCAGTTCCGAGCCGCCGCGCATGGTGTACTCGGCGTACTCGTAGGTGGGCAGGAGCTTGTTGGCGTTGGTGGCTATGCCGAGCAGGCCGCCGACCAGCACCAGGACCGAGGCCATGAGCCAGCGGCCTACAGGTGTGCTCAGGAACGGCTGCGCGGAATGTGCGGGCTCAGAACCGACCTCACTTCCGCTGCCGGACACAGCCATGGACACCTCTCCGCACTCCTCCGGCACGGTCTTCGGGGCCCGCTTCATTTTCCTCTGAGCCGCCACTGCCCCGCAGAACTCTGCGATAGCGTAGCCGAGTACGATGAATGCCAGGTAGTAGGTAATCTGCGGATGATTGGCCTTGATCTGGAAGCTCAGAGCTAAGGCGAAGAACACCGCTCCGAGCAGGGCCTTGCGCCGGTAGGCATAGACCAGAGCCGCGAGCACCCATGGCATGAAGGCGATAGCCACCATCTTGGTATTGTGCCCTACCTGGATGATCTGCATGTTGTAGGAGCAGAATGTGACCGCTATGGCCCCTACCGCCGAGAGCCAGGGATTGGCCCCGAAGGCCAGGAAGAGCAGGAAGCCGCCGAGCAGCGAGATAATCAGATAGCTGGGCGGACGCTGCCCCCAGAACAGCAGGTCGTAGATCGGCGTAGTCGCATCCCCCTTGTACTGCACCGATATCTGCGTGGCCGGCATACCGCCGAACATCGACCCGGTCCACAGCGCCGGATCATCCGGATGGGCCTCGTTCCACTCCAGAATCTCGTGCGACATCCCCTTCCACGAGGATATATCCGACTGATTGACTACCTTGCCCTGCAGCACCTGCGGTGCATACGCATAGGCAATCACCACAAACCCCGCCACGATAATCACATACGGCAGGGCCTTTTTCAGTATTTCCTTGACATTCATATTTTTCAATGCTGATTTGACTTGTACTCAACCTGCAAAGATACTCTTTTTCCTCAAACTGCCCCTTACATCATCTGCTATTTCAGCACCTGGTCCTGTTTCATCGGACTTGGAAATGAGCGCACTTATTCAACGAATTGACCCCGTTGTGCGCTGTGAGAAAAACACATCAGTAATTCAGCTCATTACAAAACATACTGCACATTTGCCCGGTTTATGTAATGAGCAAATGTGCAGTCGAATTTACAAACACCTGATTTTCAAATGGTTATCCTTTGCAATGCACACCGAAGTCAATTCGGCAAAAGCGGAACACTGTATTTTTGACATCACTTACACATGATTATCCGCAAACTTACCCCTGACTTCATTTGCATTTTTTCATCCTGCCTGACCGCACCGCCTGCAGTCTGTAAATCGCTCACTTTACGTAATCCTTTATGAAATAGCAAGATATGCAAACATGGACTGAACAGACTGAAACCGACAGAATGGAGCCGGTATATTCAGGAAGTTTTCGCTGGCGCATGACAAAAGTAAAGCGGTGTGACGCCTTAGGAACTTCCGGACATTCCCGCAGCATCGCACCGCTTTTCCGACACGCTGATAAGCGGAGGATTACATTGTAGCAGTTTTAGGTATCAGAAGATATTCGGAAGAGGCTGAAGCAGGAACAAATTCCTCAACAGGGCTGCATCCCTCCTTCGTGAATGTTATAGGCTGACGGTAGACAGGACCGAATGTGCCGTCAGTATCCTGAGCCACAGCTATCACGCAACGGGGCTGATCGAACATCGTGTAGAACGTCATTTCCGGCAAGGAAACTCCTCCACTGAGAAGCCACGAAATCAGCTTGTCATCATGATAAGCTTCCTCATCAGCCCAGGAAGCCTCCCAGATATGATAATAATACTTCGCGGAATCTCCGCTCACAACAGGCGACACAGGGACAACAACCATACCTGCAGCCCAGCCCAACTCATCTGGATAAGCCGCAGCGATATCATCTCCGTCAAAATATTTGTCTATCGGAAGCTCGCAGGTCACATCGGAAACTGACTCATCCAAGGTTGTGAATCCACATTTTGAAAGGCCCGTGGTCACAACTCCGCCCTCGTATCCGAATGCCAGAAGCAGATAATCAGTATTTCTGATCATATTGGAAAGCTGTCCTTTTGACGGACCGCGCATTATATTGCGGGACACATCCTGAAGCAGCACTTTCTCTATAATCTCATCGTCTGTAAGCCCCTCGAATACACTGGCTTCGTCAAAATAAAAGACATAAGGATCATTGTTCGTCGTACTTACGGAATATTCCGCTTTGCGGACTTCCACCACCGGAACTTCGATGACGATATCATTGTCCGACAAATTGACCTTTCCCGTACGGAATTCCTTAACATGCGCTTCCGATACTATTCTGCCCTGATTATCTATTGCCCATACAAGCACACGCCCATCTTTCTCCGGCTCCTGAAATCCCATCAGCTGGGATGACGGACCGCTTGGAAAGTTTGCTCTCAGTATTTCCTCCAACGCCGCGCTGTTTCCGTCAGGAGCATACATCATCATAAAAATAAGCGCGTCGATATAGGCCTGACTCTGTATAAGCATTTCCTCCTCAGTCTCGTCTCCGATAGTCGCTGACACTCTGTACAGTTGTGAATTATCCGACGGTACTACATTGACGGTCGCCATCAGTTCATCCATCCCGACACTGATATCGAACGTGACATCACAATTAAAATCGAAGCTGCCTGTAGTGACTTCCTGCCTGTATATCCTCGTCAACGGCTCTCCGCTGTAGTCAAGCCCATAGGCATAAAATGTATATGAAGTTCCGGGCTCCAGATAATTGGGCTGACGGGTATCGGTTCCGTTATCCAGCATAAGATTCAGCAGTCTTTCCAAAGTAAGACCGTTCTGTTCCATAAGCGACTGGAAGTATTTCATATCAAAAGCCATCAGCTCCTCATCAGACATATCTCCCACCTCTTCAGTCAGTTCACAGCCGACATAGAAAGGCATTTCCATATCCTGCGGTGTAGTCTTTACGATAAAGGATACAACCTTAGTATCCAGGATTTCTATAGCCAGAGCCGGATCCGCAGCATCCTGAATTACTTTGAAAGTCTGAGCATCCTCTTCTCCGTAAACCACCTCCACCACAGCCTCACGGACTTCCTCCACATCTGACGAGTCCACGGTAAATGAGATTGCACCTTGAACGGATACATCAAAATCGTGAATCCACCCGGCCTCTGTCTCAGGAACGGGAACCGCACCTTCCACAGGGTTTTCCAAGAGATACTTCACCTCGAATACGCCACCCCCGACAGGCACTTCCACAACATTCCTGGCCAGGCTGAAGCCTGAGGGAGGAGTCTCTACTGTCTTATCCTCACAGGAGACAGTACTGAATAATACCAGAGACAGCAGGGCTGTCATGATAACTGAACGGTAAATAATTTTGTTCATTGCGGTAATCTTTAAATTAATAAGTGTTGATTTGCTTTGTCTGGAACAAAATTATAAACGTACTGTCCGGAAAACGCAATTTAAATTTTCACTGTTCGTCAAATTGCTGAACATTCCGATTATTTTCAGATCTGACTGCTGCAAGTGTTATGATGATATGCTGCTCTGTTTTCTTCATTTTGAATGCATTGAATGCAGGTGTTGACTGTTGCAAATGTACGTAAAGTGGAGAAACGGTAAGCAGGAGAGCATGGTCTTTTTACAATCTCTCAGTAATCAATGACTTAGCTACACGATGTGTTCTTTTGGGGATGTGCGGACTGCTCCGGAAGCACACTTCGGCCAGGTAACACGCTGATCAGCGAGTGATTACATTTTCGTGGTGCTGCTGTACCTACCGTTCATTCACAGGCGGACGGAGGCCGAGACGGATGACTGAGGAGAGAGCGCCGCAGATGGACCGGCCATAATGGTAAACATTCCGGATTCAAGCACAGGACACCCGCTGTGATCAATACTGGACAATGCCCCGGCATCAAGCTCAAATACTGCCGTTGCCGTCTCTCCCGGTGCCAGGCTCAACTTCTGAAAGCCTACAAGATGCTGTTCGGAGACACGGGCAGAGACCACTTCATCACGCAGATATAGCTGGAGGGTCTCACAACCGAAGCGGGAGTCGGTATTGGTTATTGTCACCTCAACCTTCAGGACTGCGGAAGTCCTTCCGGAAACAGGATGAGAGTCCTGCACGGTGACATGAATGGAGTCATAGGAAAATGCAGTATAGCTCAGGCCGTATCCAAAAGGATAAAGAGGAGAACCGGGCATGTCGGTATAATCGTTTACGCGGCCCTGCTGATAGTAAACAGGCAATTGGCCGGCATCACGTGGAACTGACAGGGGCAGGCGCCCGGAAGGATTCGCGTCTCCCAGAAGCACGGATGCCAGAGCCGCTCCGCCCCGCTCACCCGGATACCAGGCTGTAAGCAGGGCGTCGGAAAGTTCCGAGGCAAGAGTCATATCCAGCGGACGGCCCTGGATAAAGACCGTGATGATAGGCGTGTCAGTCGCAGCTACAGCCCGTAACAGAGCCTCCTGAGCACCGGTCAGCGACAGAGTGGCCCGGTCCATTCCCTCACCGCTCTCCATATCGCTTACCTGCACAGAGGCCACGGCAGCACCGGTTTCAGCGTAGGATGTCTGGAAATCCCTTGCACTGGAACCGCCCAGGACGAACACCACTACATCAGCTTGTTCAGCCGCCCTGACTGCCTCAGCAATACCCGAAGCAGCACCTGCCGTATCCCTCACGGCACACCCGCGAACATACAGGACCTCTGCCTCCGGCATTGCAGAGCGCAGACCGTCCAGCACCGTCACGACCTTTCCTTCACGCTGCGGAGCAGTGTAATCGCCCAGCATATTATAGGGCATGTCCGCATTGGGTCCTATCACTGCTATCCGCCGAATATCATCCCTGCTCAGCGGCAGCACCCCGTCCTTGTTCTCCAGCAGGACAATACCCTCCTGCGCGACCTCCTCCGCCAAAGCCACAGCCCCGGCAAGCACTTCCTGCGATGTCTCTGCCGGAATTTCATCCACATACGGCTGCTCGAACAGTCCCAGGGCGAATTTCAGTCTGAGAACCCTGGCAACAGCCCGGTCCACCAGAGCCTCGTCCACATCTCCATCCCGCACAGCCTGCGCCAGCCTACGATAAGCACTGCCGCCCAAGTCGATATCACACCCTGCCGTAAGGGCCATGACAGCCGCCTCCCTAAGATCAGACGCGACACCGGCTCCGACGATACCGTTGATGCTGTAGAGGTCCGATATGACCACCCCGTCATAGCCCCACTGTCCGCGAAGGAGAGTATCAAGCAGGAAGGCATTGCACGTAACCGGGATGCCGTCCACCGTATTGTAAGAAGTCATTATCATAGGAGATACCGTCTCGGCCCGAGAGTCAGCATCCTCTGAAAACCCGGAAAGGACCTGGCGGAATGCCGGCAGGTGCATGTTGTGGAGCAGGAGCGGATTGATATCCGAGGGAGCTCCGTTGTGCCCGCCGCGAGGACTCCCGTAGGCGGCGAAATGCTTCAGCGCGGCTACAGTCCGACCTCCTTCCTGGATACCGCCGACCAGTGCAGCTCCTATCTCCCCGGTCAGATACGGGTCCTCTCCGAATGTCTCCTCAGTCCTGGACCAGCGGGGATCCGCCGCGATATCCAGCACCGGGCCCAGGCACACCGAAGCTCCCCGTCCAGCAGTCTGAGCCGCCGTTACCTGCCCCATCCGCCGCATCAGATCCGGATTCCAGGTAGAAGCCGCGCAAAGCCCCGTAGGAAATGTCACCGCATCGATAGCCATCAGTCCGTGAACCGCCTCTTCCATCATCATCAGCGGAATCCCAAGACGGGTGCTGTCCACGGCATAGCGCTGCATCATGTTCAGTGTCCGCAGTCCGAGAGCGGCGTCAAGTCCGTTGTCAAACGTCTTACGGGTCCAGGGGTCCGCCCGCATCACGGCATAGAGGCTCCCAGCACAAAGACTGTCAACAGCACTGCGGAATGCCGCATTGATCCCCACATCCTGTCCCTCACGGCTGTACATCTCCCAGCCCTGGAGAGCAAGCAACTGTCCTGCCTTCTCCTCCAGGGTCATCCTCCTCAGCAGGTCCGACACCCTCAGGTCCACCGGCATAGCACTGTTGCGGTATGCCTCCCGCACGGCCGGTTCAAAAGCTATCGCCAGAGGCCCCTCTCCGATACCGCGGGGCAAGGAAACTGTCACTGAATCCCCCTGCAGACGGTATTTCAGCGCCTGCCCTGTACTCAGCAGACGCATTTTGCCCTTCGGCAGATTGACCTTCCAGGACAATTCCCCGGGCGCGGCCACGCCTTCCTCCCGTTCCGGGGCATACACCGCATAAAGAGTCGTGCTGTCCGCAGAAGCTGTGAACCAGATGTCACCGTAGCGGTAGAAAGGGGTGCAACGGGTCCCGTAGACCGCCTCCCCGTTGGCTCTGAGCCATTCTCCCACCTCATGCAGGATATCCTGTATCTCCGGCTCTATCCGGCCGTCTGCGTCAGGACCTATGCCCAGGAGCATACAGCCGCCCTTGGCCACTATCTCGATAAGGGTCCGCAGCACCGTCTCCGGGGACTTGTACGGAGCATCCGGCACCCAGCCCCAGTCATTGCTCAGGGGGATGCAACTCTCCCATGGAACCAGGAGCTGGCCGTCGGGGACTCCCCTCTCCGGCGTGAGATAGTTCTCGTTCGGCCCGCTGACCGTCCGGTCCACCGTTATCAGTCCCGGCTGGAGCTTGCGCACAGAGGTCACGATACTGTCCAGGCCGATGTCCTCCCTGGGTGCCGCCACCCAGCCGCCATCCAGCCACAGGATATCCACCGGCCCGTACCACGACATCAGCTCGTGTATCTGCGCCGAGGTATAATCCCGGAACTGCTGCCAGCGCTCCGGATGGCGGGAAATGTCATAGTTGACCCTGCGGTCAGGTGTGGCATACTGGTCCCACCAGTAGTAAGGGCAGCTCCAGTCCGGCTTTGAAAAATAGGTACCGGTCATGAAGCCCTGTTCCCGGAATGCCCGGAGCACCTCGGCGGTGATGTCCCGCCCGTCCTCATCACCGAACGGCGTGGAAGCTATCGAAAAGTCTGTCTGCCGCGTATCGAACATACAGAAGCCGTCGTGATGCTTGGTCGTGAATATCATGTAGCGCATCCCGGCATCGCGCATGATACGGGCCCATTCCGCAGGATCGAAAGAAGTGGGACGGAACTCGTCCTTCAGCCCCCTGTACCACCGCTTGTAGTCCTCGTAGTTCAGGTCACGGCGCCTGTTGATCCAGTCCACGTCCTCCGAGCATATCGACCAGGACTCCACTATCCCGGGAATCGAGTACAGGCCCCAGTGGAATAGCACCCCGAACTTGAGGTCCCGCCACTGGCGCAGCTTTTCCCGCACAGCAGAATCCTGCGGAGGATAATACGTTTCGGATGTCTCATGGACATTGCCGGGAAGGGTCTGGGCCGCAACGTCTGCACGTGCCGCCGAGAACAGGAAAATGCCGGAAAAAGCGATGGTAAGGATTCTGGTTTTCATCACAATGTATCTTGATTAAACTGCAGGACAAAGATACGCAAAACCGGGGCAGCCTCTGCGGACTGTCCCGGTCTTTATCATTTATCTGCTGTCTGCGGCAATATTATTTGCCGGCAGCTTTCAGCTTCTTGGCTTCCTTGCGGGCCTTGCGCAGGTACAGGTCGTACATGATAGGTGTACCTACGAATACGGACGAGTATGTACCTACGAATATACCTACGAGCAGAGCCACTGCGAATCCCCTGATCACCTCACCTCCGAAGATGGCGATGGCGAGCATCACGATGAAAGTGGTACCGGATGTATTGACGGTACGGGCCAGGGTGCTGTTGATGGCGTCGTTGATATTCTGGTAGAGCTCACGCTTGGGATACAGGCGGCGGTACTCGCGGATCCTGTCGAAGATAATCACGCTGTCGTTGATGGAGTAACCTATGATGGTCAGCACGGCGGCGATGAAGGTCTGGTCTACGTCCAGGGTAAACGGCAGGATACCGGAGAACAGGGAGAAGAAGCCGACTGTCACGATGGCGTCATGGGCTGTGGAGACAACTCCTCCGAGACCCCATGTCCAGCCCTTGAAGCGGACGGCGATGTAGGCGAATATTGCGAACAGGGCGATGGCTACGGCTATCAGGGAGTCACGCTTCATATCGTTTGCGATGGTAGGACCTACCTTGTCGGACTGAATGATACCGTTAGGATTCTCAAGGGTGGAGATGAACTCATCGTAGGTGATGGGGTTGGCGAAGAAGCCCTTCAGAGCTTCATACAGCTTGGTGTCCACAATCTTGTCGGTCTCGGCGCTCTGGTCCTCGATCATGTAGGTGGTGGTGATCTTCATCTGGCTGGGACCGCCGAACTGCTTGACCTCGACGCCCTCCTGGAACTCATCCAGAACGGCCTCCCTGATGTCCTCTGCGGTCACATCCTGGTCGAAACGTACCACGTAGGTACGGCCACCGGTGAAGTCCACACCGTAGGAGAAGCCCTTGATGAAGATGGAAGCGAAGCAGATTACCATGAGGACTGTAGAGAAGATGTAGGCGTACTTACGTATCTTGACGAAGTCGATATGGGTGTTCTGCAGGAAGTTCTTGGTAAAGTGGGTGTAGAACGAGATGTTCTTGCCGCGTGCCAGACGGGCCTCGAAGATCAGTCTGGAGATGAAGATCGAGGTCAGCATCGAGGTAATCAGACCGATAACCAGTGTGGTGGCGAAGCCCTGTACAGGACCGGAACCGAAGAAGAAGAGTACCAGACCGGTGATGATGGTGGTGAGGTTACCGTCGATAATAGCTGAATATGCGTGCTTGTAACCGTCGGAGATAGCCAGACGGAGGGCCTTGCCTGCACGGATCTCCTCCTTGACGCGCTCGTAGATGATTACGTTGGCGTCCACGGCCATACCGAGGGTCAGCACCAGACCGGCGATGCCGGGGAGGGTGAGGACGGCTCCGAAAGATGCGAGGGCACCGAAGAGGAAGAGCACGTTGCACAGCAGGGCGGCATCGGCTGCGACACCGGCACCTTTATAGAAGAAGAGCATGTAGAGCAGCACCAGGATGAAAGCGATCACGAAGGAAATCATACCTGCCTGGATGGAAGCGCTACCGAGGGAAGGACCTACCACCTGCTCCTGAACGATGGTGGCGGGAGCGGGGAGCTTACCGGAGTTGAGCACGTTGGCAAGGTCGGTGGCCTCCTCGATGGTGAAGTTGCCCTCGATGACCGAGCGGCCTCCTGTAATTTCAGTATTTACACGGGGGAAGGAATATACCATGCCGTCGAGTACGATGGCGATGCACTTACCGATGTTGTCAGCAGTCAGACGGGCCCATGTCTGGGCACCCTCTGCGTTCATGGCCATGTCGACCTGAGGCTGTCCGCCCATATTGCTGTAGGATACGCGGGCATCGGATACTACGCCTCCGTCGAGAGGAGCCTTGCCGTCACGGGTGTTGACCTTGATGGCGATCAGCTCATAATAGTTGCCTCCAGGATAGCTGGCTGAGGCTTTCACTGTCCACATAGGCACGAGGTCAGCGGGAAGGGCTGCCTTCACCTGAGGCAGACGGAGCCATGAGTTGATCTTGGCTGTATCCCTGTAGTGAGCGACACCGATTACGGGACCGGGCATCAGCTGACCGTTGTACATCGAGGGGTTGAGGGCGTAGAAGAAAGGATTGTTCTTGGCATAATTGAGCTCATCGGCAGAGAGGGAATCCTCCTGCTGTTCCAGCTCGGCTAAAAGGTCATCAGATGCAGCACCTTCCGAAACTGGAGCAGGCTTTTCCATGGACATTCTGTTTTCAGTTTCAGCGGGCTGTCCCTCTGAACTCTGCTCTTCTGCCGGTGCTGACAGAGTTCCGGCTGTCAGTTCTTCATCCTGAGCAACATAATCTTTTACGATATTGTTTACTTCCTGAAGATAACGGAAGACCTCAGGATTCTCGTAGGTAGTCCAGAACTCGAGGGATGCGGTTCCCTGAAGGAGGTTGCGCACACGCTCAGGCTCCTTGACACCGGGGAGCTCGACGAGGATACGGCTGGAATTACCGAGTCTCTGGATATTGGGAGAAGTCACACCGAAGCGGTCGATACGGTTGCGCAGCACGTTGAAAGAGTTGGCCACGGCACTCTCGGCCTGCTCACGGATCACGGCAATCACCTCATCGTTGGTGCTCTGAGCGTTGATCCTGTCTCTCAGGTCGATGGTTCCGAAAATCTGAGCCAGTCTCTGCTCGGGTGCCACCTCGTTCCAGGCCTCGTAGAAGAGGGTGATGAAATCGGTGTTGCCGCCCAGGGCTGTCTCTCTCTCCTTGGCAAGAGCCAGAGCCTGGTTGAACTGGGGAGACTCATTGTAGTTGGACAATGCCCTCACCAGGTCGCTCAGCTGCACCTCCAGCATGACGTTCATACCGCCCTTGAGGTCCAGACCGAGGTTGATCTCCTTCTCCTGCACTTCCTTGAAAGTGTAGCCCAGGTAGACCTTCTCGGCGCTCACCGAGTCGAGATAGAACCTGTTTTTCTCTTTTCTAATAGAATCCAGATAATAAGCCTTATCCAGATCAGACACCTCCGCGAAGGAGGGCTTCTGCTGCTCTGCTGCCACAGCCGCCTCCGCATACTTGTCCGCCTTGTTCTTGATGATGGAGGACACTCCTGTGAAGGAAAGCTGGTAAATGCAGGCCAGAGCGATCAAAACCGCCAAAAAAGTAATGGCTCCTTTACTTTGCATATCAAATTCCTTTTTAAAATTTGCGTAAAAATTGAGGGTACAAAAGTACTATTTTTTTCTTATTTGTAAAGTATTTAGTAATTTTGTTGAATATAATCTTTAAATATGACTGTCCTGAACCGACATCTTATAGTCTTTACCGCATTATTCCTCGCAATATTTCCCGCTTTTGCGCAGGAAAGCGGAGAGAGTGCGGAAGAATATCTTCGCAGGGCCGCGATGTACCACAGCAACTATGAGTTTACCAAAGCTGAAGAATACTACACCAAGGCATCCGGACTTACCGCAGACTCCGTCCTCAAGCAATCCATCATGGACAAGATTCTCCAATGCCGCAACGGAGAAAGCCTCCTGCAGTACATCGCCCGTCCGGCAGCTGTAACTTCACAGACATTCAGCATCACGGATTTCTTCCTCTATCTCCAGGACATGGATAACCGCTCATGGCTGCCATTGCCGAATCCGTTCATTCAGCCTGCCGAGGGTCAGTCCAATCCCTACTATAGCGCGATGTACATGCCCGCAGGACAGAATACCGTTATTTTTTCCGCTCCAGATGATTCAGGTGCATGGAGCATCTATATATCCTCCCGCACCGACAGCATCTCATGGTCTGCCCCTGAACTCCTGAGCAGCAGCATCACATCGGGGCACAATGAGATATTTCCCGTTCTCAGCAACGACGGCAACACACTGTATTTCGCATCCGACGGTCTTCCGGGAATGGGCGGATATGATCTGTTCAAGACCGTCCGGGATGAAGAGACGGGAGAATGGGGCATGCCCGAGAACCTCGGATTCCCCTACTCATCGACCGGCAACGACATCCTCTTCATGGACAGCAGAGACGGACGGTATTCCATCATTGCTTCAGACAGAGAGACCTCCGGCACAGACTCAGTGAAAATCTACGTCACCGAATATATCGCAACACCTGTAAGGACCGGTCTCAGGGACGATGAGTCCCCTCTGGCTGTCGCCTCCTTTATAAAAGAGGATTCCGGAAAGCAGGAAACCAGCATGACCTCACCATCCGCATCAACGGAAAACGACACCCGTATGGCTGACTACTCCAGGCTCATGCGTGAGCTTCATCGGCTTCAGAACGAGCTTCAGGACAAACTCGACAAGATCAAGGAAAGCCGCAGCATCTACAATACAGCATCCGGAGACGACAAGGAATTCATCGCCGGAATTATCCGCGAAGTGGAGGAAGAATCCATGCAGATCCGTCGCAAGATGGACAGTATCTCCGAACAGGTAAGACAGATCGAGACCCGCTTCCTGGCCGATGGAATCATACCCGCAGTCGATGATACGGAAGAGGACATCCCGCTGGTTGTGGACACCGGAGCGGAGGAATACATCTTCAGCCGTCACGCCATGGGCAAGATACCTTATATTAAAGTAGAAAAACCCGAGCCGGCTTTTGACTATACGTTCAAGATACTTGGAAGAGACGAAGGACAGTTCATAGAGGACTTCACAATGCCTGACGGGGTAGTCTACCAGATACAGTTCATGGTACTCACCGAGCATGCTGAAGTACGTGACATCAGAGGCATGAGCCCTGTGTTCGTGACAAAGATGCAGTCCGGCAAATACCTCCATGCCACAGGGCTCTTCTCCACTTATCAGGAAGCGTCCTCCAGCCTTTCCCGCGTACGTAAGAACGGTTTCCCTGAGGCATTTATCATCGCCTATAACAATGGCAGGAGCATTCCTGTCAAGACCGCACGGAGCATGGAGGAAGAGCGCGTGCTGTCCGTCACATCCGGAAGCCCGGGTACCGGAAGCACTAAACGGCCCCCCTCCTCCACCAAGTCCGGAGAAATCTCCTATCAGGTAGTTATTACGGGCTACGGCTCCACCCTGCCCGCCACAATAATCTCCGCCATCAGGGAAGCCTGCGCCAAAGACATCACAAAGTCCGGCTCCGATGACGAAACAGTTTTCGCAGTGGGCCCGTTCTCCAAACAGGACGAAGCCGAATCTCTGCTCAGGACCCTGCAAGACCTCGACATAAAGAACGTAAGCATAGAAAGCATTAATCTATAAATTCAGATGGCACTTATCATATCCCTCTCTATTCTCGGACTGCTGCTCATCATCGCAGAAATAATACTCATTCCGGGCATCTTCGTCGCCGGCACTCTCGGGCTTGTGTCGATTGGAGCCGCCTGCTGGCTGGCATTCGACGGCTTCGGACCGGACGCCGGTTACATAACGATAGCAGCAAATGCCGTGCTGGCCGTGGTCTGCGCCGTGCTCTCGCTCCGCTCCAAGACATGGAAGAAGCTCTCGCTGCACACCGAAATCGACAGCCGCACGGACACGCGTCCCGAAGACAAGGGCATCGCCGTCGGCTCGCAGGGCACCACCATCACCCGCCTGGCCCCCATGGGCAAAGTCCTGTTCGGCGACACTACGGTGGAATGCTCGGCCCGCAACGGCATCATCGACCCTGGACAGCAGGTCGAGGTAATCCTGATTGACGACAATAAAATATTTGTAAAACCTTTATAACAACTGTTCATTATTATGATCTCTTCAGTAGGACTCGTTATTATCTGGATAGCTGTGGCCATTGTTGCCCTGATTATCCTGCTCTGGTTCTTCCCGGTGACCCTATGGTTCCAGGCCCTGATTTCAGGAGTGCGCATCTCGCTCATCCAGCTGGTGCTGATGAGGTGGAGAAAAGTTCCGCCCAGCACTATCGTCATGGCTATGGTGACAGGTACCAAGGCCGGCCTGAAACTGGATGCCAACGCCCTTGAGGCCCACTACCTGGCTAAGGGCAATGTGCCCAATGTGGTCAATGCCCTGATCTCCGCGGACAAGGCCAATATCAACCTCGACTTCAAGATGGCGGCTGCCATCGACCTCGCCGGCCGCGATGTGTTCGAGGCCGTGCAGATGTCCGTAAACCCCAAGGTAATCAACACTCCGCCCGTGACGGCTGTCGCCAAGGACGGTATCCAGATGATAGCCAAGGCAAGGGTTACTGTCCGTGCCAATATCAAGCAGCTCGTCGGCGGTGCCGGTGAGGAGACCGTTCTCGCCCGCGTAGGTGAGGGTATCGTGTCCAGTATCGGTGCGTCGGAGTCGCACAAGGATGTGCTGGAGCACCCTGACTCTATCTCCAAGGTAGTGCTGGCCAAGGGTCTGGATGCGGGTACGGCTTTCGAGATTCTTTCGATTGATATCGCTGATATCGACATAGGCAAGAATATCGGTGCGGTGCTGCAGATCGACCAGGCCAATGCCGATAAGAATATCGCCCAGGCCCGCGCTGAGGAGCGCCGTGCGATGGCCGTGGCTCTCGAGCAGGAGATGAAGGCCAAGGCACAGGAGGCCAGGGCCCAGGTTATTGAGGCCGAGAGGGAGATTCCTCTGGCTATGGCGGATGCCTTCCGTTCCGGCAATCTCGGTATCATGGACTATTACCGGATAAAGAACATCCAGGCCGATACTGACATGCGCGAGAATATCGCCAAAGAAAGCGTATAAATTACGTACGCAGGAGATACCACGCAAAATAAAAATACTACCCCTCTGAGGTCCTTCCCACTTCGTGGGCCCCTTCCCTACTCGGGAGCCGACGCCTCAGAGGGGTAGTATTTTATATTTTGCTACTGAATACGGACATAATAAAATTCCCGGACAGCCTTTAGAACATGTCCCGGGAATTTCAATTACTCTATGAGAAATCTTATTAGAGAATCGTTCCGTCGGAAGTGACGCGTACATCTATCTCGCGGTCACCGCGGCCTTCCAGTTCGATGAGGTAATACTCGCTTTCGGGGGTCTGGATGTACTCGGCATCATCGATACGGTAATCCGGGTATTCCTTTGACAGGGCGCTTGTCACTGCCTCGGGCAGCTCGCTGATGCGGACATCCCACTGAGACCATACCCATTCTCCCGCACCGTTGAAATAGACATCCTTCTCCTTGCCATCATGCCATATCTCAACCTCGAGGTAACCGTCATCCCAGTCCTGCTCGATAATGCGGGCTCCTGGATATTTGTCCGCTATGAATTCCTCGATGCTGCCGTCCACCATACCGCCGTTTCCGCCTCCGGGATTATCCCCATTGCCCCTGACCGGTGTCACAGTACCGTCGGCGTACACATCCACCTTGATGTCGTCATCATGAAACTCCAGATCGAAACGGTAGAACTCGCCTTCAGGCGTCTCATAGAAATCCACATCGTCAATCCAGTAGTCCCCATACTCAGATGCCTCAAGATAGCCCATGATGTCATCGGGAACCTGCCCGGGACGCATCTCTGTACGGGTAAACATCCAGTTCTGAGAATAGTCGAAAAAGAGCTCACGGCATACTTTGGCCCCATTCTCATCAGTATCTATTATCTCTACCTCCGTCATATCGTCCTCGATGTCAATATCCACGATACGGGCCCCGGGATAATTGGCGGCAATGAACTCCTCAATGCTGCCGGAAGGAGTGTCGGGAATATAATCCCAGTAGTCATAGTCTTCCTCAGCGTCAATTACTGTCTTGACCAGCACTCCGTCCTCGGAGAAATACAGATCCACTTCCTGATAGATACCGTCCACAGTATAGCCTTCGACTTCTATGATATAGATAATCTCGACCCCGCCTCTGCGCAGCATATCTATATCATCGATGCGCCAGTCCGCGTACTCCGTTGCGTCGAAAGCCGCCCATACTGCATCAGGAACCATACCCTGAGGAATATCGGTCTCGGTCATCTGCCACTGATAGCTTGCATCGAACCATGCGGAGTATCCGATCAGCTGACTGTCATCCGAACGGAGTTCAGGACCTGAACCGGCGGGAGCCTTAAAATCCGCTACATAATAACTGTTTTTCTGTGACCACTTTACATCCTGTGCATCTGGATAAAGGTCGAGCAGCGCAGCCTGAAGCTCCGGTGTGACCTCTATATTCTGGAGGTTCTCCGGCCTCTGCTTATCACAGGAAGCTGCCAGAAGCATAAGGGACAAGATACACCCTGATACAATAAGTTTCAAATTCGTCTTCATAAAAGTAACGGCTCTAGTCATCCATGTCGATGAGGTTGTAGTAGAGGTCAAAGGTCAGCTCCAGGCCGTTGGTAAGCTCGACCTCGATGTCACGGCGGTCACGGTCGATGGCGTGGATCTTTACCCCGGGGAAATTGCTGTTGACGTAGGTCGCTATCTGCTCGGGAACTATCCCCTCGGGAAGCACGGAATACTTGCAGTCTATCTCCTTCCACTTTCCGTCCTTGTAGAACTCGATCTTGATGGAATTGGTGAACATCACCTCGTAGCGCACCTCCATGAAGTCGCGCTCTTCCTTGGCAAAGGAGACTTTCTCATTGGCGAAATAAGTGTTGATGAATTCCTGAGCGGCTGCAGGAAGCTGGTTGAACTGAATCGGGCGGTCGTGGTCAGCACGGGCCGAGGTCACGGAGAGGAGCAGCATGGCGGCTGCGAGGATCATAATTTTTTTCATATTCTTTACTTTTTTTAAAAATTAATACTGTTTCTTTTGTTTTACGGTGCAAAGTTTACCCCCGATTCTGAAATGAATTTAAAATTACCTCCATTTTACAGAAAAAATGTGCATTTTCTCCTCAAATCTGTATTTCACCACCAGATCATAGTACCTCTGAACCGCTCCGACTATAGCCAGACCCAGGCCAAGGGAGCCCTCGCGGCCTCCGCTCTTGTAGAACCGGTCGAAGATGTGGTCCGCGTCGAGCGGTGTTTCTCCGGTATTGGCTATCTCCAGGGTCCTCCCTTTAATACTGATGCTGATCCTCCCGTGTGCGGGCGTATATATAAAGGCGTTCTTGAGCAGATTGCCGGTCAGGGTCCGGGCCAAGGATTCATTCATCCTCACCACCAGACTGTCGGGATGGGGGAAGTCGACTTCTATCTCCTTGTCTTCGTATATCTCTGAGAAAATCTCCACACTCTCCTGAACGAGGGCCGGGATGAATACATCGGTGCTTTCGGGGAACTGGCCGTTGTCTATCTTGGTCAGCAGAAGGAGGGTTTTGTTGAGACGCACCACCCCGCTCAGAGTACGCTGGATACCCAGCAGCTCGCCTATCTGTCTCTCGTCCAGTTCAGTGTTGTCCAGCAGCCACTCGATGCGGTTGCCCATGACCGCCAGAGGGGTCTGAAGCTCGTGCGAGGCGTTGCCGATGAACTCCTTCTGCGCCTCGAAGGCCTCCTCATAGCGGTTGAGGGCCTTCTCTGCGGCGACGTTGAGCCTCTTGAATTCTGTGATGTCGGTCGGGTTGTCCAGCGGAGGGTTCTTGCCGCCGACCTTCAGGCGGTCCATCCAGTCCAGCAGGCGGTAGAGCGGACGCATGTTGCGGTAAAATACCAGGATAGTCACTGTCATGACCGTCAGCAGGAGGGTGAAATAAAGGATTACCACCCAGACAAGAGTGCCGTGCATCAGCTCTTCCTTATCGATGGTGGGAGTATAGGCTTTCAGCAGAAAATACTGATCGTCATCGGTCTGAAATACCGTGGTAAGGACCCTGGCCGGCTCATGCCCGATCGAGGGAAAATACTCATCGTTGAAATAATAGCGGATGGAGGGATGGTCATGAGCGAACTGCGCTCCGATGGGGATGATGTCATACAGGATATTTGCCCCCTCGTTGGAGGGAAGCTCACGGCCGGAGAGCATTCGGGCGATGACCTTCTCGGTGAACTCATCCAGGGCATCGTCGGTCTCGTCATTGACCTCGTCCAGTGTTTTGAAATAGAAAAATCCGGCCCAGATCGCCATCAGGGGCAGGAGCACCAGCGCCAGGCGCATGGCTATGCGGTACATCAGTTTCATGACTCGTGCTGCTGCTGCGCTCCTGACCGGGGCACAAGTTTATATCCGAAGCCGTACACGGCCTTGATTTCGATGTCTGCTCCTGCTGCCTGGAGCTTACGGCGCAGGTTCTTCATCTGCGCGTAGACGAAGTGGTAGTCGTCGGCCTGATCGGCGTGGTCGCCCCAAACGGCCTCGGCAAGGACGGACTTGTCTACCAGATGATTGGGCCGCTGCATGAAATACAGCAGTATTTCGAACTCTTTTTTAAGCAGTTCCACCTGTTTACCCGCCACCTCCACATAACCGTTCTCGGGCTGGATGGTGACATTGCCGTACTCAATGGTGAGGTTGCCGCCGGTCCGTCCTCTGCGGAGCACGCTGCGGATACGGGCCTTGAGCTCGGCCATATGGAAGGGCTTGGGCAGGTAGTCGTCAGCCCCGTGCTCCAGGCCGTAGACCTTGTCGTCCAGGGAGTCCTTGGCCGAGATGATGATGACGTTTTCCCGTTTCTGCATGTGCTTGATGTGATCCAGCAGCTGGAGGCCGCTGCCGCCCGGAAGCATGATATCCAGCAGGATACAGTCATAACTGTAGCCGGAGACCTTGGCGTCCGCCTCATCGAAGGTAGATGCCGTCTCGATCACATAGCCCTCCTCCGTCAGGGCCCTCTGCATCAGCTCCCTGAGCGAGGAGTCATCCTCAACAATAAGCAGTTTCATACGTATGTTTTTTCAGATTGAGATACAAATTTATGGAGTAATTCTGAAAAGAATCTGAATTTATCCGGAAAATAAGCCTATATTTGCAGCTCATTCAATCGGGGTGTGGCGCAGTTGGCTAGCGCACCTGCTTTGGGAGCAGGGGGTCGAAGGTTCGAGTCCTTTTACCCCGACAGATTATCAAGCAGTTACAGATTCTGTGGCTGCTTTTTCTTTTCTTTAGACCCTACTTAAATTGAAAATACTACAAATCAAATTATTACCCATCTTGTATTTAATTGAAAATAAATATTATATCTTTGCTATATAAATAGTTGATTTATGGCGGATAAAGTAAAATATTGGATAGAATTGTCTGACTATGATTTTGATACAGCGCAGGCTATGCTGGAGACAAGGAGATTTCTTTATGTCGGGTTCATGTGCCATCAGGTCATAGAGAAGATGTTGAAGGCATACTGGAGTAAAGTACTGGAAGAGCCGCCTTTGAAGATTCATCACCTTTCAAGGCTCGCTGCAAAGTCCGGACTGATTGATGAACTTTCAGAAGAGCAGATGGATTTCATTGACTCGCTTGAGCCACTGAATATTGAGGCAAGATATCCTTCATACAAGGAACAACTGATAAAAGTTCTGACACCTGAGTACTGTGGAGAACTGTTGTCAAAGACAAAAGCACTTCAACTATGGATAAAAAGCAGGCTTTAGACATAGCAAGGAAATACAAGGCAATGGTAGCTGAACATCTGCCATTGAAGGCGTTGTATCTCTATGGCTCATACAGCAAAGGAAACTTCACTGATGAAAGTGATATAGATATTGCCGTAGTGGTTTCGAAAAGAAGTGAAAACTACTTTGAGGACACACCCTTGCTATGGAAGTTAGGAAGAAATGTCAGCTATTTGATTGAGCCTGTTCTGCTCACAGAGGATGACGACAATCCTCTTTATGCTGACATACTCAAAACCGGGATTCTTGTGTAATTATTCATTGGGAGCAGGGGGTCGAAGGTTCGAGTCCTTTTACCCCGACTACAGGGCCAGAGAGCCGAATGTCTTCATGAACTGAACCCTCTCGTACATGGCGGGATCAGGGATGGTGGAGTAGCTCAGGCGGCCGCGGATCTGGGAGAGGCTTTCAACATTGTTCTTCTCGAGGAAAGCAGCAATCCTCTCATTGAATTCCTTTATGACGGCGGGACCGTGCTTGTAGATAACCGAGCATACTTGAACGGCATCGGCACCGGCGAGAATCATCTTTAGGGCGCTCTCTGCACTATGGACACCTGTTGTGGTAGCGATATCTATATTCTTCACCGCAGAAGCAAGGATGGCGGTCCAGCGCAGAATCTCGGCATACTCACCCTCATGTGAGAGGGGTGCGGCCGGCACTAAGCAGAACTTCTCCAGGTCGATATCAGGGGTGAAGAAACGGTTGAATATCACCACTCCCTTGGCTCCGGCAGTGGCTATGCGGTCCACGAAATTGACTATGCTGGAGAAATGGGGGCCAATCTTTACGGTTACAGGTATCCTAAGTTCCGAGGCAATAGAGCGGACCACGCTGACATAGCCGTCCTCGATGGAGGCGGGAGATGTCCTGGGATCCAGAGCCAGGTCGTACAGGTTGATTTCCAGCGCATCGGCTCCTGCAGCCTCGATCTGACGGGCGTACTCCACCCACTCACCGGGACTGTAGCAATTGATGCTGGCGATGACCGGTATCGATACGGCCTGCTTGAGGGCACGGACTTTCTCTGTATACTGGGCTATGGAGTTGGAACGGATGTAGGCATGGAGATAATCGTCCATCTCCGGCCATGAGTGTCCGGCGGAGGCCATGAACTCCACCTCGCCGCGGATCTGCTCCTCAAAGAGGGACTTCATGACCACGGCTCCGGCACCGCAGCTTTCCATTTCCTTAACTTTGTCGACATCGGCTGTCAGCGAGCAGCTGCTGACCACTATGGGACTCTTGAGGTCCAAGCCTAGATACTTCACGTCTGTTGTTGCCATGGCTGTAGTTTTAGCTATCCTATTTTATTCAGTTTTTTCATGACTGTCCTGAAATCCGTCCTCTCGCGGATAATCCTTCCTACTTCCGCTACGGGGATGCGTTCCTGGGACATGGTATCGCGGTCGCGGATGGTCACGCAGTTATCCTCCTTGGTCTTATGGTCCACGGTGATGCAGAAGGGAGTGCCGATGGCATCCTGACGGCGATAACGCTTGCCGATGCTGTCCTTCTCGTCATACTGGCAGTTGAAGTCAAACTTCAGGTCGTCGATGATATCGCGGGCTATCTCAGGCAGCCCGTCCTTCTTGACCAGAGGCAGTACTGCAAGTTTCACAGGAGCCAGCACGGGAGGAATGCGGAGGACTACCCTCTCCTCTCCGTTCTCTAACTTCTCCTCATGGTAGGCGGCAGAGAGCACGGCTAAGAACATTCTGTCCAGACCGATGGAGGTCTCCACTACGTAAGGAGTGTAGCTCTCTCCGGTCTCGGGGTCGAAGTACTGAATCTTGCGGCCGGAGAACTTCTGATGGTTGCCTAAGTCGAAGTCAGTACGGGAATGAATGCCTTCGAGTTCCTTGAAACCGAAGGGGAACTCGAACTCTATGTCAGTGGCGGCATTGGCGTAGTGGGCCAGCTTCTCGTGGTCGTGGAAGCGGTACTTCTCATCGCCCAGGCCGAGGGCCTTGTGCCACTGCAGGCGGGCCTCCTTCCACTTGGAGAACCACTCGAGCTCCGAGCCGGGACGCACGAAGAACTGCATCTCCATCTGCTCGAACTCCCTCATGCGGAAGATGAACTGACGGGCCACTATCTCGTTGCGGAAGGCCTTGCCTATCTGGGCGATGCCGAAAGGAATCTTCATACGGCCGGTCTTCTGTACATTCAGGAAGTTGACGAATATGCCCTGGGCCGTCTCGGGACGGAGGTAGATGATGCCGTCCTCGCCGGAGATGTTGCCCAACTGGGTGGAGAACATCAGGTTGAACTGGCGCACTTCTGTCCAGTTCTTGGTACCTGATATGGGGCAGACGATGCCGCAGTCGATGATGATGTCGCGCAGACCCTGAAGGTCGTTGGCGTTGAGGGCGGCTGTCATGCGCCCACGCACCTCGTCCATCTTCTGCTGATTGCGCAGCACGTTGGGATTGGTGGCGCGGAACTGAGCCTCGTCGAAGCTATCGCCGAACTTGCGGCGGCCCTTCTCCACATCCTTCGCGATCTTCTCCTCGAGCTTGGCGATATAGTCCTCTATGAGCACATCGGCGCGGTAACGCTTCTTGGAGTCCTTGTTGTCAATCAGAGGGTCGTTGAAGGCTCCCACATGACCGGACGCCTGCCAGATCTTAGGGTGCATGAAGATAGCGGAGTCGATACCGACTATATTCTCGTTGAGGCGCACCATGGCGTCCCACCAGTATTTCTTGATATTGTTCTTGAGCTCCACGCCCATCTGTCCGTAGTCATAGACGGCGCTGAGTCCATCGTAAATCTCACTTGAGGGGAAAACGAAGCCATACTCCTTGGCATGGGCGGTAAGTTGCTTGAATACTTCTTCCTGTGTCATGTGTTTGTTGGAATTAATCACGCAAAAATAAGAATAATTTCATACTTTTGCCCGAAGAAAATCTACAATAACACAAATATGAGACTAAAAAGAATTACCACGGCCGTCATCTCCGGCCTTATCGCTCTGTGTGCCAGCGCCCAGGGCGTGATATCAGTCGACTCTAAAGCCTCCGTCCTTCCCGACGGGAACGTCGAGCTTCTGCTGACCGTCAACCTCGAGCCGGGCTGGTACATGTACAGCACCGTGCCGGTGAGCGGCGGCCCCATGGCCACCTCCTTCACCGCCGACGGGAGCTCCGCCTTCACCCTCTCCGGAGGGCTGCAGGACGTTGAGGAGGCCCACGTGAAGCTGGACGAAGGCTTCGGCATTGACGTCAAGTACTTCGAGGGGACCGCGCAGTTCCGCCAGGTCATCGTCCCCGCCTCGCAGGAACCCTTCACCGTGACCGGATACCTTGAGTTCCAGACCTGCAACGGGGCCGAGTGTACCCTCAACGAGAGCGAGGTCTCAGTCAAGGTGGACCCTTCGGCCGCCCCAGGGAACACCTCAGCAGCGCCTGCGGCTGTCACCGCTGACGACAGCTCTGCCTCAGGCACTTCCTCCGGCCAAGGCTTCTGGAGCTTCCTGCTCATAGCCTTCCTCGCCGGACTCGCCGGGGTCATCACCCCCTGCGTCTTCCCCATGATACCCATGACCGTGGGCTTCCTCATCGGAGGAGGCAGCACCAGGAGGGCCGGCGTCCTCAAGGGCGTCATCTTCGGTCTCTCCATCATGGTCATCTACACCCTCCTCGGACTCGTGGTCGCCCTCTTCCAGAGCACCGCGGCCACCGACGCAATAGGCACACACTGGATTCCCAACCTCATCTTCGCCCTCCTCTTCCTCGTCTTCGCCGTATCGTTCCTCGGCGCATTCGAGATAACCCTGCCCTCGGGCCTGGCCAACAAGGCCGACCGCGAGGCGGACAAGGGCGGGTACGTGGCCGCCTTCTTCGTGGCCCTGGCGATGGTCATCGTCTCCTTCTCCTGCACCGGTCCCTTCGTGGGCTCGATCCTCGCTGCCGCCGTCCTCGACGGGGTGGCCCTCAGGCCCATCGTCGGCATGGCCGTCTTCGGACTCGGCTTCTCCCTGCCCTTCGTGGTGCTCTCCTTCTTCCCCGGAGTGATGAAGAAGCTCCCGAAGTCCGGCGGCTGGCTCAACATGGTCAAGGTCGTCTTCGCATACATCATGCTGGCCTTCGCCATGAAGTTCCTCTACAACATCGATGCGTACTTCGGATGGGGCATCATCACCCGCCTGGGCTTCATCGCATCGTGGGTTGTCCTCGCCCTGCTCCTGGGCCTGTACTTCCTCGGCGTCTTCCGTACCAGTCACGACTCACCTACTGACGGCATCGGCTGGGGCAGGCACATCGCGGCGATAGTCTGCATCACCTTCGCCTTCTACCTCATCCCCGGCCTCTTCGGCGCCCCGCTGCAGAGCATCTCCGGCCTCATCCCGCCGATGGACGGCTCGACGCTGACGCTGTCGCAGGGCGGCTCACAGGCTTCCTCCGGTGACAATGCCGCCGCGGCCACTGGCTATTCGACACTGGAATACCACACGGACCTCGACAAGGCTCTGGCCGAGAGCAAGGCCACAGGCAAGCCCGTCTTCGTGGTGTTCAAGTCCCACACGTGCAGCGTGTGCAAGCAGATGGAGGCCACAGTCCTATCGTCGGCTGCCGTCATGGACAGGCTCTCGGGTGACTTCGTCATCGCCCACCTCTACGTGGACGACAAGACGGAGGACGCGGAGTTCCGCACCCTGGGCCGCCGCTACCGCGACCTGGAGATGAGGCAGTTCGCATCGGCCTCCCAGCCGCTCTACGCGGTGGTGGACGCTGAGGGCAACACCCTCTCCGGCCCCATCGGAAGCTGCTCCGAGGAGGAGTTCCTGAACTTTCTGAATTTCTAAAAAGGAATCAATACAGAATCTGCCTGAGCAGACGCTTTGCATAATCCCTCTCCTCGATCTGAGGATGAGGGATTTTTAATGTCGGGGTATCGACAGTGCGGTCGCCGTAGAGGAGGATGTCGATGTCGATGATGCGCGGCCGGTAGATGCGGCTGCCATCGGGAGCGTACTCGGCCTCGTGTGCTGGACGGCCCATCTTCTGCTCGACCCACTGGCAGACCTTCAGCAGGTCCTCGGGCGGAACGGTCGTCTCGAAGGAGATCGCCTGGTTCATGAACGGCTCCGTGCCCTCCGGCATGCCCCAGGGCTCGGTCTCGAGCACCTCAGATTCACGGATATCGGAAAAGAGCCAGGGGGCCAGCTGAGTGACCAGAAGCGATACGGCGGTGCTGAGGTTGCGCCGCCTGTTCCCCATATTGCTGCCGAGGATGAGATATACCCTTACGGGCTGAGGCTCAGGTGTCATAGCAGTCCCAGTTCAAGTAAAGCCTCGTCGCTCATCCGGGACTTGTCCCAGGGCGGGTCAAATGTTATCTCTATAGCCACGTCCGTAACTCCCGGCGTATCGGCCACAGCCGTATGCACGTCTTCCACCAGGGTGTCGGACATGGGGCAGTTGGGCGCCGTCAGAGTCATCTTGATGTGTACCTTGTGGTCGTCATCTATGGTCATGTCGTAGATGAGGCCCAGGTCGTAGATATTGACCGGTATCTCGGGGTCGTAGACCTGCTTGAGGGCCCGCACTACATCGCGGGTGAGTGTCGTTTTGTCCATAACTTACTGTCCTTTGTACTTCATGGCGTCCTCGCGTATCTGCTCCATCATCGACACCAGTCCGTTGGCCCGGGTCGGCGACAGATTCTCACGGAGTCCTATCTCCTCGATAAATGAATTGTCGGCGGAGAGTATCTCGTCCGGGGTCCTGCCGTTGTAGACCCGGATGAGGAGGGAGATGATGCCCTTTGTGATGATTGCGTCGCTGTCCGCCGTAAACCACAGCCTGCCGTCACGGAACTCGCTGTCGAGCCATACCCGGGACTGGCAGCCCTTGATGAGGCGGTCCTCCTGCTTTTTCTGCTCGTCGATTACGGGCAGGGAATGACCCAGCTCGATGAGATACTCGTACTTGTCCATCCAGTCCCCGAAGGCGGCGAACTCGTCCACTATCTCCTGCTGAACCTGCCTGATAGATGATGTATAGTCCGTCATTGTCCTGTATCTTTTATTGAAATGAATTCTGTTTATCTCAACATTGCCAGCACTCTGCGCAGCGCAGTCATGAATGCCTCACACTCCTGCATCGTGTTGTAGGCCGCCAGGGAGACCCGCACCGCTCCCGTCAGCCCGAACTTGGCCAGCAGCGGCTCGGAGCACATCTGCCCGGAACGGACGGCCACTCCCATCTTGTCCAGAAGGGTGGCTATGTCGCTGTGATGCGCCCCATCGACGGTAAATGATATCAGCGGGACCTTCTTTCCGCCGCTTCCGATAATCCTCAGACCGTCCACAGCGTTCAACTCCCGCATGAGATAATCGGTCATCCGCTTTTCATTTTCCCTTACTTGCGGTACATCTACTGAAGTGACGAAATCGATGGCGGGCTTTAAAGTTGCAGCAGCTATGAAATTAGGCGTTCCGGCCTCGAATCTCAGCGGAACCGGAGCGTATGTGGTCCTCTCATACGTCACCGTGTCCACCATCTCCCCGCCTCCCATCCACGGCGGCAGGGTCTCCAGCAGACTGCGGCGGCCGTAGAGCACTCCGGTACCGGTCAGCGCATAGAGCTTATGTCCGGAGAAAGAATAGAAATCGCAGGGCGTCTCCTGCACGTCAATGCCCTCGTGGACTATCCCCTGCGCCCCGTCCAGATGTATCACGGCGCCGTACCTGTGAGCCAGCACGGTAAGCTCTCCCACAGGATTGACGATGCCCAGCACATTGGAGATATGCGCGGCAGAGACTATTTTCACCTTGCCCTCAGCCAGGATCCGCTCCGCAGTGCCGAGGTCCCACTGCCCGTCCTCCCCTACGGGAAAATATCTCAGGCGTGCCCCCGTCCGGGCGCAAAGCATCTGCCAGGGAACAATGTTGGAGTGATGCTCTCCCTCCGAAAGGAGGATCTCATCCCCGGGACGGATGTACTGCTGTCCGTAGATATTGGCCAGCAGGTTGATGGAGGCGGTGGTACCGGAGGTAAGGACTATCTCGTCCTTCGAGGCGGCGTTGATGAGTCCGCGGACGGCCTCCCTCCCGGCCTCGTAGTGTTCGGTGGCGGAGGCGGCAAGACCGTAGATGGCGCGGTGGACATTGGCATTGGCCTCCGCAAGCCAGTGCCCGACAGCTTCCAGTACCGCAGCAGGTTTCTGAGATGTGGCGGCACTGTCGAAGTAAATCAAAGGTCTGCCGTTTCTGTCCACATGCGCGAGGTAGGGGAAAAGACTCCGTATCTGCTCTATTTCTCTGATCATGGTTCCGTCTCCTTTCAAAATTTGCACAAAAGTAAGTAAATTTGCAGAAATTTATCAGAAAAAAAGCACCATGTACGACTACATCAGAGGCAGCCTGGAGGAGCTCTCTCCGGCGGAGGCGGTGGTCGAATGCCACGGCATCGGCTTCAAGCTCCAGATATCCCTCAACACCTACGACCGCCTGCAGGGGCAGAAGGATGTGAAAATATACGTCCATCACCATCTGCGCGAGGACGAAGAGACTCTCTACGGATTCTATGACAAGGAGGAGCGGCGGATCTTCGCCCTCCTCATCGGAGTCTCCGGCATAGGCCCCAACACAGCCAGGATGATGCTCTCGTCCCTCACGGCCGACGAAGTGTCCACCGCGATAGTCTCCGGCGACGTGAACCGCATCAAGGGAGTCAAGGGCATCGGGCTGAAGACAGCCCAGAAGGTCATCATCGAGCTCAAGGACAAGATTTCCAAGGGAGGAGCGGAACTCGACCTGTCGGGAGGATCCTCGGCAGCCAATACAACGGAAGCATGCTCGGCCCTTGTAATGCTGGGATTTACGAAAAATGCTGTAGAGAAAACCGTTGCCTCAATCGTCAAAAAAGAACCCGGCCTGTCTCTGGAAGACATCATCAAAAAAGCCTTAAAAATGTTGTAGACTAGAAAGCTTTTTAATACATTTGCACCAGTTTAACAATTAAATATAACCGGTTATGAACATACCTAGCAATTTGAAGTACACCAAGGATCACGAGTGGGTAAAGGTTGACGGCGATGTAGCTACCGTCGGTATCACCGATTACGCTCAGGATCAGCTCGGAGACATCGTCTTCGTAGACATTCAGACACAGGGCGAGACCCTTGACAAGGAAGAGGTTTTCGGAGCCATCGAGGCTGTTAAGACAGTTGCCGATGCCTTCATGCCTGTATCCGGCGAGATAATCGAGGTCAACGCAGCTCTCGAGGGAGCTCCCCAGACCGTCAACACCGATCCTTACGGAGAGGGCTGGATGATCAAAATCAGGCTCACCAACCCCGCTGAACTCGATGAGCTGATGGACGCTGACGCTTACGCAGCCATCCTCTAGTCCAGAAAGTGTACACATAACAGCACAGGCCGGGCAGGAATGTCCGGCCTTTTTTGTATATTTGTCAGAAACATTAAATTCTCAAGCCTATGTTACAAGAAGTCGCCCACACCTACGACCTTCTGGCGAAGCTGGAAGAAAGATTTCCCGACAAACAGGACATGCTGTGCAGAAAGTCTGGAAAAGAATGGATAAAGTTCAGTGTCAAGGACTACGTCCGCAATTCCCACCTGATAGCCTACGCCCTCTCATCTCTTGGTTACTGCAAAGGGGACAAAGCCGTCACTATCTGCAACAACCGCCCTGAATGGAATTTTACCGACATGGGCCTGAGCATGGCAGGACTTGTACATGTACCGGTATACCCCACCCTCAGCGCTGATGAATATCTCTACATATTCAATCATAGCGATGCAAAGATTATCTTCATAGGAACCATGAGCCAGTACCGCAAAATCGAGCCGATAGTACGCAAAATGGAACAACCGGCCCGTATAATCCTCATGGATGACTCGGACAATGTTCAGTGTTTCAGAGACCTATATGAAATAGGCAAGCGCGTTGAACTTGTCCAAAAGCCTATTATAGAGAAGATTAAGAAGGATACAGGAACTGATGAGCCTGTATCTATCATATACACCTCAGGCACCACCGGCACCCCGAAAGGCGTAGTGCTATCCCACCACAACCTGATGTTCAACGCCTATGGCCATGCCGTCAAACAGACAGTCCGCTCCGACCAGAAGATGCTCAGCTTCCTCCCACTGTGCCACGTCTACGAGAGAAGCATGAACTACGAGTACCAGTATATCGGCATAAGTATCTATTACGCAGAGAGTTTGGGCACTTTGGCCAGGGATTTGGCCGACTGCCACGCAGACGGATTCTGCGCCGTACCCCGAGTACTCGAGATGATGTACTCGAAGCTGGAAGCGGCCGGCAGGCATCTAAAAGGCTTCAAAAGGACTGTCTACCGACTCGCCTGGGACTTTGCCAACAACTATGACAACTACAATAATAGCCTGATATACAGAGCCAAACGCAATCTTTACGACCGCCTCGTCTACAGCAAATGGAGAGAAAATCTCGGCGGTCACGAAATGCTAATAGTATCCGGCGGATCATCGATACAGGCCAAAATCATCCGGCTCTTCAATGCCGCACGCCTCCACATCTACGAGGGCTACGGCATGACCGAGGCCTCCCCCGTCATCGCTGTGAACAATCCGGTGGAGGGCATCAACATCATCGGCACCGTCGGCAAGCCGATGGAACGCACAGAACTGAAGTTTGCCGAAGACGGCGAGATTCTCACCAAGGGGCCACATGTCATGCTGGGCTACTATAAGAATCCGGAAGCCACCCGGGAAGTCATCGATTCAGAGGGATTTCTCCACACTGGAGACATCGGACGTCTGGTAGACGGGAAGTACCTTCAGATAACCGACCGTAAAAAGGAAATCTTCAAACTCTCCCTCGGCAAATACGTCGCCCCGCAGGTAATCGAAAATCTGCTCAAGGAATCACCGTACATCCAGAACTGCTTTGTCTTCGGAGAAAATCAGAAATTCGCCTCTGCCGTCATCGTCCCCGACTTCGACCACCTGCGCCACTGGGCCCAGGAAAATGGACTTGGAGATCTGGACAACCACCAGCTTGCAGCGGACCCCAAAGTTGTCGCATTCCTGCACAGCATCGTAGACCAGACAAACTCCAAACTCGCTCCTCACGAACAGATTAAGCGCGAACGTGTAGTATGCGATGAGTGGACTCCTGCAAATGGACTGCTTTCACAGACCCTTAAACTTAAGCGGGCAAAACTTAACTCCAGATACAGCGGCATCATAAGTGAAATCTACAGATAACATACCTGTCCTCCGACGCCTCTGGAAGCAGTGTTTCGAAGCAGACTCCTCCTTCCTGGATCTGTTCTTCGGCCGGGGATTCCGACATTGCAGGACATACACTCTGGAGAGGGGGGGGATTACAGTCTCCGCCCTCTCTGTTTTTCCCATCTCTTACAAAAGTATTACTGGAGGCTATGTCTACGGAGTATGCACTGATCCGGTTCAGCGCGGGCACGGCTACGCAATCGGCCTGCTTCAGGAAGTCGAGCGGCACTGCATCGAGAATGAGGGCATGGAATTCTTCCTGCTGAGGCCCGCAAGTCCGACACTGTTCGGATACTATCAAAGACAAGGCTACTCCCATAATATATTCAGGTACCGTGAGAAGCTTCCGCTGGCCATGATACCGGCAGAAATAGAGACAAACACACTCTCCGCTTCACGCTACCACTCCCTCCGCCGTAGATTCTACAGCGGGACAGGACTGATAGAGTGGCCGGAAGACACCTGCGGTTATATTCTATCATATATTGATTATTGCCGGGGGCACGCTGTGGAGATCAATGGCGGTGAGTCCTACCTCCTGTCCTACCCTTCCTCCGAAGACAGCGGTGTCATAATATGCGAAGAGGCCGGTCTCGATATAGAAATGACATCCCTACCTGTCGTACTCTCAGCCATACGTACCCTTTATCCTGACGCTGTAAGCGTCCTTCTGTCCACCCCATCGCAAAACGATGGAGAAAAGTACTTACTTTGCAAACCTTTCTCACTTCCACCAGACAGTTCCGCATTCTTTAGCTTCGCAATGGAGTAGTACGTTCCACGTGGAACAACTATCTGCCGAAATACACAAGAAGAACTGAAATATCGGAGGGAGAAACTCCTGGAATACGCGAAGCCTCGGCTATAGTTCGGGGTCTATGTTTAGTCAGCTTCATCCGGGATTCAATCGAAAGCGAGTCAATTCGTGAGTAATCAAAGTCCTGCGGAATTTTTAGACCTTCCAACTTTATCAATTTTTTTGCAAGCTCGGCCTCACGCTCTATATAGCCGGAGTACTTGATTAAAATTTCAGTTGAGGAAACAATCGAAGCAAATATTGATGGGGTCTCAGGACAAAGACTTTTTAGGGATTCAGGGATCATAGATACGGGCAGGTAGTCTGAAAAGGACAGAGAGGTAAGCGAGGCACGAAGAATCTCGTCCAATGTTCCACGTGGAACGAATTGAAGAAGGTCGGTTATTGAAATCTGCGGTCTTGTGAGAAGTGAGGAAATAGACTTGGGGGAGGTAAGCGGTGACGTCCCGTGAGATTCTAAAACTGGATTGAGGTCTGCAACGGATGGCTTTACCTGTGAGCATACTTTGGTAAGAGCACGTACAGATGCTACCTTAGTTTCCAAGAGGCGCATTCTGTAATCGGAGGCAAGACCGATTTTATGAGACAGCGGGGTCAAGCGCTCGTCAGCGTTGTCCTGCCGCAAGAGAATTCTATATTCCGCCCTTGAAGTGAACATCCTATAAGGTTCATCTACTCCCTTTGTTACAAGATCATCAATCAACACACCGATATATGATGAATCACGGGAAAGAATAAATTCGTCTTGCTCACGGGTACGAAGGACTGCATTGATTCCAGCGACAATACCTTGTGCAGCAGCTTCCTCATACCCGGTTGTCCCGTTTACCTGACCTGCCAGGTAAAGATTGGAAATAACCTTCGAGCGTAGTGTATGATCTAGCTGTGTAGGATCAAAAAAATCATACTCGATTGCATAGGCGGGACGCAACAGATGTACGTCTTCGAAACCTTCAACGTGTGAGAGAGCCTCAAGCTGAACCTCAAAAGGAAGTGAAGATGAAAAACCCTGAAGATAATACTCCAAAGAACTCCTTCCTTCAGGCTCTAAAAATATCTGATGAGAATCCTTATCAGAGAACGTGCGGAGCTTATCTTCAATACTTGGACAATACCTGGGTCCTATACCGGATATCTTTCCAGAAAAAAGCGGGGACCTGTCGAAGGCGGAACGGAGAATTTCATGCACTTTAGGATTGGTGTGCGCAATATAGCAGTTCATCTGGGGTATATCCTGACGCTGCGCCGAAGAAAGATACGGCAGATATGAAAACTTTTCCGGTGACTCGTCTCCTGACTGTAGGATGAGACGGGAAAGATCAACTGAACGCACATCCACACGAGGCGGCGTGCCAGTTTTCATCCTGGACGTCTGAATCCCCTTGTCTCGAAGCTGGGAGGAGATCAGATAGGATGAGGGTTCTGACACTCTCCCACCCTCGGCGGTACGGTCACCGACGAAAATACGTCCGTTGAGAAATGTACCGGCAGTAAGAATGTAATAACCTGCCGTGAACCTACCGCCAAGGGATGTCTCAACGGAAATTATTTCCCCATGTTCTGAAAAATTGAAATTACTGACAGTGTCCTGCCAAAGATACAAGCCCGGTGTATTCTCTAGAATCCACCTCCAGTTTTGCGAATACGAGATTCTGTCGCACTGCGCACGGGGACTCCACATAGCCGGACCTTTAGAGCGGTTAAGCATTCGGAACTGGAGTGTACTTGCGTCAGTAACTATTGCAGACATACCGCCCAAAGCATCTATCTCTCTTATTATCTGACCTTTAGCTATTCCCCCAATAGAAGGATTACATGACATTTGTGCTATCTTGTTGAGGTCCATGGTGATAAGAAGTGTGGATGCCCCCATGACTGCAGAAGCATATGCAGCCTCGCATCCTGCATGTCCCGCTCCTATGACTATAATATCGTAATGAGTTTGCATTTTATTTGGTTGAATGATATACCTGGTCTTCCCCTAATCCGAATTCAGGAAGTAATTTCAAGGCCTGATCCTCAGCATCACGCATCCGAGCTCTTTCTAGTTCTGTATGATCATCAAAATCAAGGAGATGCAGGATTCCGTGAGCCATAACCCTGTAAAGCTCGGCTGAAAACGTTGTACCGTATGTTGAGCTGTTGGCAAGAACAGTATCAAGACTGATTACTATATCAGCCGAAAGGATGTTTTCGGGTTTCTTACCTGGACTGATGGTCCCGTAACCGGACGTATCAAAAGTTATGATGTCTGTATAGTAATCGTGTCCCAGATACTGACGGTTGACATCCAGCACATAGTCGTCGGACGCAAATAGGTAATTTACTGAGCCTGTTTTGCGATTTTTACTCAGAATGATTTCGTTAATCCAATTTTTAATTGCATTTTTGCGTCGCAAATTGAAGGTTGCATCTATGACTTCAAATCTTATCATGCGGTCTGATTTTTGCTTAAAAATTTTTGTAAATTTAATAAAATTACAACTATGTCAAAAGTTAGTGTTATCGGAGTTGGCAATGTAGGTGCAACCTGCGCCAACGTACTCGCAAGCTGGAATATCTGCAAAGAAGTCGTACTTCTCGACGTTAGAGAGGGTTTCGCAGAGGGCAAGGCCATTGACATCCAGCAGTCAGCCAAAATAATGGGTATCAACACCAAGATCACAGGAGTGACCAACAACTACGAGGCCACAGCAGGCTCCGACGTAGTAGTCATCACATCCGGTATGCCCCGCAAGCCGGGTATGTCCAGAGAGGACCTTATCGGCACAAACGCAAAAATCGTCAGCGAGGTAGTTGCCAACGTGGTAAAGAACTCCCCCGAGGCATTCATCGTTATGGTCTCAAACCCCATGGATACCATGACATACCTTACATACAAGACCAGCGGCGTAAAGAAGAACCACCTCATCGGTATGGGCGGCGCTCTGGACAGCAGCCGTTTCACTTACTACCTGAGCCAGGCTCTCAACGTGCCTATGTGCGAGATTGACGGTATGGTTATCGGAGCACACGGTGACGCCACAATGGTTCCACTGATGAGCAGCGTGCTCTACAAGGGCGGCAAGATCGAGAAGCTCCTCACAGCTGAGCAGCGGGAGAAAGTGATAGCAGACACCATGGTAGGCGGTGCAACAATCACCAAACTTATGGGTACTTCCGCATACTACGCACCCGGCGCCTGTGCAGCAAGCATCGTCCGCGCCATCCTGCACGACGAGAAGAGAATCATCCCCTGCAGCGTTCCTCAGAACGGTGAATATGGCGAGGAGGACATCTGCCTCGGCGTACCTGTAGTAATCGGCAAAGACGGCGTAGAAGGAATAGTTAAAGTAGAATTGACTGCCGATGAGGAAAAGAGGTTCCACGAGGGTGCCGAAAAACAGAGAAATACCAACAAGATCCTCCATGAACTTGGACTGATCTAACAAAGTTTTTAACATATTTTTCAACAATTTTTGTGTTATTTCAGAAATTATACCTACTTTTACAGTTGGAAAATTAGATAAAACACAAATAAGATGGAAGTTAAAAAATCTCCTAAAGCTAATCTTGAGACCAAAAAACTCTTTTACAGAGAGTTAGGTCTTATCGTGGCCCTTGGCGTAATACTTTGCGCCTTCGAATGGAGCACTTCCGAAAAAGCTGAGTCAGTCATTCAGCAGGAAGAAGCTGCACCTATCGAGGTCGAGGAAATACCTATCACGACAGAAGCCCCTCCTCCAGTCCCGGAAAAGCCTGCAATACCTCAGCTTTCCGATGTTATTGAGGTCGTAAACGATGATGTAGTAGTTGACACCGACCTCTTTATCAGTCTTGAGGACGATGCAGATCTGGGCGTAGAGATTATGGACTATGTAGCCGAGGTTGCTGAAGAGACCATTGAAGAAGCACCCATTCCATTCAGTATCGTAGAACAGAAGCCTACCTTCAATGGAGGCGATGCCAACGAATTTACTAAATGGGTACATCAGCGCATCGAGTTCCCTGAAGTCGCTCGTGAGAACGGCATATCAGGACGTGTCTTCCTCCAGTTTACTATTGAGACTGACGGATCCCTGACCAACATCAAGGTACTCAGAAGCGTTGACCCGGCACTCGATAATGAAGCAATCAGGGTAGTTTCGATGTCACCCAAATGGTCGCCTGGTATGCAGAGGGATAAGCCGGTACGTGTTACCTACACTTTCCCTGTTAATTTCCAGCTGAGAAACTAACATAGTCTAAATGACTTAGATGAGGCTGTCCCTGAAAAGAGTCAGCCTCATTTTTTTGGATAGATAGCATGAAAACAGAATCACAGGAATTAGAAAAAATTGTAGTTGTCTCGGTCATTCCACAAGGAACTGACGAAAGACGGATCAAAGAAAATCTAGACGAACTTGAGTTCCTCGCCCTCACTGCAGGTGCACAAAGCCAGAAAAGATTTACCCAGAAAATGGAAAGAGCCAACTCAAGGACCTACGTAGGATCGGGCAAACTTGAGGAAATTAAGGCATATATAGAAGAACACGAAATAAAACTGGTTATATTCGATGATGAACTGAGTCCATCTCAGCTGAGAAATCTTGAAAGAGAGCTGGGATGCAGGATTCTCGACAGGACAAATCTCATCCTGGATATCTTTGCCCAGAGAGCCAAGACAGCCTACGCCAAGACACAGGTTGAACTGGCTCAGTATCAATACCTGCTTCCCAGATTGACAAGAATGTGGACACATCTCGAAAGACAGAGAGGCGGCATTGGTATGAGAGGACCGGGTGAAAGCCAGATAGAAACAGACAGGCGAATAATACTCAATAAAATAAGTCTTCTTAAAGAACAACTTAAGAAGATAGACAAGCAAATGGCATCACAGAGAGGGAACAGAGGCTCACTGGTAAGAGTCTCACTCGTAGGGTACACCAATGCCGGCAAAAGCACCCTGATGAATCTGCTGTCTAAAAGCGATGTTTTCGCAGAGAACAAACTGTTCGCAACTCTTGATACTACTGTCAGGAAAGTTGTGATAGAGAACGTCCCATTCCTTTTGTCGGATACAGTAGGATTTATAAGGAAACTCCCTACGGAACTGGTAGAGTCATTTAAAAGCACACTGGACGAAGTGCGCGAAGCAGATATTCTCCTTCATGTGGTAGACATATCTCATCCTGATTTCGAGGAACAAATCAATGCTGTAAACGAAACACTGATGGACATAGGCGCAAAGGATAAGCCTATTTTCATGATATTCAACAAAATTGACGCTTATAACTACAAGGAAAAAAGCGAATATGACTTTGAAGAGGAAAAACCGGAGAACATACCTCTGGAAAGACTAGAAAAAATGTGGGTGGCTAAAGAAAACTCCGCCTGCATCTTCATCTCTGCAAAACAGAGAATCAACATAGAGAAGCTCAGAAAAGACCTGTACGAAATGGTGAAATCAATACATGAAGGCCGGTATCCCTTCAACAATCTGCTTTACTGATGCATGATTTCAGTTTATAAAACAGCTGACATGCCTGTAGAGAGATTGCGGATCCTCTATATGGGTATTATGCCCTGTTCCAGGGACAATAACATGCTTGCACGAGGGGAGATCTGAGATAACACGTTCGACGGCGGAAAGCGGCGTATAAACGTCAGAATCGCCGTATACGAACATTACAGGAACTTCAGTAGAGGAAAGAAACTGAACATTGTCATCACGGCAGACAAGACCGCGAACCACTGCCGCGACGCCCTCGGGATCATGGGTCTCACATATCTCCAGGGTCTCCATGATTTTTTCATCGCACTTGCGCAGATTACCCTTGGCATACATATTGGGTACTGCTATCTGTGCAAGCTGGACTAGTTTTCCGTTGAGAATAAAAGATATCTCCTTATCACGGTCATTCTTCCTGGCAGGATCATCGGCATAAGGTATGGAATTTACATTTACCAATGCTTCAATACGTTCTGGATAATCCCGAAGGAATCTTTGTCCAACATAACCTCCCATCGAATGACCGATTATAACCGCCTTTTCTACGGAAAGCCTGTCAAGCAGATCCACGAGGACCTTCGCATCAAACTGCATAGTATTGATTTCAGGATGACTTCCGGACAAACCAAGGCCTGGAAGGTCAATAGAAATAATATGGGAAGACTCAGGGAACAAAGCCCTGAAATCTTCCCATACGTATAATGTCTCCAGATAACCATGCAGTAAAACTATGGTCTTGTCACCGTTTCCTGTTTCGGAGACATGAACAGGAATTCGATTGCAGGTGACAAAATACTCCATACGCAGTTAATCCTTAAGTTTTGCGCAGAGGAACTCTCTGTTGAGACGGGCAATATGGCTGACCGTAATGCCTTTAGGACATTCACTCTGACATGCCTGAGTATTTGTGCAGGCACCGAATCCGAGCTCATCCATCTTTGCGACCATTGCCTTTGCTCTGCGTGCGGCCTCAGGACGACCCTGAGGCAGAAGGGCCAGCGAGCTGACACGGGCAGCGACAAAAAGCATTGCGGAACCGTTCTTGCATGTAGCTACGCAAGCTCCGCAACCGACACATGCCGCGGCATCCATACTCTCGTCAGCCTTGTTTTTGGGAATGGGAATAGCATTTGCATCCTGTGCAGATCCGGCGTTTATAGAAATAAATCCGCCTGCCTGAAGGATCTTGTCAAAAGCACCTCTGTTTACTACCAGGTCCTTTATTATGGGGAAGCCGGCGCTTCTCCAGGGCTCGATAGTGATGGTATCACCGTCCTTGAACTTACGCATGTGCAGCTGGCAGGTAGTAATCTCACTGTCAGGCCCATGGGGATGACCGTTGATATAGAGCGAGCACATACCGCAGATACCCTCACGGCAGTCGTGGTCAAATGCGATAGGACCGGAATTCTTGCAACCCTTGTTTACCGCAACAGGGTCATTGCCCTCACGTATCAGCTGATCGTTGAGGATATCGAGCATCTCGAGGAACGAAGTGTCGGGTGATATATTGGACACTTTATATGTTTCGAAATGTCCTTTTGTCTTGGCGTTAGGCTGACGCCACACTTTCAAAGTAAAATTCATAATAATATCCCTCCTTAGTCTTTATAGTTACGTGTTGAAGGCTTAACAAATTCAAATACAAGGTCTTCCTTGTGGAAAATAGGCTCCTTGCCCTCGCCGGCATACTCCCATGCGCTGACATACTGGTAGTTCTTGTCATCACGGAGTGTCTCACCGTCGGCTGTCTGCATCTCTACCCTGAAGTGACCGCCGCAGGACTCGTTGCGGTTGAGAGCGTCACGGGCCATCAGCTCGCCGATTTCGAAGAAGTCATCGACACGGAGAGCCTTCTCAAGCTCCTGGTTGAACTCATCATTGGAACCGGGAACATATACGTCCTTCACATACTCAGCGTGAAGGTCGTGAATCTCCTTGATAGCCTCCTCGAGACCCTTCTTGTCACGGGCCATGCCGACTTTCTCCCACATGATATGTCCAAGCTTCTTGTGATAGTAGTCAACAGGCTGTGTACCCTTGTTGTTGATGAAGTAGTTGATACGCTCCTTGACAGCTTTCTCCGCCTCGTCGAATTCAGGAGTGTTGGTGTTGACCTTGGGCTCCTGTATCTTATGCGAGAGATAGTCTCCGATGGTGTAAGGGAGGATGAAATATCCGTCAGCCAGACCCTGCATGAGGGCTGATGCACCGAGACGGTTACCGCCGTGGTCGGAGAAGTTGGCCTCGCCGATGGCATAGAGTCCGGGGATGGTGGTCTGGAGGTTGTAGTCTACCCAGATACCGCCCATTGTATAGTGGATGGCGGGATATATCATCATAGGCTCCTCGTAAGGATTGACGCCTGTGATCTTCTCGTACATCTGGAAGAGATTGCCGTAACGGGCCGTGATGACATCCTTTCCGAGTCTCTTGATTGCTGATGAGAAATCGAGGAATACTGCAAGACCTGTCTCGTTGACACCATATCCGGCATCACATCTCTCCTTGGCGGCGCGGGAAGCCACGTCACGGGGAACGAGGTTACCGAAAGCGGGATACCTGCGCTCAAGATAGTAGTCGCGGTCCTCCTCAGGAATCTGAGAGCCCTTGATCTGCTTTGCACGGAGTTTCTTGACATCCTCCATCTTCTTGGGAACCCAGATACGTCCGTCATTACGGAGGGATTCACTCATTAGGGTCAGCTTGGACTGCTGGTCACCGTGTACAGGGATACATGTGGGGTGAATCTGGGCGAAGCAGGGATTGGCGAAAAATGCGCCTTTCTTGTAGCAGTGCCATGCGGCCGAGCCGTTGGAGTTCATAGCATTGGTTGAGAGGAAATAAGTATTTCCGTAACCACCTGATGCCAGCACTACTGCATGTGCTCCGAAACGCTCGATTTCACCGGTAACGAGATTACGTGTAATGATACCGCGGGCCTCGCCGTTGATAACTACAAGCTCCAGCATCTCATGACGGGGATAAGATTTCACAGTACCTTTTGCTATCTGACGGTTGAGAGATGCATAGGCACCGAGGAGAAGCTGCTGTCCGGTTTGGCCGCGGGCATAGAAAGTACGGCTTACCTGAGCACCTCCGAAGGAGCGGTTGTCAAGCAGTCCGCCGTAGTCACGTGCGAAAGGAACACCCTGTGCCACGCACTGGTCGATAATCAGATTGCTGACCTCCGCAAGCCTATAGACATTGGCCTCACGGCTGCGGTAGTCGCCTCCCTTGATGGTGTCATAGAAGAGACGGTACACTGAGTCATTGTCATTCTGATAGTTCTTGGCGGCGTTGATACCTCCCTGGGCTGCGATAGAGTGGGCGCGGCGGGGAGAGTCGCTGATGCAGAAAATCTTAACATTATAACCGAGTTCACCGAGAGTGGCGGCGGCTGATGCACCGCCGAGGCCTGTGCCGATAACGATAATGTCGAGCTTTCTCTTATTGGCAGGGCTGACTACACGGATTGCGGCTTTATGCTTTGTCCATTTTTCAGCCAAAGGACCTTCGGGTACTTTGGAAATTAACTTATCCTCCATAATGTATCAATAGAATTAAAATTTGGTGCAATTTTACTCACTTTTTAGCACTTATGCAAAACTTTTGTAACTCAGTGCGGATATCTCTGTATTCATCGCTCTTGTACAGCAGTTCATATATTACGATAACTATCAGTGCGCCCATTGAAACCTGAATAATGAGAAGCAGCCAAGGAGGTAGATTAATCAAATTGAAAAGATTGACAATCAAGGCCATAAATAATGAAATAAGAAATGTTGGAAATATATCCGCCAGCTGTTTTCCAACACTATAGGGGATAATACGGGAAACATACCATGCATGCACGATGTAAAGAATGGCAGAAGTAAATATCATACTCCACAACATGGCCTCCACACTCATGAAGATACCGAAAAGCACTGGAATGACTCCCAGACATGTTTTAACTATTTCAAGAATAAGAGTGATATCGGAACGCCCGTCGGCATTGATGACATTCACACAGCTGAGCATCAAAGGAAGGAATAATCCTGAAAAACACAATAATCTCAGATATCCTACAGCCGGTAGCCACTGTTGGCCGAAAACAGTAACCATAAAAGGCTCTGCAACCGCCCACAATCCGAAAATTGCAGTAAAAGAAAGCAGCACCGTAGTCTTGAATACCTTGCGGTAAACCTGCACCTGTCTCTGAGTCTCATCCTGGACTTTTGAAAGAACCGGGTAGCATACCCTCTGCATTACCATTCCGATATTTGTAGTAAACATTGCCTTGACCTTCTCTGCTCTGGAATACAGACCCAAAGTTGAAGGAGTATAAACCTTACCTATTATCAGAGAGTAAATCTCAGCCCACACAGTACTCATAACAGATGTGACTAAAAGCCGGCTGCCGAAGGAAAACATCTCCTTGAAACTGCCGGTCGAGAATCCAAGACCGGGGCGCCATTTAGATACACACCAAAGAAGAATGCTGCTCACAGTCATCCTCACAAGCTGGAGAATTACCAGACTCCATAAACCCATTCCCCTGACTGCGCATACTATAGACGCAACAGCTGCCGTAAGTGATGATACAAATGATATCCAGGCCTGTGTTCTGAAATCTATCCTGCGATATAAAATAATCTTCTGAACTATTCCGAATGCGTTGATTATAAGGGAAAGGCTTAAAATCCTAATAACGCTGACCAATATATCCTGACCGAAAAAACCGGATATCAGCGGAGCCGCTAGATAAAGTATTAAATACAACAAAGTACTGACACCGAGATTGAAATAAAATACTGTATCCAAATCCTTAGGAGAAACTTCTTTTTTACGTGTCAGTGCATTTGCAAATCCACTATCAACCAATGAATTGGACAAAGTGAGGAAAATAGCCGTCATTCCTATTATGCCGAAATCCTCTACCGACAGGATGTGTGCAAGTATGATATTGGCTACACCGAAAATACCTGAACCTAGAATATTTTCAGCAAACCCCCACCCTACTCCTTTTGCCGCTTTGCTCTTAAGATCTTCTGCCATCGCATACTTCCTTATAAATATTGATCATTCCGGCAACATTGGCATTCCAGTCATACATTTTCTTCACACGGGCACGTCCGGCCTCCCCCATTCTTTCCCTCAACCCTGGATCATCTATAAATCTCTGAATCGCCGCCGCTGCGGCTTCAGGATTACGTTTCGGTACAATAAAACCGGTAACACCGTCTTCCACCACCTCCGTAAAACCGTCTGCGTCAGATACCACTACAGGACAACAGCATGCCATGGCTTCTACTGCAACTACACCGAAACTTTCACTGTCAGAAAGTGATACAGACACTGAAAATGTATTATAATACCAAAACAGTCTGTTATTCGGAACATTACCCATAAATTTAACATATTCCCCTATTCCCAGCTCCTCTGTCAGTTTCACATACTCTGTCCTGCATGGACCGTCCCCCACTATAACAAGTACCGTATCAAGATCAGCATTACGGTCCCTCACTATCTTGAACGCCCTGATAAGCACATCTATACCGTATTTAGGTGAAAGAGTCTTGACATTACCTATTACAAATGTATTATCCTGCTTGACAGGTATTTTCCTAAATTGCCCAGTATCCACACCAAATGGAGTCACATCTATCTGCCTGTTAGTGAACAAAGCTGTTCTACGTGCCATAATATGACTTGTGGAAAGAACCCTGTCGCAACGGCGCATTGTGAATTTGACTGACTCACGATTAATAGCCGAAAGCTCAGGAAACTCGTATACATCACTGCCCCAAACAGATAATATGAACGGATGAAATCCTGTCAAGGCAGCTATAAGGCCGAAACTTGTAGCATAATGAGCATGAAGTATATCCGGATTGACTTCATTTATAAGAGCTTTAAGCCTGAATACCGCTTCGCTGTGACTACGAATCATTCCTACTATAGAGCGCACTGCGCCCAGCTCCTTGTAGGTGAATAAATCAAAGAAAACAAGCCTTATTCCATTACTTTCAAAAAAATCGTCCGGAGACGGATATATAGAAAACACTATTATCTCCACCCCCGATTTACTCAGGGACACAGCCCATCTGCGTGTATGTACACTGCGCGCATCCGCGACCATCAAAACTCTCATAATGTCCTGAATAAAGTGTCAGGTGCATACTTATCCACGCCAAGATGACTGTAAGCCAAATCAGTGGCCTCCCTGCCCCTAGGTGTACGATGTATGAAACCCTCTTTGATTAGATATGGTTCATAGACTTCCTCGACTGTGCCTGGATCCTCCCCTATTGCCGTGGCTATAGTTCCAAGACCGACAGGCCCGCCTTTAAATTTAAATATTATAGTATTCAATATCTTGTTGTCTATAGAATCAAGTCCTCTCTTGTCTATATTCAGTGCATCCAATGCGAATGACGCTATCTCCACATCGATATATCCGGAACCTTTGACCTGGGCAAAGTCCCTGACTCTGCGCAGAAGAGAATTGGCAATACGGGGTGTCCCCCTGCTGCGCATAGCTATCTCCATCGCAGCCCTCTCCTCTATCCCGATATTTAATATCTTAGCACTGCGGACTATGATATTGCGCAGTACTGCAGCATCATAGTACTCTAGATGCGCAGTGATTCCGAACCTGGCTCTCAACGGAGAGGTAATCAGACCGCTGCGCGTAGTTGCCCCTATCAGCGTAAAACGGTTCAGTCCTATCTGCACTGACCTGGCACCTGGTCCCTTATCGATCATGATATCGATAGTAAAATCCTCCATAGCAGAATACAGGTACTCCTCCACTACATGGGAAAGACGGTGTATCTCATCAATAAAAAGAACATCTCCCTCCTCAAGACCTGTCAGAAGACCAGCAAGGTCACCCGGTTTGTCCAGAATAGGCCCTGAAGTTATTTTCATATTGACTCCCAGCTCATTGGCTACGATATGAGCCAATGTAGTCTTTCCCAACCCTGGAGGACCGTGAAGAAGAATATGGTCCAGGGCTTCCCCGCGGAGCAGGGCTGCCTTCACGAAAATCTTCAGATTCTCGATTATTTTATCCTGTCCGGAGAATTCTCCGAAATCCTGGGGGCGTATCTTTCCCTCAAAATCGCTATCTTTGGCCGAACTTTGCGCCCTTGCATCGAAATCTTCGTTCTTCATACCGTTTGTAAACAAGAACACAAATATAATATTAGTCTTTTTAAAAAAGAAATGATTGTTATTTATGTCTGTCGATATGTTGATAAACGATGTAAAGTTGATAGTTTTAAATTTGTTGCACGGATTGAATGTTGATGATAAGGTGTCGAAAACTTTTTAAAAAAATTTTAAAACTTGTTTTGTAATAATTTTGAAATATCAAAACATATTTCCGTATAAGGAATTTTTAAAAAAAGAAAAAAAGTTATCATAAAATATAAACAGGTTTATTGAAAAGTTATGAACCGAAAAATAGAAGGACTGTTGAAAAGTGATGGAATCGGTAGTCTTCGTGAGGCTGTAGATGATTCAAGTGTCAGGTCAGTTGAGGTAAGCGGGCTGTATTCGTCTGCAAAGGCTTTTGCTATATCC
>DWYD01000026.1 GCA_019118865.1 Candidatus Coprenecus merdipullorum | reverse complement strand
ATCTTATTGTATGACTTTTCATTTAGAGATGAGGTTGAAAAAATATCTTGCAAAGATAGTTTTTTAGCATTAACTTTGTTCCCCCGTAAGTAAATAATATAGTATGTCTGCAAAATATGTTTTCGTTACGGGAGGTGTCGTATCCTCGTTAGGAAAAGGCATCATTTCCTCTTCATTAGCCAAGCTGCTTCAGTCCAGGGGACTGCGGGTCACTATTCAGAAGTTCGACCCCTATCTCAACGTGGACCCCGGCACGCTGAATCCCTACGAGCACGGAGAGTGCTTTGTCACCGAGGACGGGGCCGAGACCGACCTGGACCTGGGTCATTATGAGAGATTTCTCAATATCTACACATCCCGCGCGAACAACGTCACCACCGGTAAGATCTACCGCACAGTCATCGACAAGGAGCGTCAGGGAGCGTACCTGGGCAAGACCGTCCAGATCATCCCCCACATCACCGACGAGATCAAGCGCCGCATGCTGCTGCTGGGCAAGAGCGGACAGTACGACGTGGTCGTTACAGAGATAGGCGGTACCGTCGGAGACATCGAGTCCCTGCCGTTCATCGAGGCTATGAGGCAGCTGCAGTGGGAGCTTCCCGACGAGGACTGCCTGGTGATCCACCTGACTCTGGTGCCTTACCTGAGTGCGGCCAAGGAGCTGAAGTCGAAGCCCACCCAGCACTCGGTCAAGCTCCTGCAGCAGGACGGAGTACAGCCGGATATACTGATATGCCGCACCGAGCACAAGCTTTCCCAGGAGCTGCGCAAGAAGCTGGCTCTCTTCTGCAACGTGCGTCCCAATGCCGTAATCGAGTCTATCGACGCCGATACCATATATAGAGTCCCCATGATGATGAGGGAAGAGAAACTGGACGAGATCGTCCTCGAGAAGTTCGGAATGACTACCGCCGAGCCGGACCTGGAGGCATGGAAGGGATTCCTGGACAGGCTGGGAGCTCCGAAGTCTCATGTGACTGTAGCCCTTGTCGGCAAGTATGTGGAGCTTCAGGATGCCTATAAGTCCATCCTCGAGGCATTCATTCACGCCGGAGCAGCCAACCGCTGCAAGGTCAAGGTGGTGCCTATCCACAGCGAGTACCTCACTGAGGACAATGTCGAGGAGAAACTCTCCGGTATGGACGGTATTCTCATCGCTCCCGGCTTCGGCGAGAGGGGGCTGGAGGGTAAGATCAAGGCTGTGCGCTATGCACGCGAGAGGAAAGTACCTTTCTTCGGCATCTGTCTCGGCATGCAGATGGCGGTAGTGGAGTACGCCCGTAACGTCCTGGGTCTGGCCGATGCCATGACCACCGAGGTGGAGGCAAACACGGCCAATCCAGTCATAGACCTGATGGCCGACCAGAAGACCACCACGGTCAAGGGCGGCACCATGCGTCTGGGCGCCTACAAGTGCCTGGTCGAGGAGGACTCGCTGGCCTACCGCATCTACGGCAAGCCCCTTATAAGCGAGCGTCACCGTCACCGCTACGAGCTCAACAACGACTACGTGGAGCGTCTCAATGCCGCCGGCATGCGCATCTCCGGCCGCAATCCGGAGACCGGACTGGCCGAGATCGTCGAGATACCCTCGCACCCTTTCTTTATAGGTGTGCAGTTCCATCCCGAGTACAAGAGTACTCCTGAGAATCCCCAGCCGATTTTCAAAGCCTTCGTCAAGGCTTCCATGGAGTACCACGACAGGCATAATTCCGAAGGAGGCTCCCAGCGATGACCGGCCGGAAGTTCCTTGTACCGGCGGCCGCACTTCTGGCAGCGGCCGTCTTCACCGGATTTGCCTCCAGAGTACATTCTTCCATGGCTGTCCCTCAGGGTGATGCTGTCCGCTATGAGATAGCCTCCAAGGAGGAGATACGCCACGACCTCTCAGCCTATACCCAGGGCCTGTTCTTCCATGACGGGAAACTCTACGAAAGTACCGGCCAGTACGGCGAGTCCTCCTTCCGTGAGGTGGACCCCGCCACAGGGAAAGTGCTCAGGAAGGAAGTGCTGGCGGCTGACCTATTCGGAGAGGGCTCCTGTGTTTTTGACGGAAGGGCCTACATACTTACCTGGTACGAAGGAAAGTGTCTGGTCTACGACATAGCCTCGTTCACCAAGCTGGCCGAGCTGGCATACCAGGGCCAGGGCTGGGGACTGACCACCGACGGACGGTCCCTGATTATGAGCGACGGTTCCTCCAAGCTGTCCTTCCGCGACCCCGTGACCTTCCTCGAGCAGAGGACCCTGACTGTCCGGGATGGCGGGGATGAGGTGCAGTATATCAATGAGCTGGAGTACATTGACGGGAAAATCTGGGCCAATGTCTACGGCCTCGACGAGATTTACATCATCGACCCCGTATCGGGACAGGTGACCGGTAAGGTGGACTGCCGCGGACTGTTGGATGCGCGTTACCGTACCGCTGCCGTGGATGTGCTCAACGGCATAGCGTGGAACCCCGCTGACGGGTCCCTTTATCTTACCGGGAAGTATTGGCCCCGAATGTATAAAGTAACCATAAAGGAAAAATAAATGAGCAATTTCAGGATACGGGCCCTGCAGGAGTTTTCCACGCACAGGGCCGAGCGGTTCTTCGAGGAGAACCGGCCGGTGTCCGAGTACTTCGGACAGAATGTGTTCACCATGGAGAGGATGCGCAAGTATCTTTCTCCCGACGCCTACGCTCACGTGCAGTCCTCCATCCGCGAGGGAACGAGCATTGACCGCCGCTTCGCCGACCAGATAGCTGCCGGCATGAAGGCCTGGGCCGTGGAGATGGGCGCCACCCATTACACCCACTGGTTCCATCCCATGACCGACTCCACCGCCGAGAAGCACGAGGCCTTCGTGGACCGCGACGCGGAGGGGCACGTGTTCGAGACATTCAAGGGCAATACCCTCGTACAGCAGGAGTCCGACGGCTCCAGCTTCCCCAACGGCGGCCTCCGCAACACCTTCGAGGCCAGGGGCTACACCGCATGGGACCCCAGCTCTCCCGCATTTATCCTGGACAATACCCTCTGCATCCCCACCGTCTTCGTCGCCTATACCGGCGAGTCCCTGGACATGAAGCTGCCTATGCTGAAGTCCCTTAGGGCACTGGACAGGGCGGCAGTGGAGGTGGTGCGCCTCTTCGACCGCAACGTGAGGAAGGTCAATGTGATGCTTGGGCCGGAGCAGGAGTATTTCCTGGTGGACGACGCATTCTACCGCGCAAGGCCCGACCTGCAGATATGCAACCGCACCCTACTGGGGCATACCGCCGCCAAGGACCAGCAGCTGGAGGACCACTATTTCGGCACCATCCCTTCGAGGACCATGGCCTTCATGAAGGACTTCGAGGTCAATGCCTACAAGCTCGGCATCCTCCTGAAGACCAGGCACAATGAGGTGGCGCCCAACCAGTTCGAGTGCGCTCCCCTCTACTGTGAGGCCAACCTGGCCATCGACCAGAACCTCATCCTCATGCTGCTGATGCGGAAGGTGGCCAAGAAGCACCATTTCAAGGTCCTCTTCCACGAGAAGCCCTTCGACGGGGTCAACGGCTCGGGCAAGCACTGCAACTGGTCGCTGGTCACCGACACCGGGGTCAATCTCCTCTCGCCCGGCCGCACGCCCAGGACCAACCTCCAGTTCCTGAGCATCTTCGTCTCGGTCATCCGGGCCGTCTACCAGCACAGCCACCTGCTGATGTCCAGTGTGGCCTCCCTGAACAATTCCTACCGTCTCGGCGGGCATGAGGCCCCTCCGGCCGTGATGTCCGTCTTCGTGGGAACGACCCTCGACCAGGTCCTGCGCAGTATCGAGGACATGAGCGAGTACGGCGGGGAGGAAGGGGAAAGAGCCCGTCTCAAGGTGGTCAACGATATACCGGAGATTCTTCCGGACAATACCGACCGCAACCGTACATCGCCCTTTGCCTTCACCGGCAACCGCTTCGAGTTCAGGGCCGTCGGCTCTTCGGTCAATGTATCGGCGCCGATGTACGTGCTCAACGCCGCCGTGGCCCAGCAGCTGACGCGCTTCCGCTCCCTGGTGGACGAGCGCATAGCGGCCGGGGAGAAGCACGACGACGCCATCTTCAATGTCATAAGGCAGTATGTCCTGGAATCCAAGGACATCCGTTTCGAGGGCAACGGCTACAGCCGGGAATGGCAGCAGGAGGCTTTGCGGCGCGGACTGCGGCCCATGGGCGAGGTGCCCGAGGCCAACAAGGCTCTCGTCGAGTCGGCTACCGTCGCGCTCTTCTCCTCGCTGGGCATCCTTTCCGACAGGGAGCTCTACGCCCGCTACGAGGTGCAGCAGGAGACCTACACCAAGAAGCTGCAGATCGAGGCGCGGGTGCTGGGCGACCTGATAGTCAACCATGTCGTGCCCACGGCCATCAAGTTCCAGAACACCCTGATAGAGAACTGCCGGGGTCTCAAGGACCTCTTCGGCCCCGAGCGTATGCGGCAGATGTGCTCCTCTCAGCTGAGGATGATAGAGAAGATATCCCGCTATGTGGACTCGCTGCGCAAGGACGTGCACGATATGATAGAGGAGAGGCGTCTGGCCAACCAGATAACCGACGTTACCGCGAGGGCTGAGGCCTACTGCGCCCGGGTGCTGCCCTACATGCAGAAGATCCGCGAGGTGTCGGACAAGCTGGAAATGCTCGTGGACGACGAATTGTGGCCGCTGCCCAAGTACAGGGAGATGCTGCTGAGCCGGTAATAATGATATTTTTTTCAAATACAACTTTACTTTTTTGCATTTGAAGTAAAAATAGATAACTTTGCTTTTCAAATCAGCCTCCCTAAAACAATATGAAGAACACAAAGTTGGAAAAAATTATATCGCGCCTGGCGCAGCACTATATCAACAGGTACTGGGTGCTGTTGATTGACACAGTTACCTCTGTAATCTCCACACTCTTGGTAATGAGTGTGTTTGATTATTTTATGTCCCGGGATGTGTTTCCAGTCAAAGTATGGCTGGCGGCCGTCGGCATATCCGCGCTGATATCCCTTATCTCTTTTGTCCTGACCAGGAGCTATGCCGGGGTAGTCAGGCATACGACGATGCGCGAGATGTGGCGTATCTCTATGGCGTCTATTCTTAAGGCTTTGCTGGTAATCACTGCTCTTCTGATAATATTCTCCACAGCATCGGTGTCGTCCGTGATGCTGGGGCAGATTCTGATATTTGCAGTGCTTGATATGATTCTGACCCTGTTCCTGCTGATTATGGTCCGAGTGCTGCTTACCAATGTGTATAATCTCCTGTCTGTATCCATGGTTCCTGACTATTATGTCAAAAATGCCTTGATTTACGGAACAGGAGATGATTCTGTGAATACGCTTAATTTCCTGGAAAAGACTCTTTCCACGTCTTACCGCTGCGCAGGATTCATAACCCCGGACAATCATGACAAGGCCAAGCTCCTGTGCGGCTATAGGATATACCATATAGACAATAAGCGGGATTTTTCCCGTCTGGTCTCGGCCCGTATGATTTCTGCCATGGTATTTCCTAGCAATGTCACTGCACGCAATGAGCAGGACCGTATGGTGAAGTTCTGCTCTGAGCGCAGGATACAGATTCTCGTCCGTCCGTCCCTGGCCAACTTTGACGACGATATCTTCCGCAACAAGATAAGGGAGATCAAGATAGAGGACCTGCTGGGCCGCGACGAGATAAAGATCAGCATCCTCGAGATCCGCGAGTTCCTCACCGACAAGGTGGTCGTAGTGACCGGAGGTGCCGGCTCGATAGGCGGTGAGCTCTGCCGCCAGCTGGTCAATATGCCTATCCGCAAGCTCATCCTGGTGGACTTCGCCGAGACACCGATGCACAACATGCAGCTCGAGCTCCGCTCCCAGGCGCCCCGCGTGGACAAGAAGTTCATCATCGCGGATGTGCGCAACAAGGACCGGATAGACGCTCTGTTTGACAAGTACCGTCCCAATGTGGTCTTCCACGCCGCCGCCTACAAGCATGTGCCCCTGATGGAGTCCAACCCTGTAGAGGCAGTTCAGGCCAATGTCTTCGGCACCAAGAACGTTGTGGACGCCTCCATCCGCTACAATATCGAGAAGTTCGTGATGATATCCACCGACAAGGCCGTCAATCCGACCAACGTCATGGGAGCGTCAAAGCGCATAGCCGAGATCTACGTCCAGACAGTGGGCAAGGAGATAGCGGAGAAACGTATGCCCGGCAAGACCAAGTTCATCACCACCCGTTTCGGCAATGTACTCGGCTCCAACGGCTCCGTTATCCCGCTCTTCAAGGAGCAGATAGCCAAGGGTGGCCCCGTCACTGTCACGGATCCCCGTATCATCCGTTACTTCATGACCATCTCGGAGGCCTGCTCGCTGGTGCTTGAGGCCGCGACGATGGGAGAGGGCAACGATATCTTCGTATTTGACATGGGCGAGCCCGTGAAGATAGACGATCTGGCCAAGAAGATGATATCCCTCGCCGGGCTGCAGCTGGGTAAGGACATCGAGATAAAATACGTAGGTCTGCGTCCCGGAGAGAAACTCTACGAGGAGCTGCTCAAGGACGAGGAGAATACGCTGCCGACCGTGCATAAGAAGATATTCAGGGCCAAGGTCCGTGAGTATGATATAAATGTGATCAACCAGGAGCTGGAGAATCTCTGGACTGCTGCCCACGGCATGAAGAAGGATGACACGGTGCTCGTCATGAAGAGCATCGTCCCCGAGTACAAGAGTGCCAATTCGAGATATCAGAGGCTCGATGTCGGGGGGGGGTAATGTCTTAAAAGACA
>DWYD01000204.1 GCA_019118865.1 Candidatus Coprenecus merdipullorum | reverse complement strand
TCCGAAGCTACACCGACTACAGACCGCACAGGGCACTTTCCTCCCATCGACCCATTCCACAACGGCACCATTTCCCGCGATTAGCTGCCGTTGCGGCATGGCGCACCCGAAGCCACTGCGTCCGCAGGCCGCACAGGGCACTTTCCTCCCATCTCCCACTTCCACAACGGCACCATTTCCCGCGATTAGCTGCCGTTGTGGTACGAGCACGTGTAAGCAATTCACAATTCACAACTAACGGTAAATACTGCAACAGCCATTATTCGCAAGATATTGATAGTCAGTTATATCACGATACAACGAGAGCCTTTCGGACACTCCGAAATATCCGAAAGACTCCCGTTGTATTTCCAACTACCTATAAATCTAGAACTTACCAAAACACCCCGCTCCTGCACCTACCATTATACCCTCAATCTCCCGACCTCTCCCACCTTCCGAAGGTGGGAGACATCCGTTCTTGCCGCAACGGCAGCGAATTGCGGGAAACCATACCCTCGTGGTAGACAGAGCTCGATATTACAGCACCTCCATCCCGGCCACAGCCCGACGGTAGCCGTCCACCATCGAGCGGACGATATCGGCAGCCGAAGGCAGGTCCGAGATGAGCGAAACGCCCTGGCCTATCTCCAGCTCGCCGGCTGACAGGTCGCCTTCGAAGATACCCTGACGGGCCCGGCCGCGACCGAGCAGTTCCACGAGCTCTTCCTTCGAAGCCCCGCGGTCCTCGGCCTCCTGCACCTGCGCATAGAAATCGTTCTTGATCAGGCGGGTCGGGCTCACCTTCTTGAGGGCCAGCATCGTATCGCCCTCCTTGAGCCCGAGACAGAGCTGCTTGAACTCCTCGCTGGCACTGCTCTCGCGGCACAGGGCGAAACGGGTCCCGACCTGCACGCCCTCAGCTCCGAGAGCGAAGGCAGCGGCCATGCCCGCACCAGAGACGATACCGCCCGCAGCCAGCAGAGGCAACGATACTGCCGCCCGGACCTGAGGTACCAGCACCATCGTAGCCGTCTCCTCCCGGCCATTGTGCCCGCCGGCCTCGAACCCCTCGGCCACCACCGCATCGACCCCAGCCTCAGCGCATTTGACAGCGAACTTGGAGCTCGACACCACATGCGCGACCTTCACCCCGGCATCCTTGAGCCTCGGCGTCCAGGTCTTGGGATTACCGGCCGAGGTAAACACCACCGGAACCTTCTCAGACAGCACCACCTCCATCAGCTCTGCGGCATACGGAGACATCAACGGGACATTGACCCCGAACGGCCTGTCAGTAGCGGCGCGGCATGCGGCGATATGCTCCCGCAGCAGCTCAGGCTTCATCGACCCGGCACCGAGCAGACCCAGACCGCCCGCGGCACTCACCGCCGAAGCCAGCCTCCAGCCGCTGCACCAGACCATTCCGCCGGAGACTATCGGATAACGGATACCGAACACCGAGCACACCCGGTTGTCATTGCGGATGATTTCAGTACGCGACTCGCACACCACCGCGTCCATCAGCATATCGTGAGCTTCCCTGGGCACCGCATCCACCACCTGAAAGTCGAAGCAGACCCCGACCTTGTACGGCCCGCCCTGAGAGCAGTCCGAAGCCCCTGCCAGCAGCCTGTCGTAGAAGCCCTTGCCGCGTCCCATCCGGCCACCGTCCTTATCAAAGGCCACTCCAGGCACCACGACCAGGTCGATATCGGAGATCCGCACCTCCTCCGACCCCTCCACAGGCTCCGGAATAGCATACGATTCGCCCGGAGTCAGTGCAGCCCTACCGGAGAACCTTCTGATTCTCAAGAAATCCCCGTCCACTACCGGCAGAAACACATTCTTCCCGGCCGCAGCACAGGAGAGCACAGCGTCCTGAGTCGCCACCTCGTCCTGCATTGCCCAGTAGAACAGAATATTCTGCGCTTTCCGGAAACGCGGCAGCGCCATCAGACGTTCCATCACCGGCACAGAGCGGCGGCGGCGCTCCTCGAGAGGCACCTGCTTCTTGCGCATCGATATCAATTTGCGAAGTTCCTTTTTACTTTCCATAATTTTCAATATTTTCGCAAAAATATAATTTTGTCCGATACGATGGAAAAAGTTCTGCTTCACTCCTGCTGCGCCCCCTGCTCCGCCGCCATCCTCGAATGGATGGGGCAGAACGGCTATGAACCGACCATCATCTTCTACAACCCCAACATTTTCCCCGAGGAGGAATATCTCAAGCGGAAAAATGAGATAGTGAGGTACGCGAAGGAAATCGGGGTGGAGATAGTGGACCTGGACGGAGAAAATACTGGGGGAAAGGGCTATGCAGAAGTCTCCGCAGGGTATGAGGGAGCAGAGGGGCGGCAGGGAGGTCTAGGAGATTTTTGGGAAAGACAACATGAACAATGGCTGGAATGCACCGTGGGTCTCGAAGACGAGCCGGAACGGGGCGGACGCTGCCTCGCCTGCTTCAAGCACCGCCTCTGCGTTGCGGCCGACTATGCCGCCGAACACGGCTTCCCCCTCTTCACCACCACCCCAGCCTCCTCCCGCTGGAAGGACATCCGGCAGATCAACGAGGCCGGCTTCTACGCCGAGGAGCACTGCGGCAGGGGCCTCACCCGCTTCTGGAACCGCAACTGGCGCAAAGGCGGCCTCTACGAACGTCGCAACATCCTCGCCCGCCAGTTCTACAACCAGCAGTACTGCGGCTGCGAATTCAGCCTCGCCCACCGCACTGCGCTCCAAAGCAACTGCTCACATTCTGACAAACCATAAAGCACCTGACATAGAACTATCTACCACATTATCAATTAATTGCACGCAGGTTAGTTGCTCTATGCATCAAAAAACAAGCCATAGAGCAACACAATAATCAGCATCCGCCTGATTACAAGCATATTATCCAGACACCCCTTGCTTTATGGTCAACAGCAGAGTACGACTACTGACGATATAGGCCCGGCCATTGGAGAGCCTGACTAAACACAGGCCTTTTAAATTTGTGGCGAAAAGAGTGTACCAGCCCAAAGAGTCGCTCTGCCAACGGCCCCAATA
>DWYD01000203.1 GCA_019118865.1 Candidatus Coprenecus merdipullorum | reverse complement strand
CTATCTCGGTCAGAGGCTCGAGGGATTCCTTGATGACCTCGGGGGCTGCGCTGCGGGTGGCCTTGTACTCCGGGTAGGCCTCGTGGCGGAAGGTCTTGCACGGGGGGTCGAAGGCGACCGCCAGATGAGTGGGCCTCTCGCGGGCTATCATCTCGAGCAGATAGCGGGTGAATCCGAAGATGACCGAGGTGTCCTCGCCCCGGGAGTTGATCATCGGGCGGCGGATGAAGGCGTAGTACATCCTGAACATCAGGGCGTGGCCGTCTATGAGGAAGAGTCTGTTCATGGCGTGTCCTTAGGTTGGGGTTATTCGTTGTCGGACTCGAACCACTCGACGTAGGAGGTGGCGGTCTCGTGCAGGCGGAGCGAGTGCAGGTGTACTCCGGCGGGCAGCTGGCCGCGGATGATGTCGGCGAAGTGCAGGATCAGGTTCTCGCAGGTGGGCTGGAAAGGCACGGTGATGACTCTCTGATAGGCTGAGGCTATCTCTGCCGCCAGCGGGGCTGACTCCCGCAGGATGAGGGAGTGGTCGAAGACGTCTATGATATGGTCGTTTACAATCCGCTTTAGGTCGGTGAAGTCGATGAGCATGCCTGACTTGGGGGTGCCGTCAGGGTTGGACGGAGTGCCCTTTACAGTGACGTATAGTATATAGGAGTGGCCGTGGATATGACGGCATTTTCCGTCGTATCCGGTCAGTGCATGGGCCCCTTCGAACCGGAATTGTTTCGTGAGTCTGAGTGTTGGCATGGTGTATGCGTATATGTGTGATTAACTTTCAAAGTTAGTAATAATTTTGAAAATGCCGCACCTCTTAAAATTTTGAAGTTTAAATTGGATTTTAATTACAATTTGCTTAAATTTGTAGGCACGAAAATTGTAGAATTTAACAATAAACAAATCACTAACTATGGCACTTGATATAATCAATTACCTTTCAGACAATGCCAAGAGCATGAGAAGGTCCGCCATCCGCGACCTTCTGAACGTGGCCAACAGGCCCGAGATCATATCTTTCGGCGGCGGTTTCCCCAACGCAGTGACTTTCCCTGTGGACGACCTCAAGGAGATTATGAACGAGCTGATGAACGAGAAGCCCGCACAGATTCTCCAGTACGGCTCGACAGAGGGCAGCGTGGCCCTGAGAAAGCAGATCGCCAGGAAGTACGAGAAGGAAGGCGTGAAGGTGGACATCGAGAACATCCTCATCACCACCGCTTCCCAGCAGGCGCTTGACCTGATTTCCAGGATTTTCATCAATCCCGGTGACACCGTCCTCTGCGGTCTGCCCTCGTATCTGGGTGCTCTCCAGGCCATCTGGTCATATCAGGGACGTCCCGTCGGCATCCGCAATGACGAGGAGGCCGAGGCAGTGGTATCCGCTCTCTGCGCTGTGGGACAGAAGCCCAAGTTCATCTACGCCATCCCAGACTTCCAGAACCCTACGGGCGTGACAATGGATGTCAAGAGACGTCAGGAGATTATCGACGTGGCCCGCAAGCACGACCTGATCATCATCGAGGACAGCCCCTACAAGGAGCTCCGCTACGAGGGTGAGTCGTATCCCACCATGTACTCGATGGCTCCCGAGAGAGTGGTGCTGCTCGGCACATTCTCGAAGACATTCGTGCCAGGTTTCCGTCTGGGCTGGGTGCTCGCACCGAAGGAGATCATCGACCGTCTCATCGTGGCCAAGCAGTCCGCCGACCTCTGCACCCCTATCTTCAACCAGGAGGTGGCCGCCCGCTATATGGAGAAGGGCTACTACGACAGGAACCTCCAGAAGACCATCGAACTCTACCGTCACAAGAGGGATCTGATGCACCAGTACCTGACAGAGTACATGCCCGAGGGCGTTACCTGGACCCGTCCCGACGGAGGTCTCTTCCTGCTGCTGACCATGCCCGAGGGTCTGGACGCACGCGACCTGTTTGACATCGCCATCAAGGAGAACGTGGCATTCGTCATCGGCGAGGTGTTCTTCTGCGACGGCAAGGGCCAGAACACCCTGCGTCTTAACTTCTCCTATGTATCAGACGAGGACATGCTGGAAGGCGTGAAGAGACTTGCCAATGCTATCAGGAAGCTGATGGGAAAATAGTTTTTCTGATACGCTGAAATTTGAGGAGCCGTGATTGAAACAGTCAGTCACGGCTCTTTTTCACTTAGATTGCGCCACTTTATCGTAGGCGTCATTTGCCCTGAAGGATACGTTCGGCCCGAATCAGGTCTTCGGGGGTGTCGATGGACACGCGCATGCCGGAGGTCTCCACGACCCGTATGCGGCGGCCATGTTCCAGGAAGCGGAGGCACTCGATTTTCTCCGCGGCCTCCAGTTCTCCCATGGGCCAGCCGGCGAACATCTCCAGAGCCTGGCGGCGGAAGGCGTAGATGCCTATGTGGCGCCACCGGCCGGCTCCGCTTTCTGTGTCGCGGAGATAGGGTATGGGACTCCGGGAGAAATAGAGGGCAAATCCGGAGGCGTCGGTGATGACCTTGACGTTGTTGGGATCGGCTATCTCTTCCGGCGAGGTCATTTTTTCTTTGAGGGTGCAGAGGTCGATGTTCTCTCCGCCTTCCTCGTAGAATGGCCGGAGTACCTGCTCTATGACCTCTTTCCGGGTGAACGGCTCGTCCCCCTGGATGTTGACTACAATATCGCAGTCCAGACCCTCCACGGCCTCGGCAATGCGGTCGCTGCCGGTTTCGTGCTCCCGTCGGCTCATGATGCAGGGGATGTTGGCGGAGGTGACGGCGGTGCGGATGCGCTCATCGTCCGTTACCGCGTAAACTTTGTCGAAAAGTCCCATTTCCACCGCAGCCTCGCAGGTGCGGACTATGACGGGCTTGCCTCCAAGGGAAGCCAGCATTTTGCCCGGAAAGCGGGATGAGGCGTACCGGGCTGGAATTAAGGCTGCCGTTTTAAAATATTTCATGGCTCAAATTTATGCATAATAATTACAAATTTATTAAATTTGTGCATTGTAATAAATCTTAGACTATGCTGGCAACACTCATCATACTTGGGCTCTCAGTCGTTTTCTTCGTCTGGGGGAAAATCCGTTCTGACATCGTGGCGCTATGCGCTCTCATAGCATTGCTGATATTCCACATACTTACTCCTGCGGAGGCTTTGTCCGGTTTCTCCAATTCGGTGGTGATTATGATGGCAGGACTGTTCATCGTGGGAGGTGCTATTTTCCAGACAGGACTTGCCAAGATGATAAGCTCCAGGATACTTAAGCTGGCGGGAAAGAGCGAGACGCGGCTTTTCCTTCTGGTCATGATTGTCACATCGGCGATAGGTGCTTTCGTCAGCAATACCGGTACGGTCGCGTTGATGCTGCCGATAGTCGTGAGTCTCGCTGCTGGGGCCGGAGTCAATTCTGGCCGGCTGCTGATGCCGCTTGCCTTCGCCAGCAGTATGGGGGGCATGATGACCCTGATCGGTACGCCGCCCAACCTTATTATCCAGGATACACTTACCGGAGCCGGATATGAACCGCTTGGTTTCTTCTCCTTCCTGCCCGTGGGTCTGGTCTGTGTGGCGGTAGGCGTGCTGGTGCTGCTGCCGCTCACCAAGATCTTCCTGTCGGAAAAAGGAAAGAAGGATGACCGGGCTGCTTCCGGTAAGTCCCTCAGCCAGCTGGTGAAGGAATACAGCCTTGCGGACAATCTGTTCCGTCTGAGGGTGACCGGCTCCTCGGATGTGGCCGGTAAGACTGTCGTGGATCTTGACCTCCGCAACCGTTACGGTCTCAACCTGATGGAAGTCCGTCGCGGAGAAGGCTCCCAGCACCGTTTTCTCAAGACTGTGACTCAGAAGCTGGCCTCGTCCGACACGGTCTTTCAGGAGGGAGATGTGCTGTATGTCTCAGGAGAGGCGGAGAATGTCAGCTGTTTCGCCGATGACTTTTTCCTGGAGATGATGGATGGCCATTCGTCGGAGATGGCTGCCGGCGCCCCTTCCTCGACGGATGCCGGCAATACATTGGATTTCTATGATATAGGTATCGCGGAGATTGTTCTCATGCCTACTTCCACCATTATCGGGCGGACGGTCAAGGATGCCGGATTCAGGGATAAGTTCAATGTCAATGTCCTGGGTATCCGCCGCAAGAAGGAGTATATCCTGCATGACCTGGGCAAGGAGAAGCTTCACGGCGGGGACGTGCTCCTGGTGCAGGGTGCATGGCAGGACATAGGCCGTCTGAGCCGTGAGGATGCCGACTGGGTGGTGCTGGGACAGCCGATGGAGCAGGCGGCCAGGGTGACGCTGGACTACAAGGCGCCGGTGGCCGCTCTGATAATGCTGCTGATGATAGCCATGATGGTTTTCGACTTCATCAAGGTGGAGCCTGTTACGGCCGTGCTGATAGCCGCCGTGCTGATGATACTGACCGGCTGCTTCCGCAGTGTGGAGGCTGCCTACAAGACTATCAACTGGGAGACCGTCGTGCTCTTCGCAGGCATGATGCCCATGTCCCTGGCACTGGAGAAGACGGGAGTGTCGGCGATGATTTCCGGTGCTCTGGTCGGTGGCCTGGGATCCAACCCCTACGTCCTGATGGCCGGCATATATTTCACCACCTCCCTGATGACCATGTTCATAAGCAATACGGTGACGGCCGTGCTGATGGCTCCCATCGCACTTACCTGCGCCATGCAGGTGGGTATAAGTCCCGTACCCCTGCTCTTCGGTGTGACTGTAGCCGCCAGCATGTGCTTTGCCTCGCCCTTCTCCACCCCGCCCAATGCGCTGGTAATGCCCGCAGGCCAGTATACATTCATGGATTATATCAAAGTCGGACTGCCCCTGCAGATCATCATGGGCGTAGTCATGGTCTTCGTCCTGCCGCTGCTCTTCCCGTTCTGAGATTCGGGCAAGCCTGACAATCTCCGCTCTGATGGAGACTGTCACGAATGTGCAATGTGTTCTTTTTTTCATCAAAAAAGCAGACATCCACTTAGCGATGGATGTCTGCTTTGATTTGTGCGGGCGGGGGGACTCGAACCCCCACGCCTTGCGGCACCAGATCCTAAGTCTGGCTTGGCTACCAATTACAACACGCCCGCGATGCGGGTGCAAAAATAGTGTTTTTTTACTAAGGTGGTTCATCATGTTGTACGGTATCATCACTTTGCATTTTAGTTATATTATAACTATCTGATTGACTGCGTGTTGCATTTTATAAAAAATGTTAAGTGATGGGAAAAACGCCTGTTTTGGCGGGTATTCGATTCACTTAACATATCGTCAAATGGATAAAGCACTTATAATAAGACGCATGCATCTCAACTAAAATGTAAAGTGGGAATTAAGATGTCCTTGACGCCAGCAGTTCAGCCTTAACCGGGTAATGACGGCCGTAGGGGCTTTAACGGATTAGTTGAATGTAGGGCGGGAAAAAACACTGCTGCCTGCAGAATGGATTCATCGGCAGGCAGCAGTCATAGTTGATAATTGCGTCAGTCGCCGCAAGCAGTTGCAGCGGCTGTTACCAGCGGTCCTTGTCAGCGTCAATCTGCCTGAGCAGCTCGCGGACAGCCACCTCCAGCTGCTCGTCGCGGCCCTGAACGGCTTCCTCGGGCTTGTTGCGCACCAGGAAGTCGGGCTCGAGCTGCGAGTTCTCAAGGTAGTGGCCGTCACGGGTGCGGTAGCCGATTACGGGGATGCCGAAGTACATCGTGGGGTCCTGGAGGGTCTCCCAGTTGACCGAGGTCATGGTGCCGGGCACGGGCATGCCGACGATGGAGCCGATGCCCTGGTGCTTGTAGACCCAGGGGGTGCCGTGGGCGTTGGAGTAGTTGTCCTCGGCCACGAGCATGATGGAGTGCTTGTTGTAGCGGCGCGAGGGCATGTCGCAGACTACTGTACCCTGGATGACCTGCTCGAGGTATTTCTCTCCGCTGAAGAGGATCTCGATGTCCTCGTGGAGGCGGCCGCCGCCGTTGTGGCGGGTGTCGATGACGATACCGTCGCAGAGGTTGTATTTACCGAGGATGTCGGCGTAGACGTCGCGGTAGCTGCCGTCAGCCATGGAGCGGATGTGTACGTAGCCGAGGCGTCCTCCGGAGAGGCTGTCCACTTCAGCGGCACGGCTCTTGACCCAGCGCTGATAGAGCAGTTCGTTCTGCTGGCCGCTCGAGATAGGCTAGGCGACCATCTCCCAGCGCTCCTTGGTGGCGGGGTCGTAGAAGGAGAAGAGCACCTGCATGCCGCGCTTGCCGTTGATCAGAGGGAACCAGTCCTCTCCTGCGAGTACGGGCTCTCCGTCTATCTTCTCGAGGATGACGCCGGCCTTGACCTTGGAACCGGTGATGGAGAACGGACCCGGGTCGAGGACTTCGTCGATCTTCAGGCCATCGCCTTCATACTTGAGGTCGAAGAGCAGGCCCAGTGCGGGAGTCGCCTTCTCGGCGCCCACTCCGCTGTATCCGGAGCCGGTGTGGGAGACGTTGAGCTCGCCGAGGATCTCGGAGAGCATCTCGGAGAAGTCGTAGTTGTTGTTGATGTGGGCTAAGAACGGCTCATAGTCCTTCTGGAGCCGGGCGAGGTCGACACCGTGGTAATTGGCGTTGTAGAACTTGCGTTCTTCCTGCTTGAAGACGTGTTCGAACATGTAGGCCCGCTCGGCTGCGCGGTCAAGCTCCATGCGCATGTTGAAGTCGATGGGCTTTACCTGTTTTCCGGCGAGGGTCATGACCTGGGGACGGGAACCGAGGATGTAGAGCTTCTTGCCGTCCTTGTCCAGATGCAAGGCGCCGGGAGAGATGCCCTTGCGTACCTGTGAGATCTCGCCTGTACGGGTCTTGAGCTCCCAGAGGTCGAAGCCTCTTTCGAAGGAGCTGAGGAAGTAGAGGGTCTCTCCGTCCTCGGTCATAGCGGCCGAAAGCAGGGTGGAGGACATGGGGGTGAGGCGCTGTACGCGGTCCTCGAGGCCGTCCAGTTCGATGACGATGTCCTTGCTCTCCTCCTTGTCAGAGGCGGCGCTGTCCTTTTTGCCTTTCTTGTCCTTGGAGTCCTTGTCCTTCTTGTCCTTCTCGGCCTCCTCAGCTTCCTTGGCCTTCTTCTCGGCTGCCTTTTCCTGCTCCTTGTACAGGTCATAGTCCTCCTCGCTCATGTTGAACTCCTCCCATGCCTTGCGGTTCATGAAGGCGATGAATACGTCGTCCTGGCTGCCCCAAGAGGCGTGCGAGCGCATACCGAGGCGGTTGGAGATGAAGATGACAGCGTTGCCGTCCATCACCCACTGGGGAGAGCCGTCGATGTAGCCGCTGTTGGTGATGTTGTGGATCTTCATGTCACCGGAGGCGGAGACGATGCCTATGTCGCTGTAGGGGTCGCGGCGGTTGGTTATCAGTGTGAGTGCAAACCATTTGCCGTCAGGAGACCAGTCGTAGGAGAACTCTCCGTAGTGCTGGGTGCCGTCGGTGATCTGACGTACCTTGCCGGTCTCGAGGTTGAGTACCTTGAGGATGTTGCGGTTCTCTATGAAGGCCACTTCCTTTCCGTCAGGGGAGAACGAGGGCCAAGTGCGCTCGTTTCCGTCATCCTTGAGCAGGGGCTCCTCATTGATAAGGGTGGCATAGGCGAAATGCAGCTCGTCCTCGTCGGCCAGGGTGGCCTTGTAGAGGTTCCAGCAGCCGGTACGCTCTGAGGCGTAGACTATGGTCT
>DWYD01000202.1 GCA_019118865.1 Candidatus Coprenecus merdipullorum | reverse complement strand
GTGGCATACGATCATGATTATCGCTCCGAGCATCAGCATCGTGGCGCCCTTGCCCTTGCGGTCCAGGAAGATACCGAGCAGAGGCGTGAGGCACATGGCCAGAATCGGGAAGAAGCTGAAGAGCTGGGAAGCAGTGGCATTGTCCACTCCGAGGGTCACCTCCAGATAGTTGGGAGCATATCTCTGGAAGGGGAAGATAGCCGAGTAGTAGAGCACGCAGAGCAGGGCCACCAACCAGAACATCTTGCTGGAGAATATCTTGCCTAAGTCGCGGATATGGAACTCGTCCTCGGGGGACTTCTCCTCAGTAGCCATACCGGCTGCCACCAGCTGCTTGTCGAACTTAGAATCCATCACGGAGAAGACTATGTAGTTGATCAGACCGATGAGCAGGAGGACGGTACAGAAGCCCACGGGAGCCACCACCGACTGGTCGAAGCTGTTGGAGATGATGGGCGCCAGCCACATGACGGCGAACACACCGAGGCGGGCGATAGCCATCTCAAGGCCCATTGCGAGGGCCATCTCCTTGCCTTTAAACCACTTGGCTATGGACTTGGACACCGTGGTACCGGCCATCTCGCAGCCGCAGCCGAAAATCATGAAGCCGAGGGAGGCCATCTTGGCGCTGCCGGGCATGGCTGTCCACCAGCTGTCGAGCCAGGCATTGAAGCCCGTACCCTGGAACCACTCGCTCACCCCCACGAACTTAATCGCGGCGCCGAGCACCATCAGGGAGGCGGAGAGAGTTCCGGTAAAGCGGATACCCATCTTGTCCAGGATGATACCGGCCAGAATCAGGAAACCGCACACGTTCAGAATATATTCGGATGCCGCGTATGTTCCGAACGCACCGCTGTCCCAGCCCCTGGCCGACTCGATCAGGGATTTCAGAGGGGACATCACGTCCACGAACATATATGCGAAAAACATCATCAGCGCAATGAGAATCAACGCTGTCCAACGGGCTACAACACTGTCGTTGAGCATTTTTGCCATTTTTTCTTGCATGTGATCTAGAGTATTAGGATTAATTCGGGTCAAAGGTACGAAAAATAATGCTATCTTAGCAGTCCGAAATTAAAACAATCCAAATATGTCACTGAATAAAGTCCTACTTATAGGAAATGCGGGAAGGGATCCCGAGATCCGGCACTTGGAAAGCGGCACCATGAACGCCACTTTCTCCCTGGCCACCACCGAGAGGTACAGAGACCGCACCACCGGAGAGATGAAAGAGCAGACCGAATGGCACAACATCGTGTGCTGGAGAAACTTAGCAGAGATAGCAGAGAAGTACGTCAAGAAAGGCACGCAGCTCTTCATCGAGGGCCGCATCCGCACCCGCTCCTACAACGACAAGGACGGCAACACCAAATACATGACCGAAATCCTCGCCGACAACATGCAGCTTCTGGGCCGCAAGGCGGATAATCCCGGCAACCAGGGCAGCGGATACTCCCAGGGAGGAGGCAACCAGCAGGGTGGCTGGCAGCAGCCCTACCAGCCCCAGCAGCAGGGCGGATGGCAGCAGCCTCAGCAGAACGGAGGCTGGCAGCAGGGTGGAAATCAGCAGCAGTACGGCTGGTCTCAGCCCCAGCAGCCCCAACAGCCTCATGGGTACAATACCTCCACGCAGAACAACACTCCTGCTAACACTCCTGCTAACACTCCAGCTGATTCCTATGGCGGTGCAGAAGAAGGAGACGACCTCCCGTTCTAGGATAGAATTACCGATAGTTGTCACACATTGTCATAACGAAGAAATATCATGAGCAACAATACAGCAAAAGTAGACGTCGTCCTCGGCCTCCAGTGGGGAGACGAGGGCAAGGGCAAGATAGTGGATGTCCTTGCACAGAAGTACAATATCATAGCCCGCTTCCAGGGTGGTCCCAATGCGGGACACTCGATCCATCACGGGGAGAGCAGTTTCGTGCTGCACTCCGTCCCCTCGGGCATCTTCCGGGAAGGCACTGACAACCTCATCGGAGGCGGCGTGGTCCTCGATCCCATCATCTTCAGCCAGGAGTGTGAGGACCTGGAAAAGCTGGGCGTCCCGGTAAGGGAGCGCATCCGCATCTCCAAGAAGGCCCATCTCATCACCCCCACCCACCGCATCATCGACGCGGCATCCGAGGCCTCCAAGGGCAAGTCCAAGATCGGCTCGACCCTCAAGGGCATCGGCCCCACCTACATGGACAAGACCGGACGCAACGGCCTCCGCGTAGGCGACATCCTCGCTCCGGACTTCCAGGACCGTTTCGAGGCCCTGAAGAAGAAGCACATCGCCTTCCTCAAGCAGTTTGACTACGCCTACGACCCCGACACCAACGTGAAGGAGTGGATGGCCGCCGTGGACTACCTCCGCACATTTGACCTTGTGGACGGTGAGTACTACATCAATGACAGGCTCGCCCAGGGCAGCAGCGTCCTCGCCGAGGGTGCCCAGGGCTCGATGCTCGACGTGGACTTCGGCTCCTACCCCTTCGTGACCTCCTCGACCACCATCTGCCCTGGCGCATGCCTCGGACTGGGAGTAGCCCCCTCGTCCATCGGCCACGTCTACGGCATCTTCAAGGCCTACTGCACCCGCGTGGGCAGCGGCCCCTTCCCCACCGAGCTCTTCGATGAGACCGGAGAGGAGCTCCGCCGCCAGGGCCACGAGTTCGGCGCCACCACAGGCCGTCCCCGCCGCACCGGCTGGCTGGACATGGTAGCCCTCAAGTACGCCGTGATGCTCAACGGAGTCACCGAGCTGATCATGATGAAGGCCGACGTGATGGACACATTCGACACCATCAAGGTGGCCACCGGCTACATCGTGGACGGCAAGCCCCAGGACACCGTGCCCTACGACACCTACGCTGAGGTCACTCCCGTATATCAGGAGTTCAAGGGCTGGAAGCAGCCTCTCTCGGCCATCCGCGACGAGAAGGACCTTCCCGCAGAGTTCAAGGAATACATCGCATTTATCGAACAGCAGACAGGAGTGCCTGTAACCGTCATCTCGCTCGGCCCGGACAGGGACGAGACCATTTTCAGGAGATAGGCCATGTCCCTGCTGGAGAAAGTCAACAGCCCCGAGGATATCCGGGGCTTTTCTGTCAAGCAGCTGGAGACCCTCTGCAGCGAGATACGGCAGTACATGATCGGATGCTGCGCCACGAACCCGGGCCATCTGGGCTCGAGTCTCGGCGCGGTCGAGCTGGCCGTTGCCCTGCACTACACCTACAACACCCCTACTGACAAGATCGTCTGGGACGTGGGACATCAGGCCTACGCCCACAAGATCATCACCGGCCGCCGGGAACAGTTCCGCACCAACCGGACCTACGGCGGCATAAGCGGTTTCCCTAAAATGTCCGAGAGCCTTTTCGACGCCTTCGGAGTCGGTCACTCGTCCACATCCGTCAGCGCCGCCCTCGGCATGGCCACGGCAGCCAGGCTCTCCGGCAGCGGTGAGAAGATAGTGGCCGTCATCGGAGACGGAGCCATGACCGGCGGACTGGCCTTCGAGGGCCTCAACAACGCCGGCGCCATGAAGACCGACATCCTGGTCATACTCAACGACAACCACATCTCCATCGACCACGGCCGCGGAGGCCTGCACGACTACCTGCTCAAGATATCCACCTCCGAGACCTACAACCGCATCAAGAACCACGTCTGGGACACCATAGGCTCCACCCGCCTGCGCCGCTGGGTCCAGAAAGTGATGTTCAGCACCAAGATGGCCATCTTCCGCAGCGGCTCCCTCTTCGAGTCCTTCGGATTCCGTTACTTCGGAGCCATCGACGGCCACGACATCGGCCAGCTGACCACCACCCTCGCCTCCCTGCGCAACATCAAGGGCCCCAAGCTCCTGCACGTCATCACCAAAAAGGGCAAGGGCTACCGTCCCGCCGAGGAGGACCAGACCGTATGGCACGCTCCCGGCACCTTCGACCCCGTCACCGGCAAACGCAACATCCCCGCTGAGCCCGCCGCCGCCCGCTACCAGGACGTATTCGGAGAGACCCTCCTGGAACTCGCCCGGGCCGATGAGAAGATCGTCGCCGTCACCCCCGCCATGGCCTCCGGCTGCGGCATGAACATCATGATGAGGGAAATACCCGAGCGGACCTTCGACGTCGGCATCGCCGAGCAGCACGCCGTCACATTCTCCGCCGGTCTGGCCGCCGCTGGCTACCTCCCCTTCTGCAACATCTACTCCTCCTTCATGCAGAGAGCCTACGACAATGTCATCCACGACGTCGCCCTCCAGACACTGAAGGTCATCCTCTGCCTGGACCGCGCCGGTCTGGTCGGAGAGGACGGAGCCACGCACCAGGGCGTATTTGACATGGCCGCCTTCCGCCCCGTTCCGAACCTGGTCATCGCCTCACCCCTCGACGAGCTGGAGCTGCGCAACCTCATGTACACCGCCGCCCTCCCCTCATTCCAGGGTCCTATTATAATAAGGTATCCCCGCGGAAACGGCGAGGGAGTCTCCTGGCGCGGAGCGGAGTTCAGGACCGTCCCCCTGGGCCGCGGCCGTCTCCTCCACCCCGGAAAGGACGTGGCGGTGCTCACCATAGGTCCAATAGGCAACAGGGCTGCGGAAGCCGTCCGCAGAGCCGCCGAGACGGGCAGGGAGGCGCTCCACTACGACATGCGCTTCCTCAAGCCGCTGGACACGGACATCCTGGAGGAGGTCTGCGCCAAGGCCGGCACCGTCATCACTGTCGAGGACGGGATGACCGCCGGAGGACTGCACGACGCCGTGTCCTCATGGATTGCAGAGCGGCATCCGGGGATAAAAGTCATTGGTCTCGGAGTCCCCGACAAATTCGTGGAGCAAGGGACTATCAAGGAGTTAAGGGCCGAATGCGGGTACGACACGGAAAATATTTTAAAAACAATCTGCAATTATTTTTAAAATTGTTTTGGATATTTTAATAAATGATATATCTTTGCAATCCCAAAAATAAGCGCTGCCGATATAGCTCAGTTGGCCAGAGCAGCTGATTTGTAATCAGCGGGTCGTGGGTTCGAATCCCTCTATCGGCTCAAGTTCATTGAATATAGTATAGAAAATAATACTAGGGGAGATACCAAAGTGGCCAACTGGGGCAGACTGTAAATCTGCTGGCGCACGCCTTCGGAGGTTCGAATCCTTCTCTCCCCACACATAATGCGGAAGTAGCTCAGTTGGTAGAGCATCAGCCTTCCAAGCTGAGGGTCGCGGGTTCGAACCTCGTCTTCCGCTCCATTTAAAAGCCAGTGTAGCTCAGGGGTAGAGCGCTTCCTTGGTAAGGAAGAGGTCATGAGTTCAAATCTCATCACCGGCTCAATTTTAATTACATTAAATCAGACATTATGGCAAAAGAAACTTTCAAAAGGGACAAGC
>DWYD01000201.1 GCA_019118865.1 Candidatus Coprenecus merdipullorum | reverse complement strand
GTTCATGGACCGCGGCATGATATGGCGTATCAGCTATCAGGGTCTTATGGTGACGGCCATTACCCTCACCGCCTTTATTATAGGTAAGAATCAGGGCGGCGAGGCCCTCGGTCAGACCATGGCCTTTACCTCGCTGATCATGGCCAAGCTCGTACATGCCGGCAACCTGCACTCCAACACAGAGTCCCGCTTCAAGTTCAATATCCTGAACAACAAGCCGCTGATCTTCGCCCTGCTGATGTCCCTCGTGCTGACCCTCGCAGTGCTGCTGATCGCGCCTCTGATGAGTGCCTTCGAGTTCGTCTCCATGAACCTCAACCAGTGGGGCATCATCGTCCTCCTGGCTCTCGTTCCCCTCGTGGTGGTAGAGCTCTTCAAGGCCCTTAAGTGGAACGGCAGGTAAATAATTACAGCAGGCTCTTGACGGCAGAGGCCATGCCGATAAGGAGGATGGCGGCTCCGCAGATGCGGGTAAGCGTATGAAGCTGGCCGATGGTGATGCGTTCCCGGAAAGAGCTGATACCCCATGTTATGAGGAACCAGGATGTGGCCGATCCGAGCGCTGTCCCGGCCCACTCGGCCAGCATGACGGAAGAGCCGGAGGTGTCCATGTCCAGAAATGTGAACAGCCAGAGCATGCAGACAAGGGTTCCAGGATTGGTTACCGATATCAGGAAGCCGTTGAGGAATCCCTCTGCATGACGGACGGAGCTCATTGCATTGGCAGTAATGCGGTCCGGATTTCCGGCTTGGTGACGGCTGATCAGAAGCTTGATTCCGGTTATGCTGATAATCAGTCCGCCGGCAAGCAGAACCCAACCTTCATGCGCATCGATGAATCCGTTGATGAACGACAGAGCGAAGAGTGCCAGTGCGGAATATAGAGTGTCACTGGCCGAGCCGCCGAGACCGACGGCAAGACCGGCGCGGCGGCCCTTCGCCAGGGTGCGTGGAATGCACAACAGACCTAGCGGACCGACCGGTATGGATACTACAATGCCTACTATCAGCCCTTTGAACAATCCTATGAGCATAGCCTTAAGAATTAATCGTGCTCCAGCAGGTCAGGCCTGAGTTGTCTGGTGCGTTCCAGGGCCTGTTCTTCCTGCCATTGGCGGATAAGTTTAGGGTTGCCTGACAGCAGTATTTCCGGGACTTTCCAGCCCATGAAATCAGCTGGCCTGGTGTAAATGGGCGGGGCCAGAAGGCCGTCTTGGAATGAGTCTGACAGGGCAGAGGTCTCGTCGGTAAGGGCTCCTGGGATGAGGCGGATAATGGAATCGCATATCACACATGCTGCCAGCTCTCCGCCGCTGAGGACATAGCTGCCGATAGAAATTTCCTTGGTGATGAGATGCTCGCGGATACGGTGATCGATGCCCTTGTAGTGTCCGCAGAGGATTATAAGGTTGCTGCATGTGGACAGACTGTTGCACATATTTTGCTCCAGCATCTCTCCGTCCGGTGACGTGTAGATGACATGGTCGTACTTTCTCTGCGATGTAAGATCCGTGATGGCTCTGTACAGCGGCTCCGGCTTTATGACCATGCCGGCGTCACCTCCGAAGCCGTAGTCATCTATCTGCTTGTAGTTGCCTTTTCCATAGTCATGCAGGTTGACGATATGAATCTCAACGAGGCCCTTGTCCCTGGCCCGTCTTATAATCGAATGGTTGAGCGGACTTTCCAGCAGTTCCGGTACTGCACTTATAATATCTATCCTCATAGCGGGGGCAAATTTACTTAAAACCGCGTTTCTTTTAAAAAATAATGTATATTTGCAAGTTCAATTTAACAACTGATAACGATGACTGAAGAGACCTTGAATCCTTCCCTCGGGAAGAGTACTGCTGAAAATTCTGTAGAGAATTCTGAATCACTGAATGTTAATGCTTCGGAAGTGAATTCCGTTGTCGATGAGGCCGCTGTTGTTGCGGCTGCCGTGGCAGCTGCCGGAACGCTTGTGGACAAGGCTGACGCAGTTCCTGCTGCAGAGGAAGCCGGAACCGCCCGGACAGAACCGTCGGCGCAGGAACCGGATGCGGAGGATGCTCCGGCTCAGGAAGAGCTGCGCGGCGCCGTAATAAGCGAGGAAGAGCTTAAGAGCCTTTCGACCAAGAGCCTCAAGGAGATAGTGGAGACTTTCCGCAATCTTGTGGACAACGGTGACATTATGGAACTCAACAGGCAGTCCGAGTACATCAAGGCTACTTTCTATAAAGTTCTCAAGGAGGAAAAAATAGCGTCCGGTTACCATGTGCAGCCCGGAGCATCCGGATATGAGGTCGTTCATGAGGATGCGGTGAGTGAGGATGGCGCTGATGAGCAGATGACCGGTGTTACGGGGGATGTTGAGTCACGTACAGATGCAGACGGCGGCAAGGAACAGGAGGTGTCCGTCAATCCATTTATCGAAATCGAGCGTGCATTCAAGGAACTGTATGCCCGCTACAAGGGACGCCGCGCAGTGTATTTCCAGAACCTTGAGAAGGAGAAACAGGCGAACCTTGACCGGAAGCTGGAGATAATCGAGGAACTGAAGAACCTTGTGGACAATACAGAGGACCTGAGCCGCTCCTATCCCGAGTTCCGGGCCATACAGGGCCGTTGGCGCGAGATCGGTCCGGTGCCTCAGGCCCGTGTCAAGGATATATATGATACATATCAGCATTATGTCGAGAAGTTCTACGATTATGTAAAGATCAACAACGAACTCCGCGATCTGGATTTCAAGAAGAACCTGGAGGTCAAGACGGCTCTCTGCGAGAAGGCGGAGGCTCTTGAGAAGAGTCCCAATGTTGTGGAGGCATTTGCCCAGCTCCAGAAACTCCACGAGGAGTGGAAGGAATATGGACCGGTCGCAAAGGAGTTCCGCGAGGAAATATGGGACAGATTCCGTGCCGCTACTTCCCGCATCAACAAGTTGCATCAGGCTTATTTCGAGAATCTGAAGGTGCAGCAGAAGGAAAATCTTGCGGCCAAGACAGTTCTATGCGAGAAAGCAGAGGAACTGGCGGTTAAGGATATAAAGGATTCCAACGGCTGGAATGCGGTTTCCAAGGAATTTGAGGATATTCAGAAGGAGTGGAGGAAAATAGGATTCGCCTCCAAGAAAGACAATCAGAAGATTTATGACCGTTTCCGCGCGGCCTGCGATAAGTTCTATAACCGCAAGCGGGACTTCTATATGGAGTTCAAGGAGCAGATGACATCCAATATGGAGAAGAAGATCGCTCTGTGCGAGCAGGCCGAGGCCGTTATGGACAGTACAGACTGGAAGAAGACTACCGATTATCTGATTTCTCTTCAGAAGCAGTGGAAGGAGGTCGGTCCTATCTCCAGAAAGAAGTCCGATCAGGTATGGGCCAGGTTCAGGGCAGCCTGCGACCATTTCTTTGACAACAAGGAGAAGAATTACGGAGGCATCGATTCTCAGTATGTGGACAATCTGAGAGCAAAACAGGCTATTATCGAAGAGATAGGCGCATATGTGTCATCCGGAGATCTCCGTGAGGATGAGAAGGCTGCACGGGCATTTGCAGACAGATGGAACAGCATAGGCTTTGTCCCTTTCAAGGAGAAGGAGAATGTTCAGGAAAGCTATCGTGCGGCAATGTCGGAAAAATTCCCCGATTTCCGTATCTCCCCAGGAAGCGGTCGTGGACGGACATCCCGCAGTGGTCGCGGTGGCAGGGCAGATGTTTCTCCTGCCCGCCAGGAAAGAGACCGTCTCCTCCAGAAGTTCCGTAAGCTGGAAAGCGAGATAGCTACTTACGAAAACAACATAGGGTTCTTCGCAAGTTCCAAGAAAGCTGACTCGCTCGTAAAGGAGTTCCAGAAGAAGATTGACGCCGCCAAGGAGGAACTCGCCGCCCTCGAGGAGAAGATTCACCAACTCGACACCCAGGAATAAAGCATGAACAAGAATACTATAATAGCTATAACGCTCATAGGACTCCTGTTGATAGGATTCAGCGTTTATAATTCCAGGATAGCAAGAGAGCAGCAGGAGATACAGAGGGTGAGGGATTCGGTGGCTGCGGCCCAGGCTTTTGAGTATGCGGAGGAGATGGCCCGGCAGATGGCCGCTGACAGCGCTTCGGCAGCGGCTGGGCAGGGAACTCAGGACGGACAGCCGGCCTATGTCAGTACATACGCCAACCCCTTTCTCGAGCAGGCTTACAACGGTGGTGAGGATTTTTATTATCTCGAAAACAATAAGTTGAGGATTAAGTACTCCACAAAGGGAGGTCAGGCCGCCTCAGTCCTGATCAAGGACTATTATACCAGCGACAGCACCGACCTCTACCTGATGAAGGAGGATTACAGTGACTTTGGCCTACAGCTCTATACCGACCAGTACATCAACACCGGCGGCTTTACCTACGAGACAGTGGTGTCCAACGACTCCACCCTCGTGATGCGCCTCTATTTCTCGGACACCGCTTTCATCGAGCACCGCTATTTCCTGCCGGCTGACAGCTACATGGTGGACTTCGACGTACACATGGTGAACATGGACCGCCATATTCCCCGCAACGCCTCCCAGTTCGAGATAGCCTGGAACATGGACGTGCCCCGTCTCGAACGCGGCTACAAGAACGAGCAGAACTACTCGACCGTCGATTTCAAATATCCCGGTCAGGTCAAGAAGATAGAGAACCTCGGCATCATGCGCGGCGGCGGACGCTCCGGCGGACAGCACCGCGAGGTGACTACCCGCATCGAGTGGTTCGCCTTCCAGCAGCAGTATTTCTCGGCCATTCTCCGGGCAGAGGAGAACTTCGAGTCGGGCAACCTCTCGATGAAATTCTATCCCGAGACCGATGCCGAGCGCCGTCTGATGGCCTGCTCCGCCTCGACCCTCGTGCAGTACGAGCCCGGCGCTGATGTGACCGTGCCCTTCGAGTTCTACTACGGACCCAACCATTTCCGTACTCT
>DWYD01000200.1 GCA_019118865.1 Candidatus Coprenecus merdipullorum | reverse complement strand
CCTTCGGCCCCACTTTCAGAGCGGAGAACTCAAATACTCCCAGACACCTTGCAGAATTCTGGATGGTGGAACCCGAAATGGCATTCTACGAGATAGAGGACAATATGGACCTTGCGGAGGATTTCATCAAGTACCTCGTAAGGTACGCCCTGGAGCACTGCATGGACGACCTCATCTTCCTCAACAACATGATAGACAAGGAGCTCATCGAGAGGCTCAAGAGCGTTGTCAACACCGACTTCGTACGTACCACCTACACCGAGGCGGTGGACATCCTGACCAAGTCCGGAGTCAAGTTCGAGTACCCTGTGTCATGGGGCGTGGACCTGCAGAGCGAGCACGAGCGCTACCTGGTCGAGAAACATTTCGGAAAGCCCGTCATACTGACCGACTACCCCAAGGACATCAAGGCCTTCTACATGAAGCAGAACGATGACGGAAAGACTGTCCGCGGCATGGATGTTCTCTTCCCCAAAATCGGCGAGATTATCGGCGGCTCACAGAGGGAAGAGTCCTATGACAAGCTGATGGCCCGTATCAACGAGCTGCACATGGACATGACCAACCTGTGGTGGTACCTCGACACCCGCCGTTTCGGCACCGCCCCCCACAGCGGTTTCGGACTGGGATTCGAGCGCCTGCTGCTCTTCGTCACAGGCATGAGCAATATCCGTGACGTGATACCGTTCCCCAGGACACCCAAGTCGGCAGAATTCTAAAGACTCCCGGCCATGCTCACGATAGGAATAGCCGGCGGAACCGGTTCCGGTAAGACGACAGTGGTCCAGAAGATTACAGACCACTTCAGCCAAGGAGAGGTCGTTGTTGTGCCCCAGGACTCCTACTACAAGGACAACAGCGACATCCCCCTGCTGGAGGACCGGCAGAAAATCAACTTCGACCATCCGGACGCCATTGATTTCGACCTGCTCATCAGGCAGCTCGAAGATCTCCAGCACGGCCGGTCCGTCCAACAGCCCATATACTCCTATCTGACCTGCACCCGGTCAGCCACCGAAACAGTAACTGTTCATCCGGCAGATATTATCCTGGTAGAAGGCATTCTTATCTTCACAGATGCCAGGCTGCGCAAGATGATGGACATACTGGTATACGTGGATGCAGACCCGGACGACCGCCTTGTCAGAGTAATTTCCCGCGACATTATGGAAAGAGGCAGGGACGTCGGCAAAGTTATAGAACGGTACGAGAGAGTCCTGAAGCCCATGCACCTGCAGTTCATTGAACCTTCCAAGAGATACGCCGACCTGATTCTGCCCCAAGGCGGACACAATCAGGTGGGCATAGACATGCTTATCGCCACCATTGAAAATCACCTCAAAAATAGCTGACCGTATCCGGCAGCTCACCGAGAAGCTGCGCAGGGGCCCGCTGTCCAGGATCAATACCCGGCTCAGGCCCCTGCTGAAGCATCTCCGTGTAGATACCGATGACAAGGCCGGACTGTATCTCACACTCATCGTCCATCTGCTCCTGATTATCGTCCTGCTGTGCTGGTCAATACATACCCAGCTTGTAAGAGATACATCATTCGTCATAGACTTCTCCCAACAGGAAGCTCAGGAGGCCTTGGAGGCCAGGGCACAGATGCAGGAAAGCGTGAGCGAGGAAATTGAGGCAGAACTGGACGCACTGCTCAACGCCTCGCGCAGCCAGAATTCCCAGTCCATCCGAAATGTTGCCGTGGACGCATCCGAGCCGCTGAGGGATGACCGTCACGATCATCCTGAGGACATCTACAGGGAGGCCCGCGAACTCCAGGAACGGCTGGACCAGTCCCGCAGGGAAGTCGAGGAGGCGTCATCATCCGAAGACCAGGTATCAGTCTACAAAGAGGACGGCGGCAAGGAAACCGAAGCCTATCAGGGACCGTCCGTCATCTCATACACCCTCGAAGGACGAAAGGCAATGAACCTTCCCGTCCCTGCTTACAAGTGCATGGGCGGCGGCGATGTCTCTGTCAGCATCATCGTCAATCGCAAAGGATATGTAACGGGGGTCAAAATCATAGAAGCCGTATCCTCGCCGGACCAGTGCCTCAGGGATTATGCCTTGAGAGCCGCCTCCGGATCCCGCTTCACCGCCTCACAAGACGCCCAGGAACGCCAGGTCGGAGAAATTGTTTACCGCTTCGTCGCTCAGTAAATAAGAGCGATTATTATTAACTTTATTTTGCTTACTTTTGTATTTAACCAATATATTCATACCATGAAAACTACAAACATCATCATCATTTCATTTCTAGCAGCAGCTCTTACTCTCGTCTCATGCAAAAAGGACAACACAGAGCCCGAGCCCATACCTCAGAAAGACCTAATCAGAACGATAACTACGGACTCCTATACCGCCGAGTTCGTATACAATGAGGCAGACTGGAGTGTCTCCCGTATCGACATGCAGTATCACATGGACGGCATTAGCAGTACCGGTACTATCAACTTTATCTGGAACTACGACAGACTGACCATTGAGAACATCAACGGCGACTACATCATTAACTACAGCTTCGCTGTTGAAAACGGAAGAGCCACTGCCATGTTTTTCGACGGGCAGGAAACTCCCGCTGCCACATTCGGGTACGACACGGAAGGATATCTTTCGCATATTACCTGGACACACGGATACAAAGACACCTACACCTGGGAAAACGGGAACATGACTGCCGTTTCCGGCACTCTGAACGCTGAAATTGGTTACGGAAACATTGTCAACAACACCAATCTCGACTTCATCTATCTTATCTCTCCAGGCTACCTGTCACAGATTTCCTACCCGTACGGCAGCCTCATCGGCCTTCTTGGCACATCACCCGCAAAGATGCCGGAAAGCGAGACATGCTACATCGAAGGCTACGACGCCATAGACATCAGCTACAGCTACACCCTCGATGACGAAGGACGCATCACATCGATCAACATCAATAACAACGGCGCAGAAAGCACTGTCTCAATAAAGTATTAGATGGCCATGAAAAAAACACTTACCATCATAATCCTGGCTATCGGCATCTGCACTGCCTCACATGCCCAGTATGCCGCCGGACACCGTACTCTCTTCCGCGAGAGCGGCAACCTGTATACATCGGAAGGAATTCCACTGGACATAACCACCGCCGAGGAGCTCCTTTCCCCCGACGCATTCAGACAGTACCGCACCGGAAAGGGACTCTTTATCTCCGGCATAGCGGTAAGTGCCACGGGAGGCGCATTCTTCCTCGGTGGCACAGCATCGATAATCGCAGGCTTCACACTACTCGGAAAAGAACACCCTCCCGGACTTCCCTTCATCATAGCCGGCTACATGTCGATAATAACCGGAGGAGTTCTGGCTGTACTCAGCATCCCGCTCTACTGCACCGGCATCAGCCAACTGAACAAAGCTGCCCGCAGCACCCGGGCACAGGGCCTCGCATACGTCCCGCAGCTGTCCCTTGGGGCGCAGCCAAGCGGCATCGGGCTGGGCATACGGTTCTGACTGAGAACCCTGGGACTCCGGCACGGCTTCCTGGCAGACGAGAACGGTCTTATTATCGAAAGGGCCACTCTGGACGGGTCAATAAAACTCTTCACCAAGTGCGGGTCATGGAGAGAGGTGGCCGGCTCAAAGTCCAGGACTTGGACATTCTCCTACACCAGTGAGAAAATTACACCATAATCAACCAATAAACCACTACACTAATTCATCAACCATGAAAAGAATATATACACTTTCAGCCGTCATAATCAGCATCGCAATGCTGGGTGCATGTGACCCCTACTACTACTCCTCATGGTATATAGAAAACCGACTCGGCGAAGACATAATCGTTATGAGGTCCGACAGCTCAGAGATATCCAATGTTTATATTCCAAACGGGGGTACAGGATGCATATTCCAAGATGAAGGCTTAGGAGGATTTCTTTATGCATTAGAGGAAAGCTTCTCCAATTTGTACCACTCTGACACCTTGGTCATCTTGAGTACCAGTTATGATACACTGTATAAGTTTCACCCCGAACACCACTCCAAGCCATACCCCAACGAGGAGGTTGCCATGAACATGCACTTCTGGGATATGAACAACTGGACCTACAGCGCAAACGATAACGAGCATACCAAATCGTGGCTCTACATTCTGCCCCCGGACTCCTTGGACGACTCATGGATAAGCCGCCCCGGTGACAAATAACTACTAAAAACTTATCTTACAATGACAAAATTTTAAGTCCGCAGTCACATTAAAGCAAGCCCGACGGCATCGGGCTTGCCTCTACATTCCGAATTACGAATAATTCCAATTTTGCAGATTTAATCCTCCAGCCATGAAAAGAATATATACACTTTCAGCTGTAATAATCAGCATCGCAATACTGGGAGCATGTGATCTCACCTATATCACATCTTGGTACATAGAAAACCGACTCGGTGAAGACATAATCGTTACGAGGTCCGACAGTTCGGAAATTTCCAATGTTTTTATACCTAATGGAGGCATAGGATGCATATTCCAAATGGCATCCTTGGGAGGTTCATCATTTTACGTACTCGAGAACAGTTTCTCCGATTTGCACAACCCTGACACTCTAGTCATTTTGAGTACCAGCTACGACACACTGTACAGATTCCACCCCGAGCACCACCCCAAGCCATACCCCGACGAGGAGATTGCCATGAATATGCACTTCTGGGACAAAGGTAACTGGACTGATAACGCTGACCATAAAGAATTAACTATTTCGTGGTCTTACATTCTGACTCCGGACTCCATAGATGACTCATGGATAAGCCGACCCGGTGACAAATAATTATTTTAATCCTCCAACAATGAAAAGAATATATACACTTTCAGCCGTAATAATCAGCATCGCAATACTTTGTGCATGCGATCCTTTTTTCCGTGCCTCATGGTATATAGAAAACAAGATTGGCGAAGATATCATTGTTACGAGATCTGACAGTACTGAAATATTCTATGTTTATATTCCAATCGGGGGCACGGGATGCATATTCCAAAATGGAGGCTTAGGAAGAGGTGCTCCATTTTTCTTGCTCGTGAACAGTTTTTCCGATTTGCACAACCCTGACACTCTAGTCATTTTGAATACCAGCTACGACACACTGTATAAGTTCCACCCCGAGCACCAATCCAAACCATACCCCAACGAGGAGGTTGCCATGAATATGCATTTCTGGGACAGTGAGAACTGGACATACAGTTCAAACAATGAAGAGCATACCGAATCGTGGCTCTACATCCTGAATCCGGACTCCGTAGATGACTCATGGATAAGCCGTCCCGGTGACAAATAATCACACAAAACTTATCCGACAATGAAAAAAATCTTAACTCTAACCATTCTCGTGCTGCTGTCCGTCACGGCCCGGGCGCAATACATAGACGGAGTCCCGCAGTCCCTGGAGCGCAGGGCCGGCCACCTGTACACTGATGACGGGACCAGACTGAGCCAGGCTGCCGCCATGTCGCTTCTCAGTGAGGACATGTACGGAATGTATTCCAGTGGAAGACATCTGTACAAGGCAGGCGTCATCGTATGCAGCATAGGAGGAGTTCTGGAGGCTGCCGGCATCACTATCCTTGCAATAACAATAACCCAGTTGAATAGTTCTAAAACTCCCGCTCCGCTCTTTGCCGGCATGGTGCTCTGCGCCCCGTTCGTGGTAATCGGCAAGAGCCTGCTGATAGCCAGCATCCCGCTCTTCTGCATAGCCAATGCCTGGCTCAAAAAAGCAGCGGAAGGATACTCTCCCCGGACGGCATACGTCCCGCAGCTGTCCCTTGGGGCGCAGCCAAGCGGCATCGGGCTGGGCATACGGTTCTGACCCACGCATACGGAGGCGGAGACATCACACGCGGAATCGGATGCGCCGACATCAGCAAGGACTTGGTATATTTTTTGCGGTCTACATACGGTCGTCTTAATAGGCTATTAAATACTGATAAAATACCGATGATATGAGATACCGCATACGAGGCATAATCTTCCTGTCAGCGGCAGTCCTCCTGGCAACTGCCGCCGCAACAGGATGCAGAAGCAATGAGACAGGACACAAAGATGAGCACAAGGCGGCTGCCGTCGCCAATGTCAGAACTGATGCGGCGCAGAGCATCGGCAGCACCCGCACCGTCACCTACCCGGGCCGGATACAGCCGGCAAAGGATGTCAACCTGTCATTCAGGGTTGCCGGTCCTGTAGCCGCAGTACACTTCCGCGAGGGGCAGCACGTCCGTCAGGGTGACACACTGGCCGAGATAGAGGAGCGCGACTACGCCATACAGCTGGCCGCCACCACCGCCCAGTACGAGCAGGTCAAGGCCGAGGCCGGCAGGGTCATCGAGCTCTCGGACCGAGGCAGTGCCACTCAGAACGACTACGACAAGGCCCGCTACGGCCTGGAGCAGATAACCGCCCTCTACCACGCCCACCAGAACGCCCTCAATGACACCAAGATGCTCGCACCATTCGACGGCTACGTCCAGCAGGTGCACTTCGAGGCCGGCGAGACGGTCGGTGCCGGTATGCCGGTCATCACCCTCATCAGCGACGGTGCCCCGATCGTGAAGGTAGACATCCCCGTGGATGACTTCGTCAACATCGACAAGGCCGTCCGCAGCTGGTGCACAGTGGACGTGTATCCAGGAAAGACATTTGAACTCAGGCTCATCGACATAACCAAGAAGGCCAATCTCAACCAGCTCTTCACCGCCCGCTACGCCCTCCGGCCGGCATCGGATGGGACCCTGCCCCACTCCGGCATCAGCACCGGAGTCTGCATCGAGTACCGCACGGACGAGGAGGGCACGGTCAGCATTCCGGCCACAGCCCTCTTCGAGGACAGAGGCGCCACCTGCGTCTGGGTGGTAAGTCAGGGTAAGGTACAGAGACGGTCTGTAACCGCCGATGACATCGACCGCGACGGCAACGCCCGCATCATCTCCGGACTGAAGGCCGGGGAGACAGTCGTAACCGCCGGAGTCAATTCCCTGAAGGACGGAGCACAGGTCAAGGTGCTCCCCGGCAAGTCCGCTACCAACCCGGGCAATCTACTGTAAACCTACGGAGCCATGAACATAGCAGAATACGCACTGAAGAACAAGATACTGGTCGTGGCGGTGCTCATCTGCCTCGTCGTGGGCGGAGTCTTCGCCTACAACAGCATGAGCAAGCTCGAGGACCCGGAGATCAAGGTCAAGGTCGCAGTGGGGGCTGCAGTCTATCCCGGAGCGACGGCATACGAGACGGAACTGGAGGTCACCCGGCCGCTGGAGGAGACGATACGCAGGATGAACG
>DWYD01000025.1 GCA_019118865.1 Candidatus Coprenecus merdipullorum | reverse complement strand
TACTCGGCCTGCAGGACGGTGATGGCCCCGGCGCTGGAGCCGCTGATGACAATTTTCTCAGGGTCAATGCCCCAGGCCTCCCGCTGCTGCGCGATGTACCGCGTCGCGTCGTACAGGTCCACTACGGCAGTGTCAATGGCGGACTGAAGAATATTCATGAAATCGACGGGGGAGGGGCGTCCGTCGAAGGTTATCCGGCCCAGCATGGTGCGGTAGTCTATCGAGGCGACCGTGCAGCCGTGACGGGCCAGGAACTCGAAATAGGGCACGAACATTTCGGAGTACCTTTCGCCGAACCTGAAACCCCCGCCGAACACGAAGACAACTACGGGTGAGGTACATGAGTCCGCTCCGGGCACGAAATACCGGTCGAGCCGCAGTGTGTCGGCACCCTTGACGGCAAAGACCTCGGTCACTTTCCGGATTTCCGGAAGTCCGGCGGAGAGATGCTCCAGCATCTCCGGCCGGTCATGATTTCTGACGGCGGATGCGGCCTGTCCGTACGGGTGGGTATCGGTATCTGAGGATGAGGAGGTTCCGCGGCAGCCGGTCAGCGCCGAAAGAGTCAGGACGGTGGAGATGAGTACTGCCGGTATGCGGATGAAGGGGGGCTTCATTTTCATATTTTAGATGGCTTATGAACGCAAATATAGGAAAATTTATAGTGTATGAGTAAAGGTATGATGTGGGAAATCCGATAAATGCTATCTTTGCGCGGTTATTTTGAAAACAGAAAATGGAAAGCTTTATCTTCTTAGGGATGAACCTGAACATGTGGATCGTGCTGCTTACTATCCTGGTGGTCTTCGGGTTGATGTTATTTACGAAATTGCCCGGCGACTACGTGTTCATGGGAAGTCTGGTGGTATTTGCCGTTACCGGCGTACTGCCTGTGAAAGACGCGCTCAGCAGTTTCGGCTCTGAGTCGGTGGTCATGACGGGCACGTTGTTCGTCATAATTGCCGGACTGGTGTATTCCGGTGTGCTGCAATGGATTGTCAAGTATTGTCTGGGGACGCCAAAGACCTATAGCAAAGCCCTCATTCGGCTGATGCTGCCGGTCTCCATGATGAGTTCCGTACTCAGCAATACGACTGTCGTGGCACTGTTCCTGAAGGCCGTGCAGATGTGGGCGAAACGGCTCAATATCGCACCTTCCAAACTCCTGATACCGTTAAGCTACGCCTCTGGACTGGGCGGCATACTCACCCTGATCGGCTCGCCTACCAACTTAGTAATCGCCGGTTTCTACGCTGACGACACCGGCCAGTCGCTCGGACTTTTCACACCTACCGTCGTCGGACTGCTCTGCCTGGCTGTCGGCATCCTGTCCATGCTGGCGCTGAGCCGTCTGCTGCCTGTGCGGAAGTCTCAGGAGGACGCCCTGGAGAATGTCTCCGACTATACGGTGGAGCTTATGGTTCCCACGGAATGTCCCCATGTCGGCAAGACCGTGGAGGAAGCGGGACTGTACAATGTGGAGGGCGGTCATATCATCGAGATTATCCGCTTTGACCATGAGATCATATCGCCCGTGAGCAAGGACGAATTTATCTTCGGAGGCGACCGTCTGATATTCTCCGGGGACGTGGCGCGTATCCTGGAACTGAAGAAGACCCATCAGCTGGTCAATGCCACGCATCACGTGTTCAGCCTGAAGGAAGTGGATGGCAACCGCCGCCTGCAGATGGCCAACGTGAAATTCACCAGTTCCCTTGTCGGAAAGAGGATGAGGGATACGGACTTCGAGGAGAGCAATGATGTCGTGGTGGTGGCCGTCGCAAGGGAAGGCGAGCGTATCCAGGACAGTCCGCGTGAAGTGGTTCTGGAGAAGGGAGACACCCTGCTGCTGGAATGCAGCCCCTCCTTTCTGAAGCGTCAGGAAGGCTACGCCTCCGACCTGCAGCTCTTCGACTCTGAAAAGGTGCCGAACATCGGGAGCAAGACAGTGCTCTCCGCCCTGATAATGCTCGCGATGATACTGCTGTCGTCGTTCAATGTGCTGCCGCTGATGTCCTCCTGCTTCTTAGCGGCGTTTGCCATGATCATCACACACTGCTGCAGCATCAAACAGGCAAGGGACAGTATCGACTGGAGCATCCTGATGATATTCGCCGGCTCGGTCTGCATGGGTATGGCGATTGAAAGGGTAGGGCTGGCGAAACTGCTGGCTGACAATCTGCTCGCACTGGCGGGCAACAGCCCGTTCTGGGTGCTGACGTGCATCTGCGTATGCGGTGTGGTGCTGTCGGAGTTCGTCAGCAATACGGCTGCTGCCGCCATCCTGTATCCCGTGGCATACGAGACTGCACTGGTAATGAACGTCAATCCGCTGACATTCTGCATCGGACTGCTCATCTCCGTCAGCCTGTGCTTTGCCTCGCCGATCGGTTCGCCGACCCACATGCTGGTCTACGGCCCGGGAGGTTACCGGTTCTCCGATTTCATGCGCATAGGTATCTTCATGAATATCATAATGCTGATAGCGACGCTGGTATTCACTCCGCTGGTATTCCCGTTCTAATGGCAGAGAACGCATCGGAAACGTCCGTGCGTTTTTGCTGATTATATGTGCTTAATCACCTTTGCCGGGACGCCGGCTGCGACGGTATTGGCCGGTATGTCGCCCGTAACGACCGCCCCGGCACCTATCACGGCATTGTCGCCGATGGTCACGCCTTGCAGGATAGTGGCATTGGAGCCTACCCAGACGTTCTTCCCCAGGACGATAGGTGCGGAATGGGTCATCTTGCGCTTCTCCGGCTCCAGAAAATGGTTGAGCGTGGCAAACACCACATTGTGCCCTATCTGGCATCCGTCCCCGATGCGTACGCCGCCATGGTCC
>DWYD01000199.1 GCA_019118865.1 Candidatus Coprenecus merdipullorum | reverse complement strand
CGAATACTCCGTGGGTCGAAGGATAGGTGATCATGATGCCGGCCAGGCTGTCCTTATTGGCCTCGGCCTTCTGGCGCAGCTCGTCCACGTTGATGTTGCCGTGCTCGTCGCAGCCGACCAGGACGATGTTGAATCCGGCCATGGCGGCGCTGGCGGGGTTGGTTCCGTGAGCGGAGGTAGGGATGACGACGGTGTTGCGCGCGCCCTGGCCCTGAGCCTCGAGATAGCGGCGGATGGTCATCAGTCCGGCATACTCGCCTGCGGCGCCGGAGTTGGGTTGCAGGGAGCAGCGGTCAAATCCGGTGATGACGCAGAGGTCATGCTCCAGCTCTGACAGTATCTGATTGTACCCTTCGGTCTGCCATGTGGGTGCGAAGGGATGCACGTCGGTGAGCTCGCTCCAGCTCAGGGGCAGCATCTCGGCCGCTGCGTTGAGCTTCATGGTGCAGGAGCCCAGAGGTATCATGGAGTGGGTCAGGGAGATGTCCTTGCGCTCGAGTTTCTTGATGTAGCGCATCATCTCGGTCTCCGAGTGGTACTTGTTGAAGATGCTCTCGGTGAGGATGGCGCTCTCCCTCTTCATGGGCACGGGATACTCGGTGCCGCGGGCGCACTCAGCCTTGACTCCGAAGATCTCAGCGATCTTCACGGCCTCGGCGCAGTCGGACAGCTCGTCGAAGGAGATCTGTACGGTCTGGTCATCGGGATAGTAGAAGTTGAAGCCTGCGGCCTCGGCCTTCTCGCGGATCTCGCCGGCGTTGACTCCGAGCACGCGGATGGTGTCGAAGAAGTCCTCGTTGGCGAGCTTATATCCACCCTTGCGGAGCAGGGCTGCCATAGCATGGGCGTAGTTGAAGGCGTTCATGGCTATATCGCGGATGCCCTCGGGTCCGTGGTATGCGGCGTACATGCCGGACATCACTGCCATCAGGGCTGTGGCGGTGCAGATGTTCGAGGTGGCCTTCTCTCTCTTGATGTGCTGCTCGCGGGTCTGGAGGGCCAGACGGAGGGCATTCTTGCCGAGACGGTCAACGGATACGCCGATGATACGGCCGGGAATATTTCTCTTGTACTGGTCGCGGGTAGCCATCCAGCCTGCTGTAGGACCGCCGTAACCCATGCCGAGGCCGAATCTCTGGGCAGTACCGACAGCTACGTCGGCTCCCCATGCGGCGGGCTCCTTCATGACTGCCAGTGCGAGGATGTCGCAGTGGGCGGCCACGAGCATACCGGCCTTGTGGGCTGCGTCGCAGAATGCGGTGTAGTCGCGGACCTCACCGTCAGCTGCGGGATACTGGAGCAGCGCTCCGTAGCACTCGGGGTCGAAACCGGCTGCGAGGACTTCCTTCCAGTCGCCTACGGTTACCTTTATGCCCAGACCCTTGGCCCTGGTCTCGATGACCGAGAGTACCTGAGGGAAGATGTTCCGGTCCACGAAGAATGTGTTCTTTCCGGCCTTCACGGCATCGCGGGGACGGAGCTCGTGGATCATCCTCATGGCCTCACCTGCGGCTGTGGCGTCGTCCAACATGGAGCAGTTCGACATGGGGAAGCCGGTCAGGGAGGAGATCATGGTCTGGAAGTTGATGAGTGCCTCCAGGCGGCCCTGGGATATCTCGGCCTGATAGGGAGTGTAGGATGTGTACCACGAGGGGTTCTCGAAGATGTTGCGGGAGATTACGGGCAGCGAGGCGGTGCCGTAGAAGCCCAGACCGATCATCGAGCGGAAGTTACGGTTCTTAGATGCTATCTCCTTGAGACGTGCCAGATAGGCATGCTCGGACACGTGCTCATCCAGCTTGAGGGGCTCGCTGAGCAGGATGTCGGAAGGAATAGTCTGCTTGATGAGCTCGTCTACGGAGCCCACGCCGATGACATCCAGCATGTGCTTGATCTGAGACTGTCTCGGACCGTTGTGTCTGTCTACAAAATTGAGTGGCATAGTCAGTGTTTTTTATGAATTTTAAAGTATTTTCTAACAAACTTCAAAATTAGTAATTTTTTCAACTCGCACCGCTCCTATTTCCATCTTTCGAGGTCAAATCTCAAGTGAACGAACAGCAGCAGTGTGAATGTCAGGAAGGACGAGCCTCCATAGCTGATCAGCGGCAGGGGAATTCCCACTACCGGCATGATTCCGATGGTCATGCCTACATTGACGAAGACGTGCATGAATACAATCGATGCCACGCAGTAGCTGTAGACCCGGAAGCCTCTTTCCTTCTGTCTCTCTGCCGAAAAGATTATGCGCAGGATTATGGTCAGGTACAGCCCCAGGACAGCGATGCATCCCAGGAATCCCCATTCTTCCCCGATGGTGCAGAAGATGAAGTCGGTGCTCTGCTCCGGGACGAAGTTGAACTTGGTCTGCGTTCCTTCCAGGAATCCCTTGCCGGTGAGTCCGCCCGAGCCAATGGCTATCTTGGACTGGTTGACATTGTAGCCGGCTCCCATCAGGTCCTGGGATATGCCCAGAAGGTTCTCTATCCTGTCGCGGTGGTGAGGCTGGAGGACATTGTGGAATATGAAATCCACGGACAGTATCAGGAATATGGACAGAATCAGAGACAGAACGTATGTGCCCCATCCCTGTATTTTTCTCCGGATATTGTAGATAATGAACCATATCAGGAATGGCGCAGTGAGAATCAGCAGCCAGTATTCCGGTGCCATGCCGGTAATACCGGATATGGGCTCTGTGGCCAGCAGCCGGGGCAGGAAGGCAGCAGCTGTGATAAAGGCCGCGTAGATGAGAAATGTTCTCACCGGTGTCCTGGAGGTCAGGGTACGTAAAATCCCCATAATGCCTATGGCAGTGAGAATGGAGACGAATGGAGAAAATTTGAGAGTCACCAGAAAAAGAAGTATGGCCAGCCCCGCGTATCCGAGTATCTTTCCGGGCAGTCCCTCGCGGTAGAGCATGAAGGCAAGTGAGCAATATACCAGAATTGTTCCAACATCCGGTTCCAGGGCAATAAGTCCTACGGGGACAATAATGATTGCCGCTGTTTTCAGGAAGTCAGCTGTGCGGGATAGATTGAATCCGAACGAGTCTGTCACTTTGGACAGGCACAGTGCGGTGGCTATCTTGGAAAACTCCGATGGCTGTATGGCGAAACCTCCTGGGAGGCTGAGCCATGATTTGGAACCGTTGACCTCGTGTCCGAAAACCAGTACAGCAGCAAGCAGTACGGCCGACAGGATGTATAGTGGCCAGGCGATGGTTTTGTAGAATCTGGAACTGAACATAAGCACCAGTACGGCCGCTACGGCAGCCGCTCCGATCCAGATCAACTGGTTGCCGCTGCGTGAGGCCAGGGAAAATATGCCGGCAGCCTCCTCACTGTATGTGGAAGCATAGATGTTGATCCAGCCGAAAAGAGCAAGAGCTGCATAACATCCGATCACTGTCCAGTCCAGGTTCCTGTATATGTTTCCGGAAGAGTTCATCGGTTATTGTCTTTTTTAGGAGGTACGTAGTCGGGGCTTGCCGGAACTTTGTGCAGCAGACTGGTTTCAAGCATGCGCTGCTCGAGCCATTTGCGTTCGGGAGAAATCTTTCCTGCCAGGTATTTTTCCACCATCAGAGATGCTATCGGGGCAGCCCATGTTCCTCCGTAGCCCGCATTTTCCAGATATACCGCTATGGCGATTTTCGGGTTTTCCCTTGGTGCGAAGCATACGAATACCGCGTGCTCGTCTCCGTGAGGGTTCTGCGCCGTGCCGGTCTTGCCGCAGATGTCAAGACCCTTGACTGCGGCTATGCGTGCCGTGGCGCTGACTTCTTCCGGTGCGTTTACTGCCTGGTACATGCCTTCGATGATTTTCTCGAACTGGGCTGTGTCTACCATTGTCAGGTGTTTTTCGCGGTATTTTGCATCGGTGGAGTCGCTGCCGTGCCCCCGGACTATGTGGGGAATGCGGTACCAGCCACGGTTGGCGATGGTGGCGGCCAGATTTGCCAGGTGAAGGGGAGTGCAGCCGAGCTCTCCCTGTCCGATGGAAAGGGAAATTACGGACAGGGCCTTCCATCTGCCTTTCCCGTATGCTCTGTCATAGGTCTCGGAGGTAGGAACGAATCCGGCCATTTCAGACGGGAAATCCGATCCAAGCCGTATGCCGAATCCGAAACTCCGGGCGTATTCTGCCCAACGGTCCAGAGCCTTGGCTTCCGAGCCGTAAGCCGGACTTTCCAGTAAATCCCGGAAAAGATAGCAGAAGTATGAGTTGCAGGACGTCGCGATGGCCTCTGTCATGTTTACCGGAGACTTGTGAGCATGGCAGCCCACATGGATGCCCCTGGCTGAGAAGCCATTGTGGCAGGGAAATTCAGTAGCGGCCGAGACAGTGCCCTCCTGAAGCCCGATCAGTGCGTTTACCAGCTTGAATACGGATCCGGGGGGCTGTGGGGACATGACTGCCCTGTTGAACATGGGGGTAAAAGGATCGGAGGCTATCTGACTGTAATATTTGTTTATCTGTCCAAGAACGGCCACGTCTATGCCGGGAGAGGATATCATTGAGAGTATTTCGCCGGTGGATGGTTCTATGGCAATGACGGAGCCTACTTTGTTGTGCATGAGCGTCTCTCCGTAGTTTTGAAGTTCCGCATCGATGGTGGAGACTACATCCTTGCCGGGAACGGCCGGCTTGTCGAAGGCGCCGTCGCGGTATGACGAGTGTATGCGGTTGCTTGCATCGCGCAGATATATGCTGTAGCCCTTCTCGCCCCGGAGCATGGCCTCGCAGCTTTCTTCCAGTCCGGTGCGGCCGGTATAGTCTCCGACGGAGTAGTCCGGATGCCTCTCCAGAAAGTCCCGGTCTACTTCAGTGACGTAACCCAGAAGGTTGCCGCCGGCGTTGTACGGATACATCCTTGTAGTCCGCGGTACACCAACGAAATCAGGGAATTCGTGCGCCATCTCTATAAACCGGCTGTATTGTTCCTGCGACACCTGACTGGCGAACGTGACTGTACGGTATCCTATCCTGGTACGGTATTCCCTGTATTCCTTGAACTTCGCTCTGGCATATTCCGGATCGATGTCCAGGATCCTGCACAGGGCTATGGTGTCGAAGTCCTTGACATAGCGCGGGGTAACCATGATGTCATAGGTGTTCTTATTGCCTACCAGCACTTTCCCGTTGCGGTCCAGGATAAGCCCTCTTGCCGGATGGCGTGTCTGGTAGAGAAGGGCGTTGTTGTCGGCACTGATCTTGAAGCTGTTGTCAAGAAGCTGCAGACGGAACAGCTGTGCGGTTAGGACTGCAAATGCGACCGCAAGGCCTATTACCAGGTACTGGTATCTGTGTCTGTCTGTCTCCATGGCTAATTTCTCCTGGTGCTGTCAGTGCTTATGGCGTACAGAAATGCCATGAGTGCGGTGTTTGCGACCAGCGATATGGCAAGCCTTGCCAGGGATGCTCCGGGTTGGCGGAATCCTGAGCTGTCCAGCAGGATATATACACCCAGGTAGATCAGGATGATCGGTACAGAATACAGAACGAACCCTCTGATACCGAAATTTTCAATAGACTGCCTCTTCTCCTTGTCCCTCGGTCCGGTGAGGCTGAGTATCCCCTTCCGGCAGAGACCGGCTGCAGTCATGGCAGCAGCCGACATTCCCGGAATGCCGTTGCCCAGAATGTCCACTGTCAGTCCTATTACGAAGCCTGTGAGCATGGCCGGAACCGTGCCCCATCTGAACGGCAGCATGAGGATGATGTACAGGCAGAGCGAGAGGTCCAGGAAGACAGTCAGGTTGACGTAGTTGTCCAGGGCTCCTTGGGCGAGTACCAGCAGTACGGCCATGATGATATGTCGCAGTGTGTTTTTCATTGCCGCCTGTATTCTTCATGTTTCTGATTGTCCTCAAGCAGATTCTCGAGTTGCCCGATGTCCCTGCGCGAGACGATGTATACGTGTTTCAGTCTGGAGAATTCCTCGAAGAGATCGACCGTGATGTCGTAGTTTACACCGTCACTCAGGGTCTTGTCCCGTACAGTTCCCATGGGAATGCCCGGCGGGTAGATGAGGGAGTACCCGCTGGAGACTACGGTATCCCCTTCTGCAAAATTCGTGTGGACGGGGATGTCGTGCAGTATCGACCTTCTTGCGCTCCTTCCGTTCCATTTCAGGACTCCGAAGGTGTTGGACGGAAGCAGCATGGCACTGACCATGTTGTCTATATCCAGTATCGAGGATACCTTGGAATACCGTTCGCCGGCGCTCTGCACATATCCTACGATGCCTCTGTCCGTGATGACTCCCATGTCTTCCTTTATCCCGTCGCGCAGCCCCTTGTTGATGATAATTACATTGTGCAGGCGGTCGGTACTGTTGGATACCACCAGCGCGGGAATGTAGTCAAACATGGGACTTTCGTCCTGCAGGGAATCGGGCACTGCGTTGTCTGCCAGGATGGAGCGCAGTCTGTCGTTCTCCCTGCGCAGACCGACATTCTCTTCTGCGAGCTGCCTGTTGACGTCCGCTAGACTGAAATAGCGGCCTATATTGCCGGCAGTAGAAGCGAACGCGCTGGTGATGTTCGACAGGGACTTCATGATGCCGGAGCGCTGGAGTACGCTGTTGTCGGTTATGAGCCACAGCGAAACTGCCTCCAGGAAGATGAAGACGATAATGTTGACCAAATATAGTATGTACTTGCTCCTGCCTTTCATCAGCGGTACGCGCCAGGTCTGTCAGCGCATCAGGAATGGATACTGGGAGGGGTTTCTCAGGGCAATGCTCGTGCCTCTGGCAACGGCTCTCAGGGGATCCTCGCCTACGTGGAAAGGTATGTTTATCTTGTCGTACAGCCTCTTGTCCAGACCTCTGAGGAGCGCGCCGCCGCCGGTGAGGAAAATCCCTTTCTCTACGATGTCCTGGTAGAGCTCGGGTGGAGTCTGCTCAAGTACCTGAAGTACAGCGGCCTCTATCTTGGCAATGGATTTGTCAAGACAGTGTGCGACTTCCTGGCTGGTGACAGCGATTTCTACGGGATGGGCGGTCATCAGGTTGGGCCCGCGGACGATGAAAGGTTCAGGCGGGTTTTCCAGGTCCGGGATGGCGGCCCCGATGCTTATCTTGATCTGCTCTGAGGTGATCTCTCCGACCTTTATGTTGTGCTGCTGTCTCATGTATTGCTGTATGTCGGAGGTGAATACGTCACCGGCCACCCTTATTGACTGACTGGTAACGATGCCGCCGAGGGATATGACGGCAATCTCGGAGGTGCCTCCTCCTATGTCGACTACCATGTTGCCGGCAGGAGCCGTTACGTCAAGGCCTATACCCATAGCTGCGGCCATGGGCTCGAAGATCATGTATATGTCACGTGCTCCGGCGTGCTCTGCCGAGTCGCGTACTGCCCTGATTTCCACCTCTGTACTGCCTTTAGGGATGCAGATGACCATCTTGAGGTTGGGTGTGAAGAAAGACCGCTTGTAGTTGATCATCTTTACGAATCCTCGGATCATCTGTTCTGCTGCGTTGAAGTCAGCGATGACTCCGTCGCGGAGCGGGCGGATGGTCTTGATGTTGGGGTGTGTCTTCTCGTACATCAGCTTGGCCTTCTGCCCTACGGCGATGGCCTTGCCGTTACTCTGGTCGAATGCTATTACTGAAGGTTCGTCTACTACTATCTTGCCGTCCTGGAGGATGACGGTGTTCGCCGTTCCCAGGTCCATGGCCAGCTCCTGTGTCAGAAATGAGAATCCCATATCAGTTCTGTCAGTTAAAAATTAATGCTTGAAATGTCTGTGCCCTGTCATGACCATGGCCAGTCCGTGGGCGTCGCAGTATTCCACGCTCTCGTTGTCGCGGATGGAGCCTCCCGGATGAATGACTGCCTTGATACCGGCCTTGTCGGCGATTTCCACACAGTCGGCGAAGGGGAAGAAAGCGTCCGAGGCCATCACGGCTCCCTCGAGGGAGAATCCGAAGCTGCGGGCCTTCTCTATGGCCTGCTTGAGGGCATCTACCCTGGAGGTCTGGCCGATACCGCTGGCTATCAGGCGGTGATCCTTGGCAAGTACGATGGCATTGGACTTGGAGTGCTTGACTATGATGTTGGCGAAGAGCATATCGTCTATCTGCTCACGGGTGGGCTCAATCTTGGTTACGGTCCTCAGGTCGGACGGAGATTCTTTGAAAGTGTCCCTGTCCTGAACGAGCACGCCGCCCAGCATCGAGCGGAACTTCACCGCTGAGGGACGGGCGGATGCGCTGCGCAGGATGATGCGGTTCTTCTTGCCCTCGAGGATGTCCAGGGCCTCGGGCGAGTAGTCCGGGGCGATGACCACCTCGAAGAATATCTTGTGCATCTCCTCGGCCGTGGCCTTGTCTATCGGGCGGTTCGAGACGATGATGCCTCCGAATGCGGATACGGGGTCGGCGGCCAGGGCTGCGTTCCAAGCGTCCAGTACGGTCGTGCCCTCGGCGCAGCCGCAGGCGTTGTTGTGCTTGATGACGGCCACTGCGGTGCGGTCGAAGTCCGAGATGAGCTCAAGGGCAGCCTCGATGTCCAGCATGTTGTTGTAGGAAATCTCCTTGCCGTGCAGCTGCTCGGGGAGGGCACCCTCCGATCCGTAGAACATGGCTTTCTGGTGGGGGTTCTCTCCATAGCGCAGATGGGTGGGGCGGGTCTCGCTGGCAGTGAATGCAGGTATCTCTTCCCTGCGGTTGAAGTACTGGAAAATGTGGGTGTCATATCCGGAACTCTTGAGGAAGGCTTTGGCGGCGAAGCGGCGGCGGTCCTCAATGGAGGAGACTCCCTTTTTAGTGCGGAGCAGCTCCAGCAGGTCAGCGTAGGAGTCCTTGCCGGGGACAATGATTACGTCACGGAAGTTCTTTGCGGCAGCGCGTATGAGGGTGATGCCGCCTATGTCAATCTTTTCGATTATCTCTTCTTCCGAGGCGTCTTTGGCGACATATTCTTCGAACGGGTAGAGGTCCACGATCACGAGGTCGATGCCCGGAATCTCATATTTCTCCTGCTCCGCCAGGTCCGATGTCTCTTCCCTGCGGAAGAGTATACCGCCCATGACTTTCGGATGAAGGGTCTTCACTCGGCCTCCGAAGATGGAAGGGTATCCGGTCACGTCCTCGACGGCTGTAACCGGAATGTTATGGGATGCCAGATAGTGTTGGGTGCCCCCGGTGGAGAGTATCTCCACACCTAGGTTAACCAGCTCATTAGCAATGTCTAGGATGAGATTCTTGTCGTACACTGAAATCAGTGCTCTCTGGATCGTTCTGTCGCTGTTCATATCGGGTGAAAAACTTTTTTGTTGTACCGTTTTGCGGTGTTCAGGCTACAAAAATAGTAATAAATAGTATATATATTGTACATTTGAAAAAAATATTTGAGCATACTCAGATGAGGGAAAGATATGTCATAATTCCGGCCGGAGGGACCGGCACGAGGATGGGAGCCGAAGTTCCCAAACAGATACTTCCGCTTTGCGGGAAGCCGGTTTTGCGCCATACCGTCGAGCTGTTTCTGGGCCTTCCTTTCAAGGTCAATGTGATAATTTCCATCAATGCTTCCATACGCGGTCACTGGCTGGATTACTGTCGGAAGAATGATTTTATATTTCCCTGCGTCCTGGTCTCCGGAGGCATAACCAGGTTCCATTCCGTACGCAAGGCTATGAAGTATCTTCCTGATGGAGCTCTGGTCGCGGTACACGACGGGGTAAGGCCGCTCTTGCGCAAGGATGATGTGGCTGCGCTGTACGCAGAGGCGGAGGAGTATCCGGCGGTGGTGCCGGTCATTCCGGTGGCGGATTCGATGAGGTCAGTGGAGGAGAGTGCGGGGCAGGATGGGATTCCGGTAGCCATTACACATGTCGTGGACAGAAGCATGTACAGGCTGGTGCAGACACCTCAGATCTTTCACACGGAAGTCTTGAAAAAAGCTTATGAGACAGCATATTCTCCTGATTTTACGGATGATGCATCGGTTGTGGAAAAAAACGGCATACCCTTGCATTTCTGCAGGGGCAGCCGCTTCAATATCAAGCTGACGACACCCGAGGACATGGCTGTCGCCAGGGCTGTCATGGAAGCTGGTCTGCTTACATGATGGTCATGATGCGGGAGAATCCAGTCATATTGAATATCTCCTTGATAGGGTCCTGCATGTTGAGGATGACGAGTTTTCCACCTCTTGCGTTGACGCTTTTCTGAAGGGTGAGGAACAGTCTGAGACCGGAGCTGCTGATGTATTCGAGTTCCGAGCAGTCCATCTCTATGTCCGGATTGCCTCCCTCCAGCATAGGAGCCATTTTCTTTTCGAACTCCTCGGAGTTTGTAGTGTCCAGCCGGCCGGTTACCCTGGCCCGCGTCTTGCCGTTTTCAATGCTGATGCTAAGATCCATATTGTCGCTTATTTTATATTATTTTTGTTAATTTCAGTATGTTTTCCGCACCTTTCCGTTCGTATTCCACCCGGTCCATGATCTGTTTTACAAGGAAGATGCCCAGACCTCCGATACTGCGGTCCTCGGCGCTGAGGGTTATATCGGTATCTGCCCTTGCCAGGGGATTGAAAGGGATGCCGCGGTCAAAGATGGTGTATCTCAGTTCGTTGCCGCGCAGGGTGAACTTAACGGTGATGCGGTGTCCTGTCTCGCCTTTTGGGAACGCGTAGAATATGACATTGGAGACGGCCTCTTCAAGAGCGAGGTTGATGCTCATTGTCAGCGTCTGGTCTACGCCTGCCTCCCCGCATGTCTGTTCTACGAAGGCACTCAGCTTTGTAAGTTCCGAGACCTGGTTGTCCAGGCTTAGGATTCTGGTGTCCTTGCTGTTCATGCTGTTGTTTCCTATGTATTTGATTGCAAGAATGGTCAGGTCGTCGCTCTGCGCGGCTCCATTGACATGGCACTCTACATCGGAGTAGAGTCCTGCGATGGTGGCTGCGGCGTCTTTGTCTTTCTGGGCGGCGACTGAGGCTGTGAGCCTGCCTTCACCGTACAGCTCGTGCTCTTTGTTTTCTGCTTCGGTAAGTCCGTCAGTATAGAGAATAAGGGCCGAACCAGGCTCCAGGAGGAAGGTTCCTTCCGTATATTTGTAATCGGGGAAGAAGCCGATAGGCAGGTTGGGATCGGGATTCAGCCGTGTTACTTGTCCGGACGGGCCCAGAATCATGGGCGGATTATGCCCTGCGTTGGAATACTCTACTTTTCCGGTGTCTAGGTCCAGTATGCCGGTGAAGAAAGTGACGAACATGTTTGAGTCGTTGGTCCCGGACAGGGCCTTGTTCATCGACTCGATGATTGCGGAGGGAGCTTTGAGTGTGGATGCTACGGACCGGAAATGACTGCGGGTCACGGCCATCAGCAGGGAAGCGGGCACGCCTTTGCCGGAGACATCGCCGATAGCGAAGAACAACATGTTGTCTTTGATGAAGAAGTCGTAGAGGTCGCCTCCGATTTCCTTTGCAGGATTCAGGATGGCGTAAATGTCGATGTCATCCCTTTCCGGATATGGGGGGAATGTCTTGGGAACCATTCCCATCTGGATCTCGCGGGCGATGCTGAGCTCGCTTTCAATGCGTTCCTTGGCCGCGGTGGTGCGCCGCAGGCGTTCCATGTAAGAGGACAGGGATGTCTGCATGGTCGAGAAGGACCTGCCGAGCCGGCCTACCTCATCGTCTCCGGAGAAGTCGGGTAAAGGTACGCTGAAGTTACCTTCGGCGATTCTGTCCGCGGATTCGGCGAGCAGTGTAAGGGGACGGGTCGCTCTGTAGATGGTCATCCTGATAATAAGCACCATAAGGATGATGGAGATCAGGGCGATAAAGGCCATGGCCCTGGAGAGGCGGTATACTTCCGCAAAGATATCGCTCTTGGGGCAGACAGTGGCGATGCTCCAGCCGTTGGACCGTATGGGGGTGAAGAATACCATACTGTGCTCCCCGCTGATGTCGATTTCCTCCATCCCTGTCTCGCCGGAGATCATTCTGCGGCCGATGTTTGCCAGGGTGCTGTCACCTTTGAGGAGGGCGTGAGTGAAAATAGTCTCGTTTATTATGAATTCCGGGTCCGGATGTACTATGTATCCTGCTGTCTTGCCTATAAGGAAATTGTAGGAGTTGTCATACATGCGTATACTGTCGATCATGTCAGTGAACCAGGCAGTTTCAATGCCTGCGCAGAGGACGCCTATGAATCTGTCTTCCCTGTCTTTCAGAGGTACGGAATAAGAGCACATCGAAAGATTTCCCCAGACTTTGTCTATGTAGGGATCCGTCCAGTAACTGTTGCCTGTGCAGCGGGGTATCACGTACCAGTCGTAATAAGTGTAGTCGTAGTTGTCCCGGTTTATCATGTAGGTGTGGATGGAGTCATCTCCCTTGAAGGCATAGGCGCTGAATGTATGATGATCCCGGTAGAAATACGGCTTAAGGCTTATGACGATGTCCGTCAGCTGGGGGGTGTTGGCGAGGACATCCCGCAGCAGGCTCATAAATTCAGTCGTGTCGCTGCTGTTCAGCGCCAGCCACTCTGCCCGCGGCGCGATGTTGTTCATGGCTGTCGATATCGAGCTGAGTGTGCCTTCCATTTCCATGTTGAGGGCTTTAAGCTGGCTGAAGGCGTTGGTTATGGCTTCGCTGCGGACATACCGATAGCTGTACCTGTTCACTGTTATTGCTGTTATCAGGAACAGGGCGGCTGTCAGCAGAATGACATAGACGCTTATCTTGTTGGCAAATGACTTGAACATACTCATCTGTCTGTGTCCGGCATGCGGACGAAATCATCATAGTCAATCGTTCTCAGAATGAAGTTGCTTTCTTTCAACATTCTGACAGTGAAATCAAACCTGGACTTGTCTAGTCTGTACGGCACATTCCCCAGACTGTCTTCCTGAAGGCGGAGTACTGTATTCAGCATATACTTCTGGTTGACCTTACTGGTAGGGATGTTCTTTTTTTTCATTATCCGGGTAATCGTGTCTACTGTCTCATCCTGATTCTCCGGATTGCGGACCCATTCCCATCCCCGGACTGTGGCCTGGACGAAGCGGTCCACGACATCCTTGTGGGAACTGTAATATTCTTCTGTGGTGTAGACACCGTCTTCCGGAATGTCGTACCCCTCATCCTTCAGGTAGATTATATTGTCCTCATCGATGTCTATGCCTGCCATCATAATCTGGAAGTACTCGTTGTATTCTGTAGCCACCATGGCATCCACTGCTCCTTCGGAAAAAGGGTAGATGTTTGACAGGATGGGAATCCATTCTATATTCAGGGACTTGTAGTTGGCGAAGCACATGGCTGTCTCGTAAAACCCTCCGGCCCAACTGGCTACACGCATGCCGTCAAGGTCGTGGACATCATTCAGGGGAGTATGGGAGATGAACATGCATGAATTGGTGCCGGAGGTCTGGAGAATATTTACCAAAGGCAGGCCCATGTCCCTGGCGATAAGTGCATCCACCAGCATGGATGTGATGATGTCCGCCTCACCGCTCTCCAGCATGTCCGTGCTGGAGACAGATTCTTCCACGTATTTTATCTCTGCCTCGATGCCGGCCTCTTCGTAGAAACCTTTCTCATAAGCCATGATGATGCCGGCAAACTGAGCCTGAGGCAGCCACTGGGCAATGACGGTCACAGTGTCTTTTTGTGCTGTGGCGGCGTAGGACGTTATCATGAGTGCCGATAATATGAAGCAGCGCTTTATCATGCGTACAAAATTAGAACCATTTAGTGAAAACGGCAAATCTGTTTTTGCCGTGGAAGTCCTCGATTATCCTGACATCGCTGAATCCTCTGCTCACGAACAGTTCGCTGACCTGCGGACCGAAGGCCTCATTGATTTCAAAAAAGCATTTGCCTCCGGGCTTTACCAGTGCGTCCGCCCATCCTGAAAGGGCCTTGTAGAACCTCAATGGATCATTGTCCGGTACGAACAGGGCAATGTCGGGCTCATAGTCCAGTACGTTCGGGGCCATGAAGTCCTTCTCGGACTCGCAGACATACGGAGGGTTGGAGACGAGGATGTCGAGGTCTTCCAGATTGGGAAGTTCTCCGCTTCTGCTGTCCTTTTCGTCGGGGGGGGCGGCCAGGATGTCTGCCTGGAAAAATACCGGAGGGTCCGGGACTCTCTGGCGGCATGCGCTGTCCAGGAATATATCCTGAGTCCTGGCTGTCTCGAGTGCATCCTTGTCCACGTCAAATGCAAATACTTCCGCTGTTGGAAAGGCTGCGGCAAGAGTCCATGCGATGCAGCCTGAGCCTGTCCCGGCGTCCAGGATGCGCGGCTCGCGGGAGCCGGACCGTCTCAGTTCCTGGATGACCAGGCGGCATAGCTGGGCGGTTTCCGGGCGTGGAATGAGGACTGATTCGGATACACGGAATGTATGGCCCTCGAAGGTTTCCTGGCCTATGACATACTGTACGGGCCGGTCTGCGGCCAGCTCTTCCAGTGCTCCCTGAATGCGCGTGAGTTCCGGTCTAGGAATGACCGTGCCCGGTTCTACAGAATATTCGTATTCGGACAGTCCCAGAAAATGGGAAAGTATGCGGACTGCAATGGCCTTGGCCTCTCCAGGGGAGTATTGCTGCGAGAGGCTTTCGGTCGCTTTGGTGACAAATTCCTTTCGGGTCATGGGCTATTCCTCCCCGGTCCGGTCAATAATGCCGGTCAGAAAATCCTCCATGGTCATACCGGCCTCGCGGACCATCTGCGGTACAAGGCTGGCGGCTGTCATGCCGGGATTGGGATTGATTTCCAGAAAATACGGCTTGCCGTCAATTCCAAGGATGAAATCCATCCGCACGAGTCCGGAGCAGCCCAGCCTGCGGAAAATCCTGACTGCCTCCTCCTGAATCATTTTTCTGTCGGCATCGGGGATGGGTGCAGGACAGATTTCACTGCTTGCACCCTGATACTTAGCTTCGTAGTCAAAGAATTCGTTACGGGGAATAATCTCGATAAGGGGAAGGGCGTGAACACCGTCCTTGTCGGAGTAAACACCGCAGTCAATTTCCCGTCCTGATACGGCTTTCTCGATGATGACAGTGTCGCTTTCCTTGAAAGCGGCTTCAAGAGCTGGGGCGATTTCTTCCTCGCGGTGGATTTTGGAGACTCCGAAACTGGATCCTCCTCCGCAGGGCTTGACGAAGGCTGGAAGTCCTACTTCTGTTGTAACGGTTCCCGGCAGGCAGATGTCACCGCGGCGCAGCATGATATCGCGTGCCATGCATATACCGCTGTCCCGCAGATAGGACTTGCAGGCGTACTTGTCGAAGGCGATAGTGGCGCATTGGGATGAGCATCCGGCGCAGGTGATGCCCAGCATCTCGAAATATGCCTGGAGTCTCCCATTTTCCCCGGGGTCCCCGTGGATAATGATGAATACTTTTCCGAAAGAGACCTTCTCACCTCCCTCCGGAGTGAACGTGAAGTCGTTCCGGTCAATGGGCCATCGTTTCTCGTCTCCGTCCTCTGAAGGGATGACGGCCCACCAGCCTTCGCGGCTGAGCAGGACTTCGTAGACATTCCTTCCTGCGTTGCGGAGCCAGCCTGCAACAGACTTGCCGCTCTTTATGGATATTTCCATTTCAGAGGAGTAGCCTCCGTATACTACTGCAAGATTCTGATTTTTGTTTTTCATACTTTCGCTACATATTGAAGAATGAATTCTCATCCTGAATGTTTTCTGTTTCGGTGTCACTGTCGCTGCCGTCGCAGTCCGTGTCAAAATGCACTCCCGGCGGTACAATGAACCGGTCGGCGGAAGTTACTCCGAGTGTGCCGTCCTGAAGCACTTTCTGCATGAACAGTCCCCAGATGGGCAGGGCAGTGTTGGCTCCCTGGCCCTGGCTCATGCTTTCGAAATGGACCTGTCTGTCCTCCGCTCCTACCCATACTCCGGCTGTCAGGCGGGGGGTGTAGCCGATAAACCATCCGTCAGATTTGTCATTGGTTGTACCTGTCTTGCCTGCTACCGGCCCTTCCAGACCGTAGCGCCAGCGGAGGCGTGCTCCCGAGCCTTCATTGACAACTCCTTCCATGAGGTTGACCATCAGGTATGCCGTGGATTCACTTATTGCCTCTTTCTTTCTGGGGCTGAATGTGCCCAGGACATTCCCTTCGCTGTCCTCTATGCGGGTTACGAACATGGGATTTATGTGGACTCCACGACTGGGGTAAGTGTTGTATGCGCTGACCATCTCAAGAAGAGTGATGTCTGCGGGACCCAGGCAGAGGGAAGGGTAAGGCGCCAGATACGAGGTGATGCCCAGCTTGCGGCACATTTCGACCATGGCGGCAGGACCGAATTGTCTCATAAGGTAGGCCGAGATGTTGTTGCTGCTTCGGGTAAGCCCCCATTTGAGGGTTACCTCCTTGCCGATGAATTCCAGGCGGTCCTCACTCTGGGGAGTCCATGTGGTGTCTGCGAGTACGAAAGTCTGCGGAACGTTGAGTACCTTGTCGCAGGGATAGTATCCTTCCTGCATTGCCAGGGTGTACAGGAACGGCTTTATGGTGGAGCCTACCTGGCGCTTGCCCTGACGGGCGTTGTCGTACTTGAAGTAGCGGTATTCCGGGCCGCCGATATAAGCCTTGATGTGGCCTGTTACCGGCTCCATGGCGATGAACGAGGCTCTCAGGAATGACTTGTAGTAGCGGATGGAGTCATTGGGAGTCATTGTAGTATCGATGTATCCCGGTTTTTTCCAGGAGAATACCCGCATTTCCGTCTTCTCGTTGAATGAACGCTCTATCTCTTTTTCAGAGGCCCCGCGGCTGCGCATATTGCGGTAGCGGTCGCTCCACCTCCTGGCCTGTGCCAGGACTGTACGGCTGAGGGAGCGCGGCACTTCCTTGGCAAACGGCCTGTCGGGATTGTCCCTCAGGTCTGCGAAGAACGCTGGCTGGAGGTCCTTGCTCAGATGCTGGACCACTGCCTCCTCGGCATAGCGCTGCATGACGGAGTTGATGGTGGTGTAGATTGTCAGTCCGTCCTTGTCAAGGCTGTAGCGGCTTCCGTCAGGTTTGAAATTTTTGTTCAGCCAGCCGTAGAGCGGATCATTCTCCCACAGGTCGAGATCGGCATTGTAGTCTTCCACGAAGTAATAGTCATCCCGTACCGGCTCGGATGCGCTCATGTATTTGCGGAGCATATCCCTGAAATAGGGCGCCTTGCTGGTGTTGTGGTCCTGCTGGCGGTAATCCAGGACAATCGGCAGTGCACTCAGTGAGTCGGCATCGGCCCGGTTGATGAATCCATATTTGCTCATCTGGCCGATTACATGATTGCGGCGTGCGAGAGATTTGTCGTAGTTGAGCACCGGATTGAAACGTGTGGGTTTGTTTACGGCTCCTACCAGAACTGCGCTCTCCTGAAGATTGAGTCCGGAGGGTTCCTTATTAAAAAAGGTATTGGCCGCAGCCTTTATTCCATAGGCGTTGCTGCCGAAGAAAATGGCGTTCATATACATGGCCATAATCTCGTCCTTGGTGTAGTTGCGCTCGAGCTTGACGGCGGTGATCCATTCCTTGAACTTGCTTACTACCAGCTTGAATACGGCTTCTCCGGGAAACTTGCCGGTGGCCTCCTCCCTGGGGAAGAGGGTCTTTGCCAGCTGCTGCGTTATGGTGCTGCCGCCTCCGCCGGAACGGGCGTTGCCCAGGAGGATGGTCTTGACACCGACTCTGGCAAGGCTCCGGAAATCGATACCGCAGTGATTGTAGAAACGGACGTCCTCAGTCGCTATGGCGGCCGATACTATATAGGGTGAGAGTTCGTTGTATCCTACGTGCGTACGGTTCTCGATATGGTATGTGCCGATAATCTGTCCGTCTTCGGAGATGAGCTCTGTGGCGAGGTAAGTCTTGGGATTCTCCAGTTCCTCGAATGATGGAATCTCTGCGAACAGACCTACTCCGGTGATGAACAGCAGCAGGATTCCGACAGGGATGAATACCACGCACCAGATTGCAATAATGATTCTTCGCTTCGTTTTTTCTTTCATTTCCGTAAAATAAATTGCTGCGAAGTTAGAAAATTTTTGGTTTTTCTCTCACTTTATCCTTTACTTTGCAGCTTCATAAAACGGAGATATGGTAGAGAATTTAGTAATCGTAGAGTCGCCGGCGAAGGCGAAAACTATCGAGAAGATATTAGGAAAGGACTATACAGTGCGCTCAAGCTTCGGTCATATCCGCGATCTTTCCAAGAAGAATCTGGGTGTAGACATCGAACACGGTTTTGTGCCTCAGTACGAGGTGTCGCCCGACAAGCAGAAAGTGGTCTCCGATCTCAGGGCGGCATCGGGCAAAGCTTCCGTTGTATGGCTTGCATCCGATGAAGACCGTGAGGGAGAGGCTATCGCATGGCATTTGAGGGAAACGCTGGAACTGGATCCGGCAAAGACAAGGCGCATAGTCTTCCATGAGATTACTAAGGATGCGATTCTCCACGCCATAGAGACTCCACGGGAAGTGGACATGAATCTGGTCATGGCTCAGCAGGCCAGGAGGGTCCTGGACCGCATCGTGGGTTTCGAGCTCTCACCCATTCTCTGGAAAAAAATAAAACCCTCGCTGTCTGCCGGCCGTGTACAGTCGGTGGCCCTCCGTCTTGTAGTGGAGAGGGAAAGGGAGATAGCAGAGTTCCAGTCCAGACCCTATTTCCGGGTTGAGGGTGTGTTTGTGCCTGAGCACGGGAAAAAGGCCAGGGTGCTCGGAGTCCTGAACCGCCGTTTCGATACCCGCGAAGAGGCGGAGGCATTTCTGGAAAAATGCAGGAACTGCCGGTTTACTGTCACCTCGGTGGAGAAGAAGGAGGTGACCAGATGCCCGGCGCCGCCATTTACGACATCGTCCCTTCAGCAGGAGGCCGCCCGTAAATGCGGATTCTCCGTCAGTCAGACCATGTCCGTTGCGCAGCATCTTTACGAGTCCGGATTCATCACATATATGCGTACAGACTCCACCACTCTTTCAAAAGTGGCGATAGGAGCTGCAAAAGGTTGGATTACTGAGAATTTCGGAACAGGTTATCATAAGGCCCGCCAGTATAAGACAGGGGTCAAGGGCGCACAGGAGGCCCATGAGGCCATCCGGCCTACCTATATGGAGAATACCGATATCCCCGGTACTGCGGCCGAAAAGAAACTGTACAGCCTCATATGGAAACGTACAGTGGCTTCCCAGATGGCGGATGCCCGTCTGGAGAAGACAGACATAACCATAACGGGGGACGGAATGCAGGAACATTTCGACGTGACCGGCTCAACGGTCCTTTTCGACGGTTTCCTGAAAGTCTATATTGAATCAACCGATGATGATGCCCCTGCTGGAGAGGAGGAAAAGATACTTCCTCCCATGGCGGAGGGTGATGTGATGATCCGCGGGACTGTCACTGCGTCAGAAAAATATACGGCACATCCGCCCCGCTATTCCGAGGCTTCCCTGGTCAAGAAGATGGAAGAGCTTGGTATAGGCCGTCCTTCGACCTATGCTCCGACCATTTCCACTCTCCATCAGAGAGGATATATTATCCGTCAGGACCGCAAGGGAGAGGAGAGAACGGTGGCTGTGCTTACTCTCAAGGAGGACTGTATCACCGTTGCTTCCAAAAAGGAGATTGCCGGCTCGGAGAAGGGCCGTCTCTGTCCTGAGGACATAGGGGTTATGGTGACCGATTTCCTGGAGCAGACTTTCCCGGCCATTATGGATTACGGTTTTACGGCCAAGGTTGAGACGGCGTTCGACCGGATAGCTGCCGGTAAACTCGTGTGGAATAAGACCGTGGCCGATTTTTACGGACCTTTCCACCGCCGTGTGGAGGAGACCATGAAGGAGAGTGCTCCGGCCAAGTCCAGAAAGGTGCTGGGGACAGATCCCGCCACCGGCAAGACTGTGATAGCCCGTATGGGACGTTATGGATCGGTGGTGCAGATAGGAGAGGACGATGATCCTGACAAGCGTATTACGGGCCTGGAGAAAGGGCAGCTCATCGAGTCCGTGACCCTCGGGGATGCTCTGAAACTTTTCGTGCTGCCCAGAACACTGGGAGAATTCCGCGGTCAGACAGTTACCTGCTCCAAGGGCAAGTACGGTCCGTATGTCCGGACAGGTTCCACATATGTTTCCCTGAAGCGCGGACAGGATCCGTACACTATCACACTGGACGCTGCCGTCAAGCTCATAGAGGAGCACGAGGCACAGCAGAAGAACAAGGACATCAAATCCTTCCCGGAGGCAGACATAGCTGTGCTCAACGGCAGGTTCGGTCCTTATATCAAGCATGCCGGAGCCAATTATAAAATACCGAAAGGTACTGATCCGGTATCCCTTACGGAAGAGCAGTGCCGTGAAATAATAGCTTCTGCAGGAGAGAAAAAGCCTTTCCGGCGGACCGCTCCCAAAAAGTAACCGAAAGTTATGAATATGCAATACCAACTCGACAGGATAGATCAGCGGATTCTGTCCTTCTTAGTAAAAAATGCCAGGATGCCATTCCTTGAGATAGCCCGCGAATGCGGAGTGTCCGGAGCGGCCATACATCAGAGGGTCAAGAAGATGGAGGGAATGGGCATCATTACCGGCTCCCGCCTTCTCGTAAAACCCCAGGCTCTTGGACTCAACGTCTGTGCCTTTGTGGGTGTCTCCCTTTCCGAGACCAGCAAGTACAATGAGGTGATACAGAACCTCAAGAAGATTCCTGAAGTGGTTGAGTGCCATTTCGTGACGGGCAAGCATGCCCTGCTGGTCAAAATTTATTGCACGGATCACGACCATCTTATGCGTATTCTCGTGCATACGATCCAGAATATTCCCTACATCTCGAGTACGGATACCATGATATCCCTCGACCAGGCTATAGAACGTCAGGTATGGGTGGATGACGTACCGGTCAGGGAGTCTTGATCCACGGTCCGAAATTCTCGTTGTAGTTGAAGTCTATCTCGAAATCCACGGGCCCGGAGGAGCCCTCGGTGTAGTTGTGGAAAAATACGGGGTAGGTGTGACCGTCTGACCTGAGCCAGAACTCATTGCCCCGGTGATGGTCCAGTCTGTGAGTCCACCCCAGGGGACCTATGGTCAGATACAGTTTCCCGTTTTTAAGAGTTACCTCGGCATCCCCGAACGGAGCCGGCTTGGTATAGTGCCCTACGAGTCTGGCAGGATCAGGGTCTGTGCTGCTGCGCCTGATGGTGCACGGCACGGCACGGCGTCCGGGCTTTTTCTTATCCGCGAACCATTGTTCCAGTCCTTCGGTGCTCCAGTCTCTGAGTGTGTCCCCGGGCAGGTATAGGTCTATGATCCGGCGCATCAGACCCAGGCGGGCGTATTCGGAAACCTCGGAGTTACAAAGGACTGCAACACCAAGATCCAGCTCCGGAACGAAGCCGCAGACACCTGTGAATCCCCAGGTCGTTCCGGTATGGTATATTACTTTGTATCTCTCATTCTGCTCTACATACCAACAGTAAGCGTAGTCCCGTCTCATGGTGCTGTCCTGCCGTACCTTGATTACGCCGGTGTGGAGGAAGTCCATCTGCCGGCGGGAGATTACCTGCACGGTGTCCTGATAGGGATAGAAGCGGAACTCTCCTGACAGTCCGGAACTCATGTCGGGAAAATACTCCGAGAATGCCGTTGAATCCATGGGAAAGGAACTGATCAGTCCGTTGTCTTCCGGCTCTACCGTGCATATGACCGCTCCGTTGTTCAGATGGAACCGTACCCACCGGGCCATGTCCGCGGCGGTGGAGCTGATGCTGCCTGCCGGTCCTATGACGTCCACCCAGTGCAGGGCCCTCTCCTCTCCGTAGAGCGGGGTGACGTAGATAGAACCGCGGCTTCCGTTACGGCCCCTGGAGTATCCGAAATAGTGGGCGACCGAGGCCTTTTTTTCTGCCTGCAGGTACCCTTCGCTGCCGGGGACTGAAGAATTCATTCCCAGAGGGATGAATATCCGTTCCCGGATATTGTCCTCCCAGCTGCGGCCTGTGACGGTCTCGATTATGCGGGCGGCGATGATGAAGGTGATGTTGTTGTAGGCGAATTTTTCCCGAAAAGGATATACCGGCTCGATGTACCTGAACATCCGGTATATGTCATCGCGGTCGTAGCCCAGGTTGGGGATGTATGTGCCGGCCTGGGCCACCAGTCCGGTGGAGTGGGTAAGCAGGTCGCGTACCTGCATGACAGCCTCCACGCTGTCGTCATACCAATCGAAGTCAGGGAGGATGTGCTTGACTGTGTCGTCCCACCGCAGCAGTCCCTCGTCCACCAGTGAGGCTATGACAGCGGCAGTGAAGGCCTTGGTCATGGAACCTATGTGGAAGAGAGTAGAGTCCGTCACGGCTGTCCACTCTCCGTCTCCGTCTATAGTTTTCCCTTTCTCACGTACGCCGAATCCGCCGGAGAATACCAGGGAGTCTCCGTGAACGACGGCCAGGGAAAGGCCCGGTATCTTCCACTGAGTCCGGACCTGTTCGGCGTAGGCGGATATTTCGGACGGTATGTCCCGTCCTGTCTGTGCCCGGCTTGCAAGGGGAAGCAGACAGAACAGCAGAAGGGGAAGCAGGATGTGGGGGACGGCTCTGGTTTTCATAGCTGAAGACAGATGGTTATTGTCCGTTCTTGAACAGGCTGCGGCACAGGGCTCCGATGTCGGATACCTCCACGATGCGGATGGAGGATGAGGGGATACTGCGCCGCAGGTCGTCGGACAGATTGTAGGATGAGATGTAGATTTCCTTATATCCCAGGCGGGCCGCCTCGGATATGCGGGCCTCGATGCGGCCTATCGGGCGGATTTCTCCGCTCAGGCCCACTTCGGCGGCGAAACATGTGCCGGGACTTACCGGCAGGTCGAAGTTGGAGGACAGGATGGATACCACCACGGCCAGGTCGCAGGCGGTATCGCTTACTCTCATGCCTCCGGCCACGTTAAGGAAGACGTCCTTGGCCGAGAGTTTGAAGCCGGCTCTCTTCTCCAGAACTGCCAGCAGCATGTTGAGCCTGCGTACGTCATATCCTGTGGCTGACCGCTGCGGCATGCCGTATGCGGCAGTGGAGACCAGTGCCTGGATCTCGATGAGAAATGGCCTGGAGCCGTCCACCATGCTGCCTACGGCTACTCCGCTGAGGGCTTCCTGATGCATGGGTGTAAGAATTTCCGAGGGATTCTCCACTTCCCTCAGACCTGTGCCTGTCATTTCGAAGATGGCTATCTCGGCGGTGGAACCGAATCGGTTCTTGATACTGCGCAGGATGCGGTGCGAGTGGCGGGTATCACCCTCGAACTGCAGGACTACGTCCACGATGTGTTCGAGGACTTTGGGGCCGGCTATCGCTCCGTCCTTGGTTATGTGGCCTATGAGGATGACAGGTATCCCGCTCTCCTTGGCCAGGCGGAGCAGGGCGGCGGCGCACTCGCGGACCTGTGTGACGGATGAGGCGGCCGAATCTATATTTTCCGAGTAGATAGTCTGGATCGAGTCCACAACCAGCAGGTCGGGGCTGAGCTCACGGGCATAGCGGATGATATTGTCCACTTGGGTCTCTCCAAGGATGGTGCAGCCTTCCTCAGTATCGCCCTCCTCCTGTCTGAGGAGCCGGAGGGCTCTGAGCTTGATCTGCCGCGGGGATTCCTCTCCTGACACGTAGAGGGTGCGCAGGCCTTTGCTGCGGAGGGGAATCTGCAGGGCGAGGGTCGATTTGCCTATGCCCGGCTCTCCGCCTAGGAGAATCATGGAACCAGGGACAATGCCTCCGCCCAGGATGCGCTCGACCTCAGGGTTGCCTATCAGGATCCGTCTATCCTTGTCTACGGAGATGTCCTTCAAAGGTACGGGTTTGGAGTCAGAAAGCCCCACCAGAGCCCGTGAGGGGGCTGCTGATGAGGGCTTGGAGTTCCGTGAAGGACCCTCTTTCATGGTGTTCCACTCCCCGCAGACTGGGCAGCGGCCCATCCATTTGGACGTCTCGTTTCCGCAGGAGGTGCAGTACCAGACGGTCTTGGCTTTGGAGGGCATGGCAGATTATCCTTCGTAAGATGTCAGGCCGACTGTTACGGAGTATTGTGCCTGGCCGTCTGTCAGGGCATCGATCAGGCTGATGACGAGCTCCTTGACTGCCGGCAGGTTGTCAGCGGTGATGAGGGTCTCCAGATCGTACATGTAGAGGAATTCGATGACATCATCATATTCCAGGTCCGAAATCAGGCTTTTGATGATTGCGACGGGCTCCGCGAGCATTGCCAGGTAAGGATCCGTAAGGCTCTGGTCAGCTGTCAGGCTGAGGCTTGTGCCGGTTGCGGAATAACTTAGAGGAACAGACACGCTCTGGGGATTCTCAATCAGGGTGCTCAGTCCGAACAGGTCGAGCATGGCGCTGAGTTCAGGCATCTCATCCAGGGTGGCGGATATCTGCTCCAGGAACGACTTGTGCAGGTATATTCCGAAAATATCCTCTGCGGGTTTTACATAATAGCAGAAAATATTCTGAAATTCAGGTATGTCCTGGAGTGCCGTTCCGCTGATGTATCCGTCGGCTGTGAATTCGACATATGACTGGGTAAGGCTGGGATCATCGGCTATGGACTGGGCAATGAGAGCGTTGATCATATCGACGACACTGCTCATCGGAAGTGTAAAGTCGGGAATTATGGGACTCAGGTCCAGAGTCTCCAGATCGGGGTGAGAAAATGTTATGGAGGCACTTTCCAGAATCCAGCGGCCCACTACGCCCTCTGCGGTGATTTCTTCTGAGATGTCGATGGAGGCTATGGTGCCGTCGGCAGTGATGCCGTTTACGGTTATTGTGCGGTCACCTGAATTTACGCTTCCTGAAAAAGTGGCTCCGGCAGCTGCCTTGGTGTCAGAAACGGATATGGTAGCGGGAACTTTCACTTCGGGCTGGCCGTTGATGAAGTTGATCAGGGCGACTTCGCAGTTCTCACCGCCGGTCATGGTTATGGTGATGCTGGCGTTCTCATAGTCGCCGAGGTTTACCTTATGGCTGTTGACAGTGATTGCGGTGTTGTTGTCGACAGTGTAGCTGCCTTCATAGATGCTCATGTCGGGATCCTTGGAACAGGATAGGAGGAGCAGCGCCGAGGCTGCGATGAAGAGAATTTTTTTCATGTTGCTATAATTTTATAAATGTTTATTCAATGATAGTTATCGTACAGGTGTCATCCTGACGCTTATGCTGAGCTCTGTTCCCGGGATTGACAGGGATGTCACCAGCAGGGATGCTGTGCTCCTGTATTGCCGGAATTTATCAATGCTTATCTCTCCGAGGGGACTGCCGGCTTCGAGGTAATCCTCGTAAGAGAGACTGTTTATGGCATCGGAGATCTCTTCGAGCCATGGTGACAGGGTGTTTTGATCCATACTGAGGG
>DWYD01000198.1 GCA_019118865.1 Candidatus Coprenecus merdipullorum | reverse complement strand
GGTTCATGGCCTCCTTCAGGGCCTCGCGGAAGCGGTAGTGCTCGAGGGCGTCGGTGATGGCGGCCTTGAGGGCAGGTACCTGTGCGAGGGTCTCGTCATCTATGGCCTCGTGCTTGAGGTCGGCGGGCACCTTTCCGTCGAAATACTTGTGGGTCAGGACGACGGCGCGGTTGACGAAGTTGCCGTAGATGGCCACGAGCTCGGAGTTGTTGCGGGTCTGGAAGTCCTTCCAGGTAAAATCGTTGTCCTTGGTCTCGGGAGCGTTGGCGCAGAGTACGTAGCGCAGTACGTCCTGCTTGCCGGGGAAGTCCCGCAGGTACTCGTGGAGCCAGATGGCCCAGTTGCGGGAGGTGGAGAGCTTGTCGCCCTCGAGGTTAAGGAACTCGTTGGCGGGCACGTTGTCCGGAAGGATGTAGCCGTCGCCGTAGGCCTTGAGCATGCAGGGAAAGACGATGCAGTGGAAGACTATGTTGTCCTTGCCGATGAAATGCACCATCTTGGTGTCGGGGCTCTTCCAGTATTTCTCCCAGTCATCGGGACGGGCCTCGATGGTGTTGGAGATGTAGCCGATGGGAGCATCGAACCATACGTAGAGGACCTTGCCCTCAGCACCCTCTACGGGCACGGGGATACCCCAGTCGAGGTCACGGCTCACGGCCCTGGGCTGGAGGCCGCCGTCGATCCAGGACTTGCACTGGCCGTAAACATTGGTCTTCCACTCCTTGTGCTCCTCGAGAATCCACTGGCGGAGCCAGGGCTCATACTCGTTCAGAGGCAGGTACCAGTGTTTGGTACGGCGCTTCACGGGGGGCTTGCCGCTCAAGGCGGAATGAGGGTTGATCAGCTCGTCGGGGCTGAGGGTGCAGCCGCACTTCTCGCACTGGTCGCCGTAGGCTCCCTCGTTGCCGCACTTGGGGCAGGTGCCCACGATGTAGCGGTCGGCCAGAAACTGCCTGGCCTCCTCATCGTAGTACTGCTCGCTCTCCTTCTCGATGAACTTGCCGTCCTTGTAGAGCTTGCTGAAGAACTCCGAGGCCGTCTTGTAATGGGTTTTGGACGTGGTTCTGGAATAGATGTCGAAACTGATGCCCAGCTCCGCGAAGGAGTCCTTGATCAGCTTATGGTATTTGTCCACGATATCCTGGGGCGAGCAGCCCTGCTTGCGGGCCTGGATGGTGATGGGCACCCCGTGCTCGTCCGAGCCGCCTACGAAGAACACGTCCCTGCCGCACATTCGGAGATATCTGACGTAGATATCGGCGGGCACGTAGACTCCCGCCAGGTGACCGATGTGGACAGGTCCGTTCGCGTAAGGCAGAGCGGAGGTGACAAGATAACGTTTGTACTCTTTCATTTTCTCTGTGATTTATAGGATTTTGATTATGAATTCAAATGTGTACTCACCATAGGGCAGCATATACTGCTCCAGCGGCAGGGCGCCCCAGGAGGTGACGCAGCCGAGGCCCATCTGCCTGAGGTCGAAGCTGACGTAGGTGTCCTCGCGGGGAACGAGCTCCGACGGATGGCGGACATAGGACGGGGAGGCCAGGTCGAGGTCCTCGATGGCGTAGTTCAGCGCCGTAGCAGTGAAGGGGTTGGAGGCGATGATCTCAAGTCCACGGCCGGTGCGGTCCACCACCCTCCAGTATCTCAGGCCGCTGCGGGCTCCGCTTTCCTGAGGACGGACATAATCGTACTGGTAGAGGTCGGCCACATCAGCGTGGTATCTGCCTATCACCGCGGCGCGCTGACGGTCGGTGTAATTCTCGAAAGGACCGTAACCGTAATAATCCACGCGGTCGAAACGGCCCGGCATCACCATCGACATGCCGAAGCGCAGCATGGGGCTGACTTCCTGTCCTTCTCCGGGAATCATGTGCTCAGTGACTGCTATCTCCCCGTCTGAATTGAGAAGGTAGGACATCTTCAGCACGGCTCCCACACCGGTCATATCGTACTCTGCCTCAATGGAGACTCCCCGGTCGGTCCTGGAGGCCTCGAGGCTCCTGAGTTTCAGGCCGGGATCACGCCACACACCGCTGCGGTAGTGGAGACCGGCTCCGTCATCGTTGTCGGTGACTGCACGGTAGAAATTGGGGCGGAGGGGTTCGCGCAGCAGATCCATGCCGTAGCCGAAAGGTGCGGTACTGCGGGAGGCGGGACTGTAGTCGGGCACAAAGTTGCCGCCGCGGTAAGTCCGTTCGGAAGAGCCTCTCGCTCCGGTAGTGACGAGCCTCTCCAGCCAGCCGCCGGACTTGCTGAATTCAGCCCTCCAGCCGTCGCCCTCTATATAATAAAGGTAAGCGTCCTCATAGAGAGCGGGAACTGCATCCGCTGTGAAATTCTGCTCGAGACGCGCTTCGTAAGCGGCCTCTGTATCATATTCGCGGACAGCTATCTGGTCATGGGCCAGAACAGTACCGGCCTCAAGCAGTCCGTCCGCATTCTTGAGACTGTAACGGACATTTAGCTGCAGCTCGGCGGCATCGTCACATGCGGCGACTGCGTCAGCGACAGGAAGGGTCAGGACAGCCGTGCTCTGAGGAGCGACCCTGAGATTCTCCACTACTCCGGAAGCCACCTTGCGGCCGTCGGCCTCGAGATCCCATGAGAGGCGGAAGTTGGACAGATCGGAGAAGAAATACTCGTTGTAGACATTGATCCTTCCGGAAGCAGGATCCTCCGAGGTCGTCAGTATCGAGCGGTATTCGTGACCCACCTCGTAAGCCGTGGGATGGAGGGTACGGTCCGAGGCAATGAAACCGTTGTTGTTGAAGTTGTCGTCGGAGGCATCGTACTTGTTGTAGCTGCCGCCGTAGGTGGCAGTGGAGCGGCCGTCGCTCTCATACCTTATAATAGACTGGTCCACGAAGTCCCAGATAAAACCGCCCTGGTACTTGGGGTATTTGCGGACCAGGTCCATATACTCGCCGAAACCGCCCATGGAGTTACCCATCGAATGAGCGTACTCGCACTGGATCAACGGCTTGGACGGATCTGTAGCCAGATACTTCTCGCAGCTGGCATAGCTGTAGTACATCGGGCAGTAGATATCGGTATACTTTGTCTTCTCGTAATCAGTACGGTTGATGGCCTGCTCGTAATGAACGGGACGCGAGGGATCGTAGGCCTTGATCCACTCGTAGCAGGCGATGAAATTGTCACCGAAGCCCGCCTCGTTGCCCATACTCCAGATAATGACGCTGGGGTGATTGAAGTCTCTCTGAACCATTCTCTGATTTCTCTCGAGGTGAGCCTGGGCATAGTCGGGATTCTTGGCGAGAGTCCTGTCTCCGTAACCCATGCCGTGAGACTCTACATTGGCCTCGTCGATGACGTAGAGGCCATAGCGGTCACAGAGGTCGTACCAACGGGGATCATTGGGATAGTGGCATGTACGCACTGCATTGATGTTCAAGCTCTTCATTATCTGTATATCGCGGATCATCTCCTCCTCGGTAACCACATAGCCGCCGCGGGCGCTGACCTCGTGGCGGTTGGTGCCCTTGAACAGTACGGGCTGACCGTTGACCAGAAGCTGGCCGTCACGGATTTCCACCTTGCGGAACCCTACGTTGACCGCTACCTTCTCCGCTGAACCGCCGTCACCGTGGGCCACTGCCTCAAGACGGTAGAGTGCCGGGGTCTCGGCCGACCACTTAGCGGGGGAGCGCAGACTGGCGGCCGCCTTGAAACCGCCGTCCTCCGAGACTGACGCGGTAGCTGACCAGACAGTTTTCCTCTCGGGCGAGATGAGGCTGAGGCCGACATTCTGCACACCTGCAGTCACCTGCCCCTTCACTGACAGAGTACCGTTTCTGTAGGAAGCATCCAGGTCCGGAGTAGCCTCGATGGTCAGAATACGCTGAGGCTCGCGGGCATAGAGATAGCTCTCGCGGGCCACTCCGCTGAGTCTCCAGAAGTCCTGGTCCTCCATGTATGTTCCGTCGCACCAACGGAATACCTGGAATGCGAGCAGATTCTTCTCTCCGGGCTTGATGAAGGAGGTGACGTCAAACACCGCCTCCAGCTTGCTGTCCTCGCTGTAACCCACGTACTGACCGTTGACATAGAGGGTGATGTTGGATGTCACCGAGCCGAAATGGGCGAAGATATCCTTGCCGTCCCAGTCTGCGGGCACTTCGATCCAGCGGCGGTATGTGCCGACATGGTTCTGCTGTCCAGGGATGTATGGCGGACGGCTCTCGAAAAAGTTGCGCCACACATAGCAGTTGTTGACGTACACCGGCTCGCCGTACCCGTTGAGCTCCCACATGCCGGGAACGGGAATGGTTCCCCACCCCTTGTCATCATAATCGGTACGGTAATAGTCCTCCGGACGGTCCCAGGCATTCTCCACCCAGTTGAACTTCCATGTGCCGTGGAGGGATACAACGGGCAGGTTCCCGATGTCCATGGTGACATGCATGGGGGCACGGTTCACTTCATTGACACGGGGATTGCCCCAGACCGAGTCCACGTCAATGGTTCTGCCGTCGCCGTAGGCTTGGGCTGCTGCAGCCATGCTGAACGAAGCCAGCACTGACAGGAATAGGAATAGTCGCTTCATATTTTCTAATTTTAGATGATTTGCAATAACCTGCGAAGTTACTATATTTGCGCGATTTTTTCAAAAGAGACTTTATGCAAAATATCACAACCAGCAGAAGGGGCGCAGCGAGGGAGTGGTTACCGCTGTTGGCTCTGACATTTTCCACTTTCATTTTCAACACTTCAGAATTCATTCCCATCGGACTGCTCAGCGACATAGCCGCCGATTTCGCCATAACTGAATCCCATGCCGGACTTATGATCACCATCTACGCCTGGGTCGTCGCCATCACGTCCCTGCCTCTGATGATCCTCGTCTCCGGTGTAGAGTCCAAGCGGCTGATGTGCGGGATAGTAGCCCTCTTCGCTGTCAGCCATATCATCTCGGCCATGTCCACCGGATACTGGATGCTGATGGCCTCCCGCATCGGAGTAGCCTGCGCCCACGCCATCTTCTGGTCGATAGTCACGCCGCTGGCGGTAAAAATAGCTCCTGAGGGCCGCAAGGCAGCTGCTCTGAGCATGATAGTGGCCGGCTCGTCGATAGCGATGATAGTCGGTCTGCCAATGGGACGGGCGATAGGCATAGCCACCGGCTGGAGAAACACCTTCCTTATCATCGGTCTGATTTCCTTCGCTGTTCTGCTCTTCCTGAGCCTGGTACTGCCCCGGACCGAGGGAGAGAAAGCATTCTCATTCAAACAGCTGCCGGAACTGCTCAAAATACCCGCCCTGCCTCCGCTCTATCTGGTCACGGTCCTGCTGGTCACCGCCCATTTCACGGCGTACAGCTATATCGAGCCGTTCATGGCCCAGACCGCCGGACTGAAGGAAAGCGCCATCACTCTGCTCCTCACCCTCTTCGGTATCATGGGGCTGATGGGCAGCGTCATCTTCTCCAGGTACTACGAACGTCACCGCAGCCTGCTCATGCGCCTGGCCGTCATCGGAATATGCGCCGGGCTCTTCCTCCTCCGTCCCGCCGCGTGGTCCGTCCAGAGCGTCATCGCACTGCTCGCCCTGTGGGGCCTCTCCTACACCTTCTTCGGCATGGTCTTCCAGTCCGAAGTCATCCGCAATGTACCGAAGGGCACATCCGTAGCCATGTCCATCTACTCCGGCATCTTCAATGTAGGTATAGGAGGCGGTGCCCTAATCGGCGGTCTGGTATGCTCAGGAATCAATGTCGGAGCCATTGGCTACATCGGTGGCATCATAAGTATCGCCGCATGCCTGGCCTGTATCATGTATCTTCAGCCCCGGCTCAAAAAATAATTTGCGATATACAAAAAAAGCACTATCTTTGCAGTCCCTTTGAAAAAAGGAAGTGTCTGCCCGGATGGTGAAATTGGTAGACACGCTAGTTTCAGGGACTAGTGGCCGCAAGGCTGTGCAGGTTCGAGTCCTGTTCCGGGCACAAAAAAAGACTGATGTTCGCATCAGTCTTTTTTTGTGCCCGAAGGGCACCCGTATCTGACCCATCCCCCGACCCCTTCCCAGGAAGGGGAGTGGTCGCGGTGCTCCGAATGGATATGGGATTTACATGCGCCGGCAGATTTCTTTTGCTTTTCAAGTAATTTATATTACATTTGCAATATCATTAAGTGTATTGACCAAATTAAGACAGGCATCCAGCCCTAAGTGGATGTCTGTTTTTTTGAACTGTTACCGAGGGGAGGTAGTTATTGCGAGAAGCCAATTGTTCTTACACACAGTCAATACACAATTAATGAAAATGAGAACAAGATGCACATTCGTGATAATCTCCATCAGAGCGGAGATTGTCAGACTTGTCCGAATCAAAGTGCTTGCATTTTTCCGCAACGGCAGGGAAATGCGGAAAACAGTGCCATTGCGGAAAGGGCTAGGAAATGAAATGCGGCCCAGAGTCGCTGTAACGGGTGGAGACAGCAAATGTCGCAAACACAACGGCAGCAAATCACGGGAAATGCTGCCGTTGTGGTAAAAGGCGCTGCTGCGTACAGGCGCTGCTGCGTACAGGCGCTGCTGCGTGCAACTACGGGGTGATGGCCGCCTATAAAGGCGTTACTGCGGGGTGACAGCCGCCTATAAAGGCGTTACTGCGGGGTGACAGCCGCCTGTATGACATTGTCGATCGCGGCGATGATTGGATAGAAGGCGCGGTCGTCCAGAGGTGAGTAGCGGCCGACAAGGGCGCGGAGCTGGACGAGAACGATGTCTCCTGAGACAGCCCACTGACGGCGGTCTACGGTGACACCGCAGCGGGAGAGGTACGACAGGAAACCCGTTTCGAGATCCATACTGTCCAGAAGTGCATAGAGTTCATCCAGTGTATTCACCTGACGCAGGGAAGAGCGGTACTTATCAGCTACTTCCGATGAATATTTCACTGTCAGGGCCTGACGGTTGATACGCACCAGCAGATCGGTCACACCTGTGGTATCGACAGGGACAAAGACATCCGGGATGATGCCTCCTCCGCCGTAGACCACCTTGCCTTTGGGAGTAACGTAACGCAGGGAGTCATTGCGGATGATACTGTCGGCATTGGTCATCTCTCCATGCTCATATCTCTCATATATATCGTACACATAACCAAGGCCGTCCCCGGGAGTATACGGTTTCTGGATACATCTTCCTGTCGCAGTATAGAAACGTGCGACGGTGAGACGGATACCGGAATTGTCCGAGAAAAAAATGGGCTCCTGCACCATTCCTTTTCCATAGGTACGGCGGCCATAGATCAGACCGCGGTCATTGTCCTGCATGGCACCGGCAAAAATCTCACTGGAGGACGCGCTGTTCTCATTGACCAGCACGGTGAGCTGCATGCCCTGGCACTTGCCGCTGCCGTCCGCATAAAAATTCTGCCGGGGCCTGTGCGCTCCCTCCATATAGACGATGAGACTGCCTTCGGCCAGAAACTCATTGGACAGGAGAAGGGCCTGGTCAAGATACCCCCCGGTATTGTCCCTTAGATCGAATACCAGCTTGGTCATGCCCGCGTCCTGCAGGGCCGGCAGTGCATCGGAGAACTCATCATAACTTGTCCTGGTAAACTTCGAGAGCTTCATGTACCCGGTAGTATCATCTATCATGTATGCCACATCGATGCTCTTGACAGGAATCTTGTCACGGGTCACATCAAACTCCACCATCTCCTCATCTCTCATAATATCCAGATGCACGACACTCCCCGAAACACCTTTGAGCATCCCGACAAGTGAATCCTGGTTGATTCTGACTCCTGCTACCGGCTTTCCGTCCACCGCCATTATCCTGTCTCCCGAGAGAAGACCCGCTCTTTCAGAGGGGCCTCCGGCTACTACACTGATGATTATGGCAGTATCCTCCGGAACATTGAAAGTCACTCCTATCCCGTCAAAGTTTCCTTCCAGCTCAGCATTGGCCTCCTTAAGGTTCTTAGGCGGCAGATAAACCGAGTGAGGATCCAGTTCTCCCAGGATCAGGGGAAGCAGGTCCTCGGTAACTTTATCATAATCTATGGTATCCACATAATTCTGCTCTATCTGCTGAAGAACGAGCTTGATCTTGTCCCACCCGTGACCGGTCTCAATCTGGCTGAGACGCTCCCTGCGGTTATCCAGAGTCCTGGTCACGACACTTCCGATAAGCAGCATTATTATCGACCAGAGTACAAGCCTGAGCGTGTTATTGCTGTTGGATGACGAAGACATGGCTACTAAATCATATCGTATTTACAAACCTCTATTCCGGCCCTGCGGAGCAGTTCGATACCGTCCCGGACACTGTACTCTATGAGGTATACCACCCGCTTTATTCCGGCCTGGATAATTAGTTTTGCACACTCCAGGCAGGGCGCGTCGGTGACATAGAGGGTCGCTCCCTGACTGTTGTTACCCGACTTGGCCACCTTGGTGATGGCGTTGGCCTCGGCGTGCAGCACGTAGGGCTTGGTCTTGCCTGTTGCGGGATCCTCGCAGATGTTCTCGAAACCGGAGGGGGTCCCGTTGAAGCCGTCCGAGATGATCATCCGGTCCTTGACCAGCAGGGCGCCCACCTTCCTGCGCGTGCAGTAGGAGTTCTTCGCCCATACCCTGGCCATTTCCAGATAGCTGCGGTCAAACTGTTCCTGTTTGGTCATATTGTACTGAAAATAAACTAGTTGTTGGTTCTCTGATAGAGATATCTCTTGATGCTCTTCTTGGGGGTCTTCTCGAACTCCTCCGGGAAAAGCTCGACTGCCCCCACCTTGCAGTAGTTGGGCTGATGGGCGTTCATCTCCTTGACGCTCTGCTGTATCCTGGCCATAAGCTCGTCCTTGGAAAGTCCGTCAGCGGCAGCCATCTCGGAATCGGGATATACCAGGGCCCGGAGTCCGCCGTTGTCCTCGATGACAAGGGACTCGATCACGTAAGGCATGTTGTTGATCTCGCCCTCTATCTCCTCGGGGTAGATGTTCTGTCCGGAAGGGCCGAGAATCATGCTCTTGCAGCGTCCCTTGATGAACAGGAAGCCGTCGGAGTCAATCACGCCCATGTCTCCGGTACGGAACCAGCCGTCCTCGGTAAAGGCCTCGGCCGTAGCCTGTTCGTTCTTGTAGTAGCCCAGGAAGACATTGTCGCCCTTTACCAGAATCTCACCGGGGACATTCTGAGGGTCAGCGGAATCAATCATGACCTGCATCCTCGGAGCCGCCTTGCCGCAGGAGTAGAGCTTGGTCTGGTTCCAGCGGGCATAAGTGATGATGGGACCGCACTCGGTCATGCCGTAACCCACCGTAAAGCGGAATCCTATACGGCGGAAGAAGGCCTCTGCCTCGCGGTTGAACGCCGCTCCTCCGATGATCACCTCGTCGAACTTGCCTCCGAAGGCCTCGTCCAGCTGGTGGTTGATCTTCTTGAGTATCTTCTCGTCGATGACGGGGAGCCTGAGCAGCAGGCGGATGTCCCGGCGGTTGATGATGGGTTCCAGCTTCTTCTTGTATATCTTCTCAATGACCAGGGGTACGGTCACGATAAGGTCAGGCTTGACCGAGCCCATGGCGTCGAGGATAATCTTAGGCGTCGGGAGCCTGGTAAGGAAATGCACGTGGCAGCCCAGGCAGAACTCCACCAGGAACTCGAACAGCATACCGTACATGTGGGCCGTGGGGAGCATGGACACGCAGTTGGAGGCATTGTCCAGATGGCCGTGCACCTCGAAGCCGAAGAGGACGTTAGAGAGAATGGAACGGTACGGCAGCATCACACCCTTGGAGAATCCGGAAGTGCCGGAGGTATAGTTGATCATCGCCAGCTCGTCGGGAGACTCCTCGTAGTAATTGACGCACTCGGGATGGAAGCTGCGGGGATATTTCTTGCCGAAGAGCTCATTGAGGTGCTCACGGGTATGGGTTATCTTGTCATTGGAAGCGTAGAGCAGGGAAAAATCGTTCATCAAGATAATGGCGTCCAGGCCCGGCATCTCCGACTGGGAGAGGCCTTCCCACACCATATCCCCTACGAAGAACACACGGGCGTCGGAATGGTTGACGAGGTGGTAGATGTTCCCGCTCTTGAACTCATGCAGCAGAGGCACGGGCACGGCGCCGTAGGTCAGGGCCGCAAGGAAGGAAACGGCCCAGTTGGCCTGGTTCCTCGAGCAGATGGCTATCTTGTCGCCGCGCTGCAGTCCGCACATCTCCAACATGATATGTATCTTCTCAATCCTGCGGGCCACGTCCCGGTAGTAAAGTGTGACTCCGTTGTAGTCGGAGAGCGCGGGACAGTCCCAGTTCTTTCTGATGCTCGCCTCAATGATTTTGTTCAATGATTTAGGTTGTTCCATTATTTCGGTTTTAGCAATATCGTTGTTCTAGATTCGGTGATTAGTTGAATGTCTGCATGTCGCACAAGTGCGAATACAGACCGCCGGAGGACAATAACTCAGCATGGGTACCTCTCTCCACTATACGGCCTTCCTTCATGACCAGTATCTCATCGGCATGCTGGATAGTGGAGAGGCGGTGAGCGATGACAATGGAGGTTCTGTTCTCCATCAGTCTTGTCAGAGCATCCTGCACCAGACGCTCACTCTCTGTATCCAGGGCCGAAGTAGCCTCGTCAAGGATAAGAATCGGGGGATTCTTCAGAACAGCCCGCGCTATGGCTATCCTCTGACGCTGTCCGCCGGAGAGCTTGCCTCCACGGTCACCGATATTGGTGTCATAGCCGTGCTCCATCTGGGAGATGAATTCATCGGCATTGGCGATCCTGGCTGCACGGATTACATCCTCGTCAGGCACGTTCTCCATTCCGAAGGTAATGTTGTTGCGGACCGTGTCATTGAAGAGAATCGCTTCCTGCGTCACGATACCCATCAGGGATATGAGGTCCTTGGGATAATACTCACGGATATCCTTACCGTCAAGGAAAATTCCGCCGTCAGAGACATCATAAAACCTGGGAAGCAGGTCGGCCAAGGTGGACTTACCTGCCCCGGATGGTCCCACTATCGCAATCATCCTGCCTTTAGGGATGGTAATATTGATATCCTTGAGCACATAGTCTGTAGAATACTTGAATGACACATTACGGTACTCTATCGACTCCCTGAACCCACTTATGTGGACAGGATGCTCAGCCTTGCGGATAGACGGCTCTGCGTCTAGAATCGCGAAGATCCTGTTGCCGGAGACCAGTCCTTTCTGCACATTGGAATATGCAGCCGCAATGGCCTTGGACGGCTCCAGAACCCTCCAATAAAAAGCGATGTAGACAATGAATCCTGAAAGACTCATCCCGAGTTCTCCCCGCATCTGCAGGATTCCACCGTAGAAAAGAACAGCGGCAGCTACTGATATGCCCAGAAACTCGGAAAGGGGCGAAGCCAGCTCCTGACGGGTGTACATGGCCCGGCTGACATTCTTATGCTCATCGTTGGTCCGGTCGAAATGATCCCGCACATACTTCTGGGCATTAAACGCCTTGATAATCCTTGCCCCCGATATCGCTTCCTCAAAATGACTGAGTATCTGCCCCATCAGAGCCTGCGCACGGGTAGCGCCACTCCTCAGCCGACGCGTAACTGCTCCTATCACAAATGCTGATATAGGAAGAGTTATGAGAGTCAACACAGTCAGCTTGGGAGACATATAGAACAGTCCTATCAGGAAACCTATAATCAGCAGCGGCTCCCGGAAAAGGATATGGAAACTGCTGGCCACACTGTTCTGTACCTCATTCACGTCATTCGAGACACTGGAAAGAATATCGCCGGTCCGTTTCTGTTTGAAATAGTCCACATTGAGACGGGTAATCTTGTTGAAAAGGTCCGTACGGATGTTCTTCATCACGTAGGTTTTCATATTGACCAGGATTTTTTGGGAGAGGAAGCGTGTCAAATTGGAAAGGAATGAAGTAATAATCAAAACTATGCACACAAAGAGCAATCCTCTGAGCACACCGCTGGCCTCCAGAACCCTGGTCAGGTAGTACTGGAATACCCCGTAAAAATAATCTACGGTCAGTGAAAATTCCGGCAACTCAGAGAACTTTTCCACCGCATCGGGATCGAAAAGAACCTCGAGCAAGGGCTTGATCAAGGCGTAATTGACCACACCGAAGATCACTGACAATATGGAAAAAGCCAGATAACCCGGCCAAAAGCGGCTGTAGGGCCTGGCATATGAAAGTATTCGTTTAAAAGAGCTCATCTGTCTTCAGCTAGTCTATTTCTTCCTGTCATCCACCTCCTCGTAGTCCACGTATTCTCCTATGTGATCCCCAAAGATCTTCTCGCCTGCCGTGGCGTCCTGGCCAGAGACGGTTACCTCCCCGTCACGGCTGTTCCTGCTGTTGCGGAAACCGGAGAAAGGCCGTCCGCCGCTCCGGGTGGGATCGGCAGGATTGCGGAAACGTCCGCGGAGGGCTCTGAGAAAAAGAAGCGGCAGAGCTATAATAAGCACCAGCGCACCTATAATAAATGAGAATATAACATTCAGCATATATTTCCTATCGTTTTCTGAATGAACCGTCATTAAGGTCCAGCACCAGGGCCCGTCCGTCAGCGGCAGTAACAGCCACTTCATGGGAGGAGACAGGTTCAAATTCAGTATCTTTTTTGAGTTTATACTTCTTCGAGAAGTCAGCACATATCGTGCCATGGGCATCATACAGCAGAGCCTGATAAGAAGTCCGTACCACCCAGTATATGCCGTCTCCAACCTTCAGCATCTGCGGGAGGGAGATAATCCTCTCTCCCAGCGAGACAGTATTCCACCCGGGTATCGGATCTCCGTCCAGATCATACTGCATCAATGTGTTGTCCTTATGAAGCACCATCATGGTATAATTGCGGTCGCCCTTAAAGTCATACACATCAGGGCCTAGAAGAATCTCTTTTCCGAGAGACACGGGGAAATGCCCCACCTTCCTTCCGAGACGGTCCAGCAGCCAGACTTTATCTTCTGTGCCGAAGAGCATCTGGAGCTTGTTATTCTTGAGATAATCTATCTGCCGGACAGTACCGCAGAGAGGCGTTGCGAAACTTACGGTCCACACCGGATTACGGGATGCACCGAGAAGCCGCAGATTGTTGTTGTCGAGCTGTTCCAGCCAGTTTGTGGAACCATCGATAAAATTTTTGACAGGGAACGGTCCCTCGGGAACAGTCACCGGAACATCCTCCACCAGTGCCATAGAACCGTCCTCTCCGGTTCCGGAGGGCTGAGGCAGGCTGCTGAGATCCTCGCTGTAAACGGACGCCCGCACGCCGAGCGACCTGCCCGCCTTATACATATTCACTGAGACAAATTCAAAATTGTGCCGGCCGAAAAACCCCGACACCTGTCCGGAATATGGTTCCTTGAAATAACCGGCCAGAACATCCGCATAACGTCCGGCATTGATTATAAGTGAAAGGCATGAGATCTCCCGCAGTTCTCCGGCAGCCGGAGTCTGTGAGAGATAATCTGACATAGGAAAATAGGTTCCTGCCGTCCAGGACTGCTTCAGTGAAGTTATCTCTTCCCTGCCTCCGACCAGTATCCAGCTGTCGCCGAACATGCACCATGCATCTTCGGACGACGGGGCGAATACATCTCCCAGCAGAGCCTGTATACAGCCTTTGAACCTGTATTCCCCGACAATGCCGCCTTCAACGCCCATTGTTCCGGTGTTGCCGCACTTGAGTGCCAGTATTTTGCGTCCTCCGTCAGCATCCAGAGCAAACACCGCAACCTCCTTTAAATCAAGAGATTCGGCAAATTCTGCGGGACTCATTCCGATGGATGAATCCCTGGCCGGCAACGCATTGGCCGCCTCATACCTGGTCCTGCGTCCATCCGCAGCGACAAAAGCAGTATATGCCTTTATATATTCTGAGCATGAGGTAAGAGGGAGGCTGAGCACATAAGAAGCACTGTATGGTGCTACAGACCATACATCAGGCTTCCTACCCCTCTGTGACAGAAGCACGTCAGAGAATCTCTCGCCGTCACGGACGCTCATGACTCTCCCGTCAAACACCATGGGGCTGTCTCCGTCCGCAAGACCGAACGCACCCCAGTCCGCAAAACTCTGGAAAGTCCGTGCATACTTCAGATTTGAAGGAGAGGCTGTCCCTGAGAAAATCTTGCCTATGTTGGAGAAATTGATATGAAGGACGCCTCTGTCTGATGTGACTCCGGCTATCTGACTGTACAGAGGCTCATCCTTGAAAGAGGTACCGTTGTCCAGATGCCGCAGAGACGCCTCCACGATCACAAGTGAAGGACTTGCAATGAGAAAATGGCCGTAAACCGCGAACGAAGCGTCAGGCACCGCAGCCTTGTGGACCGTCACGGAGCCGTAACGCTTGTCCACCACTCCTCCGCACCCGTCCAGAATTCGCGACATGACAGCATCCGGACTCTCATCTTCCGGAACTGAAAGCACCAGCAGAGGCGAGACTGCATTCTTGCTGGAATAGTGCATGGACAAAGCGGCCTCCCACTCTGACGCAGCGGAGGGAATGCATCCCAGCAGTCTGCCGAGCGCACTCCCCTCGTCCGTCATAGTCACGATTTCAGATAATGAGCCGGCTTCCAGGAGAAATATCGCATCGGAAGGTACGGCTTCCACTCCGTCAGTAAGCCGGTCTGTACTTACAGCCTCTCCCCCGTTCTCGAAAAAAAGGGAACAGAAAAGCCAGCCTATTCCTCCCAGCAGCAGCAGCGCCAGGACGGTGCATAAGATTATACTTCTCCTGCTCATTGTCCAAAACCTGTGTGTTGCCGTTATTTCTCAGCCTCCTGCTTGGTATCCTTGTAGACCTTGATAAGCTCCACGTCGAAGATAAGAGTACTGTTGCCGGGAATAGGGCCGGTACCGCGGCTGCCGTATGCGAGCTCCGCAGGGATATAGAGCTGAATCTTTCCACCTTCCTTGACGTAGGTAAGGCCCTCGGCCCATCCTCTGATTACTCCGTTCAGAGGGAACTTGACTGTCTCGCCCCTCTCGTAAGAAGAATCGAACACTGTTCCGTCAAGCAGACGTCCCTCATAATTTACCTCAACCGTATCGGTAGCAGCGGGAGCAATACCGGAGCCCTCCACCTCTATCTTATACTGAAGGCCGGACTCTGTCTCAACGACACCTTCCTTCTCCTTATTTGCGGCAAGGAACTCATCCCCTTTCTCCTTGTTCTTCTCCATCTCATAAGTCTGCTGTGTCATAAGGTGGGAATTGAGTATTGCAAGGACTTTCTCCTTGGGAACCATCGTCTCCTCCCCGTTGAGAGCATCGTTAAAGCCCTTTCTCAGCTGTGCCAGATCAAGTTCTCCGAAAGGATAGTTGATGATGGCCTGCGCAAAATTGACACCAAGAGCATAACTTACCGTGTCGATCTGGGCTGACGTAGTCTCGGGAGCCCTGTTCCCTTTCTGATAGGTTCCTGCGGCGCATGAAGAGAGCGCCAGCACTGCCGCAGATGCGGCGATAATTGCAATTACAGTTTTTTTCATTGTTCTAAATATTTTTAGTTTTATCTGTTGTCAAATACAATGCTCCGATACCTATGCACGCTGCCATGAAGGATGTCGCCAGAATAGCCAGTTTTCCTGCATTTACCAGCCGCTGGTCCGCAAACGCCAGGTTATCTATGAAGATCGACATAGTAAATCCTATGCCTCCAAGTATTCCCAGTGCCAATATCTGGCACCACTTTGTCCCTTCAGGCTTACCGGCAATCCGGAGCTTTACCGCCAGCCAACTGAAAATGAATATTCCCAGAGGCTTACCCACGAGCAAACCAAAAAACACTCCCGGTATCACGGCCGGCATGGAACCCTCTGAAATAGCAGACGGATCTATCACCACCCCGGCATTGGCAAGCGCAAAGATAGGCATTATCAGGAAATTCACCCACGGATGCAGAGTCGTTTCCAATCTTCCGAGCGGAGAGTCCGGTCCTGTGAAAGCCCTGATGTCTCCTTTGGCAGTCTTGGCAGGAATGGTCATTGCCAATATTACTCCGGCAATCGTGGCGTGGACTCCAGAAAGGAATACGAAGATGAAAAGCGCAAGGCCAAGTACAAGATAAAACAGGATGGTGCGTATCCCGGAACGGTTGAGCGCCACCAGTGCGGCAACCGTCAATGCCGCGTACAGCAAATAGATGAAATGAATATCATGCGAAGGATAGAACACCGCCAGAACTATTATCGCCCCTATGTCGTCAACTACCGCCAATGCTACCAGCAGGACTTTAAGACCTGTCGGACAACGGCTTCCCAACAAGGACAGCACTCCTATTGCGAAGGCTATGTCTGTCGCCATTGGAATACCCCAGCCGGAAGCTGACGGAGTACCGGCATTGAAAAAGGTATAGATTACAGCCGGGAACACCATTCCGCCCAGAGCGGCGAACATAGGCAGCATGGCCTTCTTCACAGTAGACAGCTCTCCTACAAGAAGCTCTCTCTTGATTTCCAGTCCCACGGAAAAAAAGAATACAGCCATCAGCACATCATCCACCCACTGCCGCACCGGCATACTGAAGGAAAAATCACCGAATGTAAAACCGAAACCTATGTCCCAGAACTGGTGCAGCCACTTCAGCGCCGGAATATTTGCCGCCATTACGGCCAATACCGCGCATACAAGCAGAAGCACTCCGCCCGTCATACTGTTGTGAAGAATCTTTTCTAGCAGAACGCGTCTGCGGACTACATACATGTTCCGGTTAATTTTCATTATTGGTTCGTTTTAGATTGTTCAGCCTACAAATATACAGATTTTTCCGTCACATCCGCACAAGAATAGAGAAGCAGCTTGAAAAGCATCCTCACACCTGTATTGGCATCCCATTCGCTGTCTTTACCAGGAGCCACCTCGCAGAGATCAAAGCCCACGATACTGCGCCCCGAACGGACCAGACGCCACAGCAGCCAGTCCGCCTGCGGGAAAGTCAGACCGCCCGGAACCGGCGTTCCTGTAGAAGGGCAGTATTCAGGAGAGAGCCCGTCTATGTCAAAGCTTACATACACTTCACGAGGCAGTGTCGAGATGATGTCCGAGCAGATGCTGTCCCAGGACGATCCTGTAAAAAGTTTTTCCTTGAGCCGGAAATCCGTAAATACAGCGAACAAAGGCGAGGAAGTTATCAGCGAGTACTCCGAGGAACAAAAATCCCTTATGCCCACCTGCGTGATACGGTCTACCCCAGGGCACTGCCGCATCACGTTGTACATGACGGATGCATGGGAATATGTAAATCCCTCATATGCCTCCCTGGTATCCGAATGCGCATCTATATGGAGCACGCCCATTCCGGGATGACGTCTGGAAAGCGCCCTTATCAACCCGAGAGGAACACTGTGCTCCCCTCCCACCACGGCAACGCGCCTGCCCTCCCGCAGGTACCTCTCCGCAGTGGACTCCACATAGGAATTCAGGAACTCCGACGCCTCATTGACCCTCGAGCACAGGCCTGCCACGGAAGACGGGGACTTGCCTTCCTCCAGGGCGGAGATTACATTCTCAGCAATGCTTCTTGTCCTGCTGTTCAGACTTACAATATCCTCATTCATGGGCAGGGTCCACACTCTCATGTCCGCCGCCCCGGGAATCCTCTCGTCAAAAAGATCGACTTGTAGAGACGCATCCAGCATCGCGGACGGTCCTTCCGCCGTACCCTTTCCATATGACACCGTAGCGTCCCACGGTACTTGAACGAGAACTGTCCCTGCATCTTCCGCGTTGCACGGTAGACCGAAAAAATTTCCGTTGGCAATGCCTATGCTGTCCGGATCGAATGCTGCTGTCATTACTGTATTCCCTCCTTCATTATATCATGAATATGTATCAGACCGGCGTACTCTCCGTTCCGGAGAACCACCACCGAGGTTATCTTGTTGTCCTCCATCATCCTCAACGCCTCTACTGCAAGGGACTTCATATCTATCGTCCTTGGGCTGGATGACATTATGTCACGAGCCCTCAGAGTGCTGATGTCCTTGCCTTTCTCCACCATACGGCGCACATCGCCGTCCGTGATTATACCGCAGAGCCCTCCGTCCGGCCCCAGTACGGCTGTAGCTCCCAGACGGTGTGAGGAGATAGTGATGATAGCATTATTTACAGTCTCGTCCTCCGCCACGCACGGCCTGTTTGTCTTATCAAACACATCCTCCACCCTCATATAAAGGCGCTTGCCAAGAGACCCGCCGGGATGTATGCGGCTGAAGTCCTCGGCGGAAAAACCACGGAGACGTGACAGCGCTATTGCGATTGCGTCACATATTACTATATGGAGTGTGGTGCTGACAGTCGGGGCCATATTGTTCAGCCCTGCCTCTTTTTCGACCGGGACATAGATCAGGCAGTCAGAATGTTTTGCCAGAAATGACTCACGGCATGAGACTATGGATACCACTTTATTGCCCATCTTCCTTACGAATGGCAGCAGTCGCCTGATCTCCTCGGTATTTCCGCTTTTGGAAATGAAAAGCACTATGTCTTCCGGTCCGATCAGGCCCATATCGCCATGAACGGCATCGGCGGAATGAAGAAATACGGCACTCGATCCGGTAGAGTTGAGAGTCGCGACCATCTTTCGGGCAATAATCGCACTCTTGCCTACTCCTGAAACCACAATCCTTCCCTTAGCCTCAGCCAGGGCTGCCACAGCCTCCCCGAAACTGTCATCAACCACCTGCCCGAGGGAATTTACAGCCCTCGCCTCAGTCTCAATGGTCTCTGACGCATATTTCTTCAAATTTTCTATTATATTTTTCATTTTAATTTGCAAGAAACTAAACTTTTCGATAATTTTAGACGCGCAAAGGTAACAAATATGAAGATTAGTTCTGAAGATTTACATTCCAATTTGAAGAAGTTTTTCGGTTTCGACAAGTTCAAGGGAGACCAGGAGAAAATCATGATGCACCTTATCGAAGGCGGCAACGCCTTTGTTCTCATGCCTACCGGAGGTGGAAAGTCACTGTGCTATCAGCTTCCGGCACTAGTCATGCCCGGGACCGCAATTGTCGTATCACCGCTCATCGCACTGATGAAGAACCAGGTGGATGCAATCAGAGGTTTTATCGCCGGTTCAGAGGGCGTAGCCCACTTCCTCAACTCATCACTGAGCAAAAGTCAGATACAGGAAGTCAAGGATGACCTGCTGAGCGGAGTTACCAAACTTCTTTACGTAGCTCCCGAATCCCTGACGAAGGAAGACACTGTCGCACTGCTGAAACAAATCAAAATATCTTTTTACGCCATAGACGAGGCACACTGTATCTCCGAATGGGGCCACGACTTCAGGCCTGAGTACCGCAACATCCGCAGCATCGTCGAAAAGCTCGGAGTCGCTCCCATCATAGCCCTCACGGCTACAGCCACACCGAAGGTTCAGGCCGACATCCAGAAAAACCTCAATATGATGGATGCAAAGGTGTTCAAAAGTTCCTTCAACCGTCCCAACCTCTACTATGAGGTACGCGACAAGGTCAATGTCCGCCGCGAGCTCATCAAGTTCATCAAGGAGAACCCGGGCAAATCGGGCATCATCTACTGCCTCAGCCGCAAGAAGACCGAGGAAATCGCCGAGTTCCTGACCGTCAACGGCATCAAGGCCCTTCCCTATCACGCCGGCATGGACGCCGCCACCAGGGCCAAGAATCAGGACCTGTTCCTTATGGAGGAAGTGGACGTGATAGTGGCCACCATCGCATTCGGAATGGGCATAGACAAGCCGGACGTGCGTTTTGTAATCCACTACGATATACCCAAGAGCCTCGAGGGCTACTATCAGGAGACAGGACGTGCGGGCCGGGACGGACAGGAGGGAAAATGCATCACCTTCTACAGCTATAAGGACATTCTCAAATTGGAAAAGTTCATGCAGGGCAAGCCCCTCTCGGAACAGGAAATAGGCAAGCAACTTCTCATGGAGACCGTAGCATACGCTGAATCCAACCGATGCCGCCGCAAAATCCTTCTCAACTATTTCGGAGAAGATTACCCTGAAGAGAACTGCGGAAACTGCGACAACTGCCTGCACCCCAAGAAATATTTTGACGGGCAGGAAGACATGGCCCTCGTTCTGGAGCTGGTGGCATCCATGAAAGAAAATTTCAAGACCGAGCATCTGGCAAACATACTGGCCGGGGAAATCAACTCCATTATCAAATCATACCGGCATCATGAAAGCGAATTTTTCGGAATGGGCAAGGACAAGGGAGTAAAGTTCTGGATCGCAGTCATCCGTCAAGGCATCATACTGCACTACCTATACAAGGACATCGAGCAGTACGGACTCATCTCAATTACCGATGAAGGCCGGAAATTCATGGAAAATCCTCACCAGCTGATGCTGACAGAGGACAGGGATTTCGCCGACGGCGACGAGGAGGACGAGGAGGAAAGCGCTGCTGCTGCAGCAGTCCGCCATGGAGGCGGTGTCGGAGACCCCGCCCTATACTCCATGCTTAAGGATCTGCGCAAGGACATGTCCCGCAAGCTGAAGCTGCCTGCATTCGTAATATTCACAGACCCCTCGCTGGAAGACATGTCGATCCACTACCCCATCACACTGGACGAGCTAAAGAACTGCCAGGGCGTAGGCGAGGGCAAGGCCCGCAAGTTCGGGCGCGAGTTCATCAAGCTCATCGCCAAATATGTGGAGGAAAATGACATCCAGCGCCCCGAGGACATCATCGTAAAATCACTGGTCAACAAATCCGCCAACAAGGTCTACATCATTCAGAATATAGACCGCAAGATACCTCTGGAAGACATCGCCAACGCCAAGAACATGGACTGCATGGAAGTGATTGACGAGATTGAGGCCATCGTGGCCTCCGGAACCCGCATCGACCTGGACTACTACATTGAGCAGACCGTCGATGAGGATAAGATCGAGGATATCTACGACTACTTCAAGGAAGAGGCGGAGACAGACTCGGTGGAAGAGGCCAAGAAAGCCCTCGGGCCTGACTATCAGGAAGAGGAGATCCGCCTTGTGCGCATCAAGTTCCTCTCCGAGGTCGCAAACTAGGCATGTCCCCGGTCCCGCAAGAATAAAACTGAGCGCATTACCGGACACAGTATTACCCTCTGAAGGCGTTGGCTCCCGAAAAGGGAGGGGACCCACGTAGTGGGGAGGACCTTCAGAGGGTAATACTGTGTCCGGCGCGTACGGAAAATACTCGCCCGTTATGCTGCCTACTTCCAGAGATGCTCGGGATAAACTCCGGCTTCGATGAGCTTCTTGATACGCTCTACGACGTAGGGTTTGTCCTGCTTGTAAGTTACGCCGAACCACTGGGCATCGCTGTTGAGCACCTTCAGGGACACCTTATTTTCGTTAATCAGTGTGTTCACGCACAAGGGGATGAAGAACTCAGCCTTCGGATTGGCCATATTTGCGGGATCGGAAAGAAACTTTTTGAAGAGAATCTCGGACTCAGCGAAGAAATCGGGTGTGAATCCGAAAAGGTTCATCGATACGACAGTATCCTCCGCCAGCTCGTGCAGGCCGTCTCCTTCCTTATAGACAATCTTGCCGTCCGGCATCCGCTGTATGGCAGTACGTTCCACGATAGAGGTGAGATTACCCTCCGCATTGACAGAGCACTCGCCGCGTGAAACCGTACCGTAGTCGGACAGGGTGTTGTGCAGACTGTAGCCCACCATCGAATACTTGCCCCTCTGACCTTCCACAGAACGCAGATAATCAGCCAGGACTCCATATCCCTCACGGCCGTAGAAATCATCAGAGTTGATGACAGCGAAAGGAGTGTCGACAACGGGTGCAGCCATCATCACGGCATGACATGTTCCCCAAGGTTTCTCGCGGCCCTCAGGCACTTTGAATCCCTCAGGAAGATACTCCAGTTCCTGAAAGACATACTCCGTCTCCACTTTTCCGCCGAAATGCTCGGACGAGAAAATCTCACGAAACTCCTTCTCGAAATAATGCCTGATAATAAACACCACCTTACCGAAGCCCGCGCGCATTGCGTCATATATCGAATAATCGATGATAGCCTCATTGTTGGGACCGACTCCGTCCATCTGCTTCAGGGAACCATAGCGGGAACCCATGCCCGCTGCCAATACTACTAACGTTGGTTTCATATCTTTCTAAAACAATTCTTTTTTAGTCAAAATTAAAAAGAGGCCGCAACGGATATACATCAATTACGGCCTCTATAAAGTATACTTCGGTGCGTCAGAGTGGGTAAAGCGCAAGGCGTCGCAGCGATTTGCCTGCTATGACGCGCCGTGCCGCAATTATCGCTCGAGTTTGTGGATCGCCAGACCGCTGCGCAGCTTAGGCTCGAACCAGGTAGTCTTTGGAGGCATGATGTTGCCCGTATCGGCTATCCTGATAAGCTGCTTCATGGAAACAGGATACAGAGCGAAAGCTGCTGCCATCTCACCCGAGTCAACTCTCTTCTTGAGCTCGCCGAGGCCTCTGATACCGCCTACGAAGTCAATACGCTTCGAGGTACGGAGGTCCTTGATGTCGAGAAGCTTGTCGAAAATAAGGTTTGAGCAGATGGTCACGTCGAGGCATCCGATGGGATCGTTGTCGTCGTAGGTACCCTTCTTGGCAGTGAGGGAATACCAGTGACCGCCGAGATACATCGAGAAGCTGTGCAGGTTCTTGGGCTTGTAG
>DWYD01000024.1 GCA_019118865.1 Candidatus Coprenecus merdipullorum | reverse complement strand
TCGAAACCGCCCGTCAGAGCCCCGCGCAGCACCTCCGACCCGCCTGAGTCCCAGGCAATATAGCCCGCCGCCCGCCCAAGCACCGAGACGATGCAGAAGAGCAGTTTCGGCACAGTGAAGCACAGTATCGCGGACACCATCCCCTTGAACACAAAGGGCTGCGGCCCGCCAGCAAAATACATCACCAGCAGGAACACGAAAAAAGCCAGCGGAGCCCAGAACAGCAGGTTCCACCAGCCTAAATCTATCCCCCGCAGACACACCCACCGGATATACACATCCGGCAGCACTACCAGCAGGGATACTATGACATAAAATACTGACATCAGCCGACCTGTTTCAGGCGTTATGCCGCACATTCAGCACAGCCGCTCCGCAATGTGCCGTCATTTTGCGAGCTCGTGTGTCTGGAAATACTTCCACTTAAAGATCAGCAGATACAGCGCACCTACCGTGACGCAGGAATCCGCCACATTGAAAATGGGCCGGAAGAATATCAGAGACTCCCCGCCCTTGCCGGGCACCCACTCAGGCCAAGTGGTGTTGATTATCGGAAAATAGAGCATATCCACCACCTTGCCGAGGCCGAAAGGAGCATAACCATCACCGAAAGGCACGGCCGACGCCACATTGGTGTAAGTCGAGGCCTCGAAGATCAGTCCATAGAACATGCAGTCTATCACATTGCCTATAGCTCCGACCATGATGGCCGTCAGGCCGAGCAGCACTCCGAGGGGAGCGTCCTTCTTGAGCAGCAGATGCCGCACATAGAAGAGCAGCAGCACCGAGAGAACGATCCGCAGGGAGGTCAGGACATATTTCCCGACTTCCCCGCCGAACGCCATGCCGAATGCCATGCCCTCGTTCTCGATGAAGAGTATCTGGAACCATTCCCCGAATACAGGGATGGACTCCCCTATGTGCATGCCGGTCTTGACCAGGACCTTGGTGACCTGATCGAATACCAGCAGCGCTACAGCAAGAATGACGATTAAGGCTGTTTTCTTACCGCGGGAGAGGTGCTTCACTTCTTCTTGGAGTTAAGTTTGGCCTCTATGCTGAGGGTAGCGTGAGGAACGAGCTTGAGCCTCTCCTTGGGGATCAGCTTGCCGGTCTCACGGCAGATTCCGTAAGTCTTGTTCTCGATTCTGACTAAAGCGGCCTCCAGCGAGTTGATGAACTTAAGCTGCCTCTGGGCCAGCTGTCCCGACTCTTCCTTGGACAGGGCGGATGCTCCCTCCTCGAGGACCTTGAATGTCGGCGAAGTGTCCTCAGTGTCGTTGCTGGTGTTGTGGGTGATGGCCGAGCGGAGCTGCTCGTAGTCATCGCGGGCCTTTTCCAGCTTCTTCAGAATGATTTCCTTGAATTCCTGCAGCTCTTCATCGCTGTAGCGTACCTTCTCGAGTACTTCATTCCTGTTATCCATGTTGTCGTCCATAAGTTGAAATTTTTATGTGTTTTGTCAATACTCCACTTTCTTATCATTCGAGGCCCAGAGCATGAAGGGACGGAGCCCCTCCTTCTCCATGATGTGGACAAACGGTATCTTCCGTCCGTCCACGGGCAGAGCGACCTCCCTGTAGATGTCGCTGTCATCGAATCCTGCCGCGGCGGCATCCTCCCGGTCCGCAGCGTAGTACACCCTGTCGATATGGGCCCAATAGCAGGCGGCGAGGCACATCGGGCAGGGCTCGCAGCTGGTATAAAGCTCGCAGCCGGAGAGATCGAATGTTCCCAGGGCGGCACAGGCCTTCCGTATCGCATTGACCTCGGCATGGGCCGTGGGGTCGTTGTCGACCGTGACGGTGTTGGAGGCCTCGGCGACCACCTTCCCGTCCTTGACGATGACGGCCCCGAAGGGTCCGCCCGTCACGGAGGCGGCGTTGCGTTCGGCGAGGGACACTGCCCTGAGCATCAGTTCGTCTCGGTTCATATCCTCTCGAGCTTGAGGGTTATCTTATTGTCTTCCAGCCATTCTACCTCCACTCCGCCGGAGACGGCATCCTCCAGGATAATCTCGCGGGCGAGGGTCTGGGAAGCGATATAGTCCTTGAATCCGGCCAGGGCCTCCTCCACCTCGGGCAACCTCTGGATACGGGCCACGATCCTGTCCGTAACCTCAAATCCGCTGTCCTTGCGGAGGTTCTGTATCCTGTTGATCAGCTCGCGGGCCACTCCCTCATTGCGGAGCTCCGGAGTGACGGTGATGTCGAGAGCGATGGTCAGCTTGCCCTCAGTAGCCACGAGCCTTCCGGGCATGTCCTCGGAGGACACCTCATAGTCAGCGGGCTGCAGCTCCACGTCCCCGGAGGGCAGAGGGAGGGTATAGACCTCCTCCTGCATGCCGGCGAGCTCCACTGCGGCGATCTCCTGCTGGGACAGAGTCCCGAACGCGGCGGCGATCTCCTTCATCTGCTTGCCGTAACGCTTGCCGAGGGTCTTGAAGTTGGGTTTTATCTTCTTGGTGATGAGGCCGGTCGTATCCTTGATGTAGACCACCTCCTTGACATTGACCTCGCTGAGCACTAAGTTGCGCACCTTCTCGAACTGCTCCTCGATTTTGGGGTCGAGGACGGGGATGATCATCTGGGCCAGGGGCTGACGCACCTTGATATTGACCTTGCGGCGCAGGGCGAGCACCATCGAGGAGGACTTCTGGGCCAGGGCCATGCGCTCCTCCAGGTCGGTATCCACGCAGGCAGGGTCGCTCTCAGGCATAGGCATCATGTGTACGGACATCACGTCGTGAGCCCCGGTCGCGCTGTTCAGGTCGCAGAAGAGGCGGTCCATATAGAAAGGTGCGATGGGAGCCGCGAGCACGGCCACTGTCTCGAGGGCCGAGTACAGGGTCTGGTAGGCTGCCAGCTTGTCGTCATTCATCTGCCCCCCCCAGAAACGCTTGCGGTTCAGGCGCACGTACCAGTTGCTGAGGTTGTCGCAGACGAAGTCCTGAATCAGGCGGCCGGCGCCGGTGATATCGTAGCCCTCGTAACACTCCTTGACGTTCTTGATCAGGGTGTTGAGCAGGGACATCAGCCAGCGGTCGATCTCCGGACGCTCGGCCACGGGTATCTGCTTCTGCAGGTGCTCAGGCTTGGTGCCGAAGCCGTCCACGTTGGCATAGAGGGCGAAGAACGAGTATGTATTATATAAGGTACCGAAAAACTTGCGGCGCACCTCGTCCACTCCCGCCTCGTCGAACTTGAGGTTGTCCCAGGGCTGGGAGTTGGTGAGCATGTACCAGCGCAGGGCATCGGGTCCGTAGGTGTCGAGAGCCTTGAAGGGATCCACCGCATTGCCCAGACGCTTGCTCATCTTGTTGCCGTCCTTGTCGAGCACCAGTCCGTTGGATATCACGGTCCTGAATGCCGTGCTGCCGCTGATCATCGTATGGATGGCGTGCAGGGTGAAGAACCATCCGCGGGTCTGGTCCACTCCCTCGGCGATGAAGTCGGCGGTCTGCCCGAACTTAGGAGAGCCGAGGGCCTGCAGCCCCTCCTGGGCATAAGGCATTGAACCCGAGTCGAACCACACGTCGATGAGGTCGGTCTCGCGCACCATCTTCCGTCCCTTGTCCGAGACGAGGTATATCTCATCCACATACGGCCTGTGCAGGTCGATGCGCTCGTAATTGTCCTTGGAATAGTCCCCGGGCACGAATCCTGCCGCAGCCAGCGGGTTCTCCTTCATGATGCCGGCGGCCACCGCCTTGTCTATCTCGGCGTAAAGCTCTGCCACCGAACCGATGCACTTCTCCTCGGCCCCGTCCTCAGTCCTCCATACGGGCAGGGGGGTACCCCAATAGCGGCTGCGGGAGAGGTTCCAGTCCTGCAGGTTCTCCAGCCACTTGCCGAAGCGGCCTGCTCCGGTCGACGCAGGCTTCCATGTTATCGTCTTATTCAGCTCGATCATCTGATCCTGCACGGCGGTGGTGCGGATAAACCAGGAATCGAGGGGGTAGTACAGCACGGGCTTGTCGGTCCTCCAGCAGTGGGGATAGGAGTGTACGTGCTTCTCTATCTTGAAGGCCTTGTTCTGGCCCTTGAGCATCACGCAGATGTCCACGTCGATGGTCGGGGTCTCGGGGGTGGCCTCAGGGTCGTAGGCATTCTTCACATAGCGGCCGGAATACTCCCTGTACAGGTCCACATCCACCCTCTCGCGGACAAATTCCGGGTCGAGGTCCTCTATCCGGTACATCCTGCCGGTGCGGTCCACCAGGGCCTGCATCACTCCGGCGGCGTCACGCACCATCAGGGCGGGCACTCCGCTCTGGCGGGCCACCTTGGCGTCGTCGGCTCCGAAGGTCGGTGCAATGTGGACAATACCGGTGGTGCCCTCGTCCGTGGTCACGTAGTCTCCGGGAATCACGCGGAAAGCGCCCTCGTCGGGACGCACCCAGGGAATCAGCTGCTCGTAGCGCATGCCAACCAGGTCAGTACCCTTGTAGGAACCTTCGAGCACCTCGAAGGGTATCTTTCCTCCGAAATGGTCATGGACCAATGCCTTTGCGACGATGTACACTCCGGGAAGACCGGTGTAGGGGTTCGAGGAGCGCACCAGGACGTACTCGATGCCGGGGCCTACGCAGAGGGCGGTGTTCGAGGGCAGGGTCCAGGGGGTGGTGGTCCAGGCGATGAAATAGAGGGGATCCCCTCCGGCTTTCTGGAAGAAAGGCTCGGAAGCCTCGTCGCGGATGACCTTAAACTGGGCCACGGCCGTGGTGTCCTTCACATCGCGGTAGCAGCCGGGCTGGTTGAGCTCATGGGTGCTCAGGCCGGTGCCTGCGGCGGGCGAATAGGGCTGGATGGAGTAGCCCTTGTACAGCAGACCTTTCTTATATATCTCCTTCAGGAGGTACCAGAGGGTCTCGATGTAGCGGTTGTCGTAAGTGATGTAGGGGTTCTCGGTGTCCACCCAGTAGCCGATGCGCTCGGTCAGGTTGACCCACTCCTTGGTATATTTCATGACCTCGCGGCGGCAGATGGAGTTGTACTCCGCCACGGATATCTTCTTTCCGATGTCATCCTTGGTGATGCCCAAGGCCTTCTCCACTCCCAGCTCCACGGGCAGACCGTGGGTGTCCCATCCGGCCTTGCGGCTCACGTGGTAGCCGGACTGAGTCTTGTAGCGGCAGATCACGTCCTTGATGGAGCGGGCCATCACATGGTGTATGCCCGGCATGCCGTTGGCCGAGGGAGGTCCCTCAAAGAACACATACTCGGGAGCGCCCTCCCTCATTTCCAATGTCTTGTGAAACACATCCTGCTTCTTCCAGCTCTCCAGCACCTCGGCGGAGAGACCTGTCAGGTCCAGTCCTTTATACTCTTTGAACATATATTCCGAATTTTGATGGGCAAAGATAGGGAAAATATTCCTATCTTCGCATGTCATGACAGTTATAGATATCATCATTCTCGTACTGCTGGCCCTTGCCGTTTTCAAGGGCATCAAAGACGGCCTGATGCGGCAGCTCGGCGGCATCGTGGGCCTCATTCTCGGCATATTCCTGGCAGGCAGGTTCTCTGCCATGCTCTCGGGCTGGCTCAAACAAGTAGCCCCCACTCTCTCCGAAAGCGTTGTAAAGGTTCTTTCGTTCATAGTCATCATAGTCGTAGTCTGCCTCTGCGTAGTCCTGCTGAGCCGGCTGCTCGAAAAAGTCATAAAAATCACTACCTTGGGCTGGATCAACCGGCTGCTTGGCGTACTCCTTTCAACATGCACTGTAGTCCTGCTTATCGGAGCGCTTATCTCGCTTATCGAGTACGTCAATGCGACATGGTTCGTCCTGATTCCTCCAGAACGTCTGGCTGAATCCAAAAGTGTACAAATTATATCTTCTATAACAGACGCGGTATTTCCTTATTTAAAGCAACTTTTCAACACATAACCATTTTCAATCAACCACTTTCGTAAAATTATTTCAAGCAGATGTTGAAACAAATGAATATTTTCCATAGCTTTGCATCTGCAAACCTGAAATAAACACGGATATGGAAGAAATGAGCTTAAAGGAGAAGATAGGCCTCAGCGCGGACACCATGCTGCCGCCCATGGCCAAGGGAAGATTTCTGTGGTATACCGCAGCCGTCGCCGCGGCCCTGTTGCTGTCGGCACTGCCTCTGCTTCCGATATTTTAAAGCATAATTCCATTTCAAGATTCTGGAGGGGAAAGCCATGAAGAAGGAGATCAAAGTCAGACAACATGACAGGACAGATTGCGCTGCTGCGTGCGTGGCATCGGTATGCGCTCATTACGGACTTAAGCTGCCGCTGTTAAGGATAAGGGAGGCATGCGGTACAGGACCGGACGGAACGACCCTGCAGGGCATTATCGACGGCTGCGGTAAACTGGGGCTGGATGCTGCCGGACTGAAGGCGAAAGAGAAACACATAGAAGACCTTCTGAACGCAGCAAAACCGGTGATACTGCACCTGCAGAAAAAAGACGGATGGCTGCACTATGTTGTCCTTTATGGCATGGACTCATCCTCTGCCACCGTTATGGACCCCGAGGACGGAGCTATGCACAGGACAGACCTCAAAGAACTGGAAGAAGACTGGAGCGGCTTCATCGTAGCGGTCACACCGTCTTCTACATTCCGGAAAGGTGACTACAGGACACCTGTTCTGGCCAGACTGAGAGAGCTGTTTCTATATTACAAGAAAGAACTGTGCATGGTACTGGCAGGTTCCGCAGCATTCATCGCCGCCACTCTAAGTACTTCCGTGTTCCTGCAAAGGGTCATAGATGACGTACTGCCTTCGGGAAGAAAAGCGGATCTTGCTATCATATGTTCTGTTATGCTCTGCCTTGCATTTCTGACATGGACGATATCATATATGCGTTCCGTTCTTCTGGTAAGAGTCAGCCTTCAGATAGACTGCCGGCTTATCATGAGCTACTTCCGCAAAATATTCTCGCTCCCCATATCTTTTTTTGACTCCATGAGCAGCGGAGAGCTCAATTCCAGAGTATCCGATGCCTACCGCATACGCTCATTCATCACAGGACGGCTGTTGCTGATGGCAATAAGCATCATAACCCTGATCATAGCCACGTGCATACTGCTGACATTCCAATGGAGACTGACAGTCATCACTTTAAGTCTCACGCCCCTGTTTTACCTGCTTTACCGGCTTTCTGACAGAGTAAACCGGAGACTCAACCGCCGCATCATAGAGACCAACGCCAAATTCGAGCAGACCAACATCGAATGGCTGTCATCCGCACGCGCTGTAAAGTATTTCGACTCCGGACGGGAAGCCGTCAGGCAGATAGGACAGAAATATTACCAGACAGCCTCGGCTTTATACAGAGGCGGTGTATTCACATCAGCCATAGCCTCTACATCTGACTCAATCAGCCGCATAATCAACATCGTCACTCTGACAGCCGGGGCTTTTTTCGTATTGAACTCGCATCTGAGCATCGGAGAGCTGGTCTCATTCTGCGCCTTCACATCCGTATTCACCTCACCCATTGTCATGCTGATAGAAAGCAACAAAGAGATTGCCGAGGCCAGGATTTCAGCTGAGAGGATATTCGATATCCTGGACATGGAGCAGGAAGACAGCGCAGAGCATCTTGAATTCACCCCGTCCGCTGCAGACAAAATTGAAATAAGGGGACTGTCATTCTCATTTCCAGGAAGAATGCAGTTGCTGAAAGACCTCACCTTCGACATAATCCCCGGCAAGGTCAATCTTATCCGCGGAGACAACGGCAGCGGAAAAAGCACCATAGCCTCCCTGCTGATGAAAGGGTACACCCCGCAGAAAGGGAAAATCACTGTCGGAGGTATCGACATCCAGTCCATAAGGACCGATACATGGAGAAAATACATCTCCATCGTTCCTCAGAGACCTGACATATTCGACGGGACAATACTGGAGAACATCGTCATGGGAGATACCGGATACGACACACGGTCAGTGGCAGCTGCCTGCGCCATTGCCGGACTCGGTCCCACTTTAGACGCCATGCCAGGAGGCCTGCTTGCTCATACGGGAGAGCATGCCTGCCGCCTCTCCGGAGGTGAAAGACAGAAATTAGCTCTTGCGAGAGCACTGTACCGCAAGCCTAAGGTACTTATTATGGACGAGGCCACGACCCACCTCGACAGCAGCAGCCGGGAAAGGCTGAAGGAAACCATCCGCACCCTCCGTTCCAACGGTATTACTGTAGTCCTTATATCTCATGAAAAGGATGCGGAAACTCTTGCTGACAATATTATCGATATAACAAATACGAATGCGCATTCACAGGCGTAAGCTGCGGCGCCTTTTATCCGCGGCACAATTTAAAACTCTAAAATCATGGAAAGAATTATTAACGGGTACGCAGGGTTTGAATGTATTAATTCCGACCTGAGCACAACAATCTACGGAGGCGGCTTTTGGGGCGCTGTAGTAAAATTCCTGAAAAGTCACATCGACCAGTTCGTAATCGGATTCCTCGAAGGATGGACCGGACAGGAGATTATTGACACCATCACTCAATAACTGACTTAGCACGCACAATTATGGAAAAGTTCACATTGATCGGGCGCAATCAGGCATGCTGTGTGACCGGTGGAAAGAAGTCTCCTGAAGACAGATTCGCCAGGACACTCGGACGCCTCATCGGAGCCGCCCTGAGAGTCATCTATGACACATTGGTAGGAGACAAGAGCGAACCGCAGGCTGCCGGCTGCTGGTAGTACTGAGTACATAAGTCTGGTCCGCCGGAGGCAATCCGATACCGGCGGACCTTTCTTATTATAAGTATTTTTTTTATTTTTGTAAATTGTTTAATTATTATGCAGGCGACTGTCATGAAACATACAGCAGCGCTCCTGACGCTGAGCGTTTTCCTGTCTTTAACCGCCAAAGCCCAGGAGATCTGGACTCTGGAGAAGTGCATAGAATACGCATGGGCCAACAACCTCTCCATACAGCAGCAGAAAATTGAAGTATCACGCAACGAGAACCAGCTTCTTAAAAGCAAACTGGATTTCATTCCAAGTCTGAATGCATCCGTCGGACACAACTTTAACTGGGGCCGTTCCGTGGACCTGCAGAATCTTGAAATCATACGCAATAAACTTTCACAAAGCACAAGCGCCTCCGCCAGCACATCTGTATACCTCCTGGACGGTTTCTCAAAGATCAATACGCTCCGCAGCTCCCGTAAAAGTCTGGAAATATCCATACAGGAGGTCGAAAGGCTCAAGGACGAGATATCTGTTTCCATCGCCCGCAGTTACCTGCAGATACTGCTGTCCCGGGAAATACTGGCTGCAGCACGGGAGAGTTTCCAGGCCGTATCCGAGCAGAGAGACCGCACCAAACTGTTGGTCGAGTCAGGCAGCCAGCCATACTCATCTCTGCTGGAAATAGAATCTCAGCTCGCCACTGAGCGCGTGCAGGTCGTCACTGCGGAAAATCAGCTGACCACCAACACCCTCGCGCTCATGCAGCTGCTGGATCTGCCGTACAGCGCTGACTTCCGGATTGCTGTTCCGGACATCAGCCTCAGCACAGCCTCCTCTGTCAAGGAAAACACTGACGACATATATGCCTGCGCCCAGTCCATGCCGCTAATACAGAGCGCACGGCTGGCCCTGGACAAAGGGGATCTGGATCTGAAGACCGCCCTAGGGCAGTATTACCCAAAAATATCCCTGTCGGCCAGTTACGGCACTTTTTACAGTTCCTCCTCCTTTGCCCCGGACGGAAGCACCTACCCTTTCTTCGAACAGTTCCGGGACAATATCAATCCCTCTGTCAGTATAGGACTCAGCATCCCCATATTCAACAACTGGAGCGTCAGGACTAATGTCAAAAACGCCAGACTATCGCGTGAAAGCCTGGAGATAGACCTGCGGATGAAAGAGCAGACCCTATACAAGGATATTCAGACAGCGGTCACCGAGGCCGAGACCTTTTTCAGACAGATGGAGGCAGCCAGAGCCAATGTCGCATCCATGGAAGAGTCCATGCGTTACGTGAAGGAAAAATTCAATGCCGGTGCACTCAACGGCACGGACTACACCGTTGCCAGGACCAACCTTTTCAAAGCCACGTCCGAATATATCCAGGCGAAATATCAATACGTGTTCCAGCTCAAAATCATTGATTATTACAAGGGAATACCATTAACACTATAACCCGTCAGACAGAGATGAAAAAGAATAAGAACAAAGGACTGAAGAGAATACTGACAGCAGTAGCCGTAATTCTGGTCATTACGGTGATATACGCAATACTGAATCCCGAACACGGAGAGCCTGTAACCGTAGGATATCCGGCCTCCGGCACTATAGTGGAGAGGATACCGGCAAACGGTAAGATACATCCGGTGACCGAAGTGAAAATATCGCCTGATGTATCGGGTGAAATCATAGAGCTGAATGTCGAGGAAGGCGACCGTGTAAGCCGTGGAGACCTTATCATCACAATCAAACAGGACGTATACATATCACTGCGGGACAGAGCGGCCGCGACCCTAAACGCCACTAGGGCCCAGTATCTGCAGCAGAAAGCCAGCTTCACTCAGGCTGAACAGAATTACCTGCGCAACAGACAGCTCTATGAACAACGGGCAATCTCCCTGCAGGAATTCCAGGCATCAACAGCCGAATATGAAATGGCACGCGAGCAGCTCAATGCAGCAGAATACAATATAGAAAGCGCCGAAGCATCCCTTGACGAGGCCGAGGAGAATCTTACTAAAACTGTCATATATTCCCCGATAGACGGCATAGTTTCCAGCCTTGGCGTTGAGAAAGGAGAAAGAGTCGTCGGCACCTCGCAGATGGCCGGCACGGAAATGCTCCGTATAGCAGATTTCGACATGATGGAAGTCCTGGTAGACGTCAATGAGAACGACATAATCCGTATCACCAAGGGCGACACTGCGGACATCGAAGTCGACGCCTATCCAGGCAGGACATTCAAGGGCATCGTCACACATATAGCCAACTCTGCCAAGAACTTGAGCAGTACTTCCACCGTTCTGACCGATGTCACGAATTTCGAAGTCAAAGTCCGCATCCTGCCTGAATCCTACTCAGACCTGCTTTCCTCTGACCCCATTCCTTTCCGTCCGGGAATGTCTGCATCTGTGGAAATAGAGACCGAACGTAAAGACGGAGTCACAACAGTTCCTCTCCAGGCAGTAACCCAGGACGGATGCGTATACGTTCTGGACAGGGCTGCGTCAACAGTAAAAAAAGTGCAGGTGGTAACAGGAATTCAGGACATCGAGAACATAGAAATAGTGTCGGGGCTGGATTATGCCGATACCATAGAGATAGTGACAGGACCGTACAGCACCATCAGCAAAATACTTAAGGACGGAATGGAGGTCTATCCTCAGGCAGACAATGAAAACAACACAGAAAACAATGAATAGAATACTGCTTATCGAGACAGCTACTGACGTATGCTCTGTAGCTATAGCTGACGGAGAACAGATTGTCTCCGCAGAACATATTTCAGAAGCCAAAAGCCAGGCATCCCGGCTTGCTCCGATGATTCTTGACATCATGGACCGCGCAGACACTCCGGCAGACAGACTTGCCGCGGTAGCAGTCAGCTCAGGTCCTGGTTCCTATACCGGTCTGCGTGTGGGCGTATCGACAGCCAAAGGTATATGTTTCGGGGCAGGAATACCGCTTATCGGGATAGAAACCCTGACTATCATAGCCTTCGGTGCCATGAAAACCGATGAAGTAAAGAACAGCCCTGAAGATACGCTGATAATCCCCATGACAGATGCCCGCCGCATGGAAGTATACACGGCACTTTATGATGCTGCCGGACGCAGGCTCACCGATACCGCAGCGATAGTACTCACGCCTGAGACTTTCATTGAAGAGCTGGAATGTCACAGCCGGATTGTGTTCACCGGTGACGGCGCCGCCAAATACGAACCTATGATACCGAGTAAATACCGGGGGAAATGCATATTTATTCCCTCTCATCCCGAGGCTGAGAACATGGCCGTTCCGGCATTCCGCGCCCTGCAAGAAAAAAGGTTCGAAGATACTGCGTACTTCGAACCATTCTATCTCAAAGAATTCATTGCTGCCGACCCCTCCCGGAAACTGGAGGCCGTGCTGCATCCTGACCGGCACCTATAGCAGACGCTGTATTTCAGTCTGAAGCAGATTCATATCAAAAACATCACGGGACTGAATACTTCCGTCACGCGATATTATATACATAGCCGGCAGCTTGGACACGTTGTAAAGCATCGCGGCAACAGAAGTTCCTGCCGAAGGATCACACACGCTGATCCAGGGCAGTCCCTGCTCCTTGACCTGCATGGCCCATGCTGTCTTGTCGGAATTAAGTCCAACCTGATATATTTCCAGTCCTCTGTCGTGATAGCGGTCATAGAGAATTTTCAAATCAGAATTGTAAACCCTCTGCTCCACATTGGATGCATCCCAGAACATCAGCACTATGACCTTTCCTTTGAGGGAAGTCAGTGACTGCTGCCGTCCGTTCACATCTGAAAGAACGATTTCCGGAAAATCAACTTCCTCGGCTGCTGCTATGCGGTTCTGCATCTCCAGTGCGTTTCTTCTGAGACTCACCTCATCAGCAAGAGACACCAGATATGGAGATGCCGGATACACAGTCTTTAAAGTATCATAAACACGCTCCATCAATATAGCATCTGTTGCCTGACCGAAAACCGGCACCCCCCCAGAGGTCTTCTGATAAAGCAAAGGTATCACCGACATCGAACGCGGATGGGTATATACGTACTTGATAGCGTCCTGCTTATATTTCACGAACATCGCACCAAGCTCACGGCTGATTGCTGACGCCTCATCCACGTCTTTTGATTCCGTCGCTTCCGTCAGCAGAAGCGACAGCGAGTCAAAGGCAGAATTAAATGCCCTGACAGTAGAGTCTACGCGCTGCATGAGAGCCGATTCCGCTGACCCCTCTACCACAGCTCCTGAAAAAGCAATGTCAGCAGACACATGCACATGCTCCCCCTCCAGCAACAGAAGGGACACTGTATTTCCACGGCCATATGTCATATACACAAATTCAGGAGAATCCGGTGCAACCGCCACTTCACACTCTGCCTTCCCTTTGGATGTATACACTGTATCCAGCACCTGAATCTCATTCATGGCCAGACGCGAGACCACGACTTCAGTGCTGTCCGGAGCACCTTCTACTGTAAGACTTATACGTGCAGTATCCCTGTTTCCGCATGTTGCAATAAGGGCCGCGAACAACGGAAGGGAGAACATACAGATCCAGTAGTATTTTGACCTCATAGACTCAGAGCTTAGCATATTCAGCAGCAATGGAAGCCGCCATAGCCTCGAAGCGCTCGCTGCTCAGTGAGAGTTTCGTCTTCCTGAAATCCATATCCCCCTCACTGTCCAGAGGCACCAGATGGATATGAGCATGAGGCACTTCCATGCCCAGCACAGCCACTCCTACCCTCTTGCAGGGGACTGCAGCCCTGACAGCCTTGGCGACCTTGCGGGCGAAGAGCTGCAGCTCCACGTAAGTCTGCTCGTCCAGATCGAAAAGGTAGTCCACCTCCTTCTTCGGAATAACCAGGGTATGTCCCTCCTTCAGGGGATTGATGTCCAGAAATGCGTAGCAGCTCTCGGTCTCGGCGACTTTGTAAGAGGGTATCTCCCCCTTTACTATTTTAGAAAAAACAGATGCCATAATTTCCTGTATGGATTAGAGTGAGATATCGAGGATTTCGAACTTCAGGATGCCGGAGGGAACCTTGACCTCCACTACATCGCCCTTACGCTTGCCTATCAGGGCCTTGCCTATAGGGGTGCCGGCAGCCAACTTGCCCTCGCGGAAGTTAGCCTCGCTCTCACCTACCAAGGTGTACTGGACGGTGGTGTTGTTGAGCAGGTTCTTTAGCGTTACCTTGGTGAGCATCTGCACATGGTCCGTGCTGATCTTGGACTCGTCGATGACGCGGGCGTTAGCTACGAGATTCTCGAGTTTGGATATCTTGAGCTCCAGAAGGCCCTGAGCCTCCTTGGCTGCGTCGTATTCTGCGTTCTCAGAAAGATCGCCCTTATCTCTTGCCTCTGCTATCTGCTTGGAAATAATGGGTCGCTGGCTGATAGCCTCCGCCAGTTCAGCCTTGAGCTTCTCAAGTCCTTCGGCTGTTACATAATGAGTGTCTGACATAATTGACTTGTTATGTTATTTTACAAAAATCAAAAAAAGAATCCCGCGCTGTCAGTACGGGACCCTTTCTTGATGCAAAGATACAAAATTTTCAAATAAAAGCCACAAATTTTGATTTTCTACTTCATCTCCCGATTTTCCAAATACTTCGGACGCATTA
>DWYD01000197.1 GCA_019118865.1 Candidatus Coprenecus merdipullorum | reverse complement strand
GTATCAAGGGATGGGCACGAAAAGGTATGCCGCTGTCTCCGTAGATGGCTCTGACTGAGGCCAGATTGGCGCGGATGGTGGCTTCATCCTCGCAGTGGACCGCAATCAACCTGCCATGCAGGGAGAATATTTCATCCAGAGCCTCCTGTGAGTCCACCAGCATGTTTCCTGTGGATGAGCCCATGAATACCTTGATGCCGCATATACCGTGCGGGTCAGCTTTCCTCAGTTCGCCTATATTGTCGTTGGTGGCTCCAATATAGAATGAGTAGTTTGCAAATGAATCCCTGGATGCTGTTTCGTATTTTTGTTCCAGGGCTGACAGGGATGTGGCCGGCGGATTATTGTTGGGCATGTCCATGAAAGAAGTGGTGCCGCCAAGTACGGCTGCCGCGCTTTCTGAGGCTATGCAGCCCTTGGCAGTGGCACCCGGTTCACGGAAGTGTACCTGATCATCGATGACACCGGGAAGAAGAAGTGCATCCGGTCCGCTGTCAACGGTCTCAGCCGCTGACAGGGCTGCTTCCCGCACTGCAGTCTCATATTCCGGGTCGGACCGGTACATTATCTTTGATATAATACCGTTCTCAACCAGCACGCTGCCTTCATGGATGCAGTCTTCGTTGACTATGCGGATATTCCGGACGAGAGTGCTTCCGCTCATTGTTGACGGGTTTCAGGATTAGGAACTATCTTTCTGAAACGCAGGGCCAAGACTCCGCGGAACGCCTCTCCGAAAATGGAACTGCTCATTTTGGACTTACCCTCCTTACGGTCTGTGAATATTATCGGTACCTCCTTTATCTTGAATCCCAGTTTCCACGCATTGTACTTCATCTCGATCTGGAAGCCGTAACCTTTCATCTGCACCCGGTCCAGGTCAATGGTGCGGAGCACTTTGCTGCTGTAGCAGACGAACCCGGCCGTGGAGTCATATACCTTCATGCCGAGTATTGTCCTCACATAAAAAGATGCTCCATAGGATATCATGATGCGGCTCAAGGGCCAGTCCCGTACTGCTATGCCCTTGACGTAGCGGGAACCGATGGACATGTCTGCGCCGCCCTTGGCGCATGCATTGTAGAGGCGTATGAGATCTTCCGGATTGTGGGAGAAATCGGCATCCATCTCGAAGATGTAGTCGTAGCCGTGGTCAAGGCACCAGCGGAAACCCGCTTTGTAGGCTGTGCCGAGCCCCTGTTTCCCGGATCGCTCGAGTATGAACAGAGAGTCCCGGAAATCATTCTGCAGACCTTTCACTATGGCTCCGGTACCGTCCGGAGAGCCGTCGTCCACCACCAGTATGTGGAAGTCTCCGTCCAGGGAACGGACTTTGCGGATCATTTTCCCGATATTCTCTTTTTCGTTGTAAGTAGGTATGATAACTATCTTTCGGTGTTCCATGATACATTTTGATTACACTCATACAAAGGTAGAAAAATATTTGTATCTTCGGCCAAAATTCCCAATACACCTATAGATTATATGAAACATATAAAGATGTCGCTTCTGCTTAGAATCGTAATAGCCATTCTCCTCGGTATCGGCTGTTCGTATTTTTTCCCGGAGGCGCTTGCCCGTGTTTTCGTGACAATTAATTCCCTGTTCGGCAATTTTCTTAACTTCATAATACCTCTGCTTATTCTGGGTCTTGTAGCTCCGGGTATTGCAGAGCTGGGCCGGGGAGCCGGCAAGATGCTGGGCGTGACCACGCTGCTGGCCTACGGCTCGACAGTCCTGTCCGGATATTTCTCATATGGGGTATGCGGTCTGACCTACCCCATGATACTGGAGCAGGGGTCCTTCTCATCCAGTACGGCCCTGACAGCTGCAGAAGGGCTCGAGCCCTATTTCGTAATTGACATGCCTCCGCTCTTCGGGGTGATGTCTGCCTTGATTCTGTCATTCGTTCTGGGTCTGGCCCTGACATCGGTAAAGGGAAATGTGTTCAGAACTATGCTCTGCGAGTTCAGGGAGGTGATAATGCTGGTGATACGCAAGGTGATAATTCCGCTGCTGCCTTTGTACATCTTCGGTATTTTTCTCAAAATGGGTGTCGAGGGAACAGTGATGATGATCGTTGGCCTTTTCCTAAAGGTGATAATCGTAATATTCGTGCTGCACATAGTTCTTTTGCTGATACAGTTCTGCATAGCAGGAGCTGTGGCCGGCAAGAATCCGCTCCGTTGTCTCAAGAATATGCTGCCGGCATATATGACGGCTCTCGGTACTCAGTCCTCTGCCGCGACTATTCCCGTTACCCTTGCACAGGCCAAGAAGAACGGGGTGAGAGCCGAGGTTGCTGATTTCGTGATACCTCTATGCGGTACAATACATCTGTCCGGCAGTACTCTCAAGATTGTAGCCTGTGCTTTCGCCATCTCGTACATGACAGGAATGCCGACAGATCTTGGCTTATACACAGAGTTCATCTTCATGCTGGGTATAGCTATGGTGGCGGCCCCGGGAGTGCCGGGCGGGGCAATAATGGCTTCTATCGGGATTATAGGTTCCATTCTGGGTTTCAATGAGGACATGCAGGGCCTGATGATTGCTCTGTATATAGCGATGGACAGCTTCGGTACTGCCTGCAACGTGACCGGTGACGGAGCCATAGCCTTGATAGTGGACCGAGTATTTAAAAAAACAGCTGTAATAAGATGAAGGAAATCCTGAATGTAGTAGTGTGCCAGTGCGGAGTGGTATGGGAGAATCCTGACGAGAACCGGCTTCGCCTCAGGTCTTTCATTGAGAGCTATCATCAACGATGCAGGATGGATACCCGTCCTGACCTGATTGTCCTCCCTGAGTTTTTCTGTACCGGTTTTACATCCAACACTTCCCTGGCGGAGGAGCCCGAAGGTCTGTCTCTGCGGTGGATGAGGGCTCTGGCCGGATCTACCGGTGCTGCGGTGGCAGGCTCGGTACCGGTAATGGACGGTGGGAATGTATACAACCGCATGTATTTTACGTGTCCGGACGGCGGAACCGTATTTTACGACAAAAGGCACCTGTTCCGGATGAGCGGGGAGAATGATGTGTTCACTCCAGGCGACAGGCGCTGCATCGTGGAGTATCTGGGATGGAGGATATGTCTCAATGTCTGTTACGACCTGCGTTTCCCGGTGTGGTCGAGGCGTACTTCTGAATATGACTATGATGTGCTGCTAAATGTCGCGTCCTGGCCATCTTCCAGGATGACTGCCGCTTCTATCCTGGTTCACGCCAGAGCCGTCGAGAATCAGGCATGGGCTGTCTTTTGTAACAGGGTGGGAGAGAGCCCGGACGACAATTATTGCGGAGGGTCGCTGATAGTGGATTTCAAGGGCCGTTCCATTGGGGAATTCTGCTCTGACGACACAACTGGCAAGGATGGTGGATTCCTTCATGCAGCGTTGGACATCAGAGATCTGCACCGCTTCCGCGATAAGTTTCCTGCCTGGATGGATGCGGATGAGTTTTTATTGAAATAAAATTAGTTTTAAAAATATGAATAGAATTTTTATTATTTCAGCCCTTTCTATTATTCTCTGCTCATGCGAAGAGCGGACTGTCAGGATAGAACTGGCTGCTACCAATGACACTCACGGAGCTATATTCCCCCGGGGATATACGGAGGATGCCGCTGCGCATTCTTCCCTGGCTTCTGTATGTTCGTATATGGACAGTCTCAGAGAGGCCGCGGGTGAGGACAATGTGATACTGATCGACTGCGGAGATCATCTGCAGGGTGACAATGCCACTTATTATTTCAATTATGTGGATTCTACGGGAGATGAACATCTTGTAAGCCGCGTGTTCAATTTTATGGGTTACGATGCAGTAGTCGTAGGCAACCATGATCTTGAGGCCGGTCATCCTGTCTATGACCGCATTGCACGGGAACTGGACTGTTCTTATCTCGCGGCAAATGCTGTCAGAGTGTCGGATGGCGGAGCTTATTTTGACAGCTATGCGGTGTTGGAACGTGACGGTCTGCGCGTGGCCGTCATCGGCTTTACCAATCCTAATGTCAAGTCCTGGATATCACCTGATAAGTACGAAGGCCTTGATTTTATTCCTGTGGACTCTATAGCTGCGTCTCTTGTCAGTGAGGTCAGGCGTCTGGAGAGGCCGGATGTGGTGATTCTGGCAGTGCACTGCGGACTTGGAGAGGAGGACGTGCCAAGTATTGAGAACAATGCACTTTATCTTGCCGCTCATGTCCCCGGTATAGACGCAGTGATTTCCTCGCACGATCACAAGCGTATGGCGACCAAGGTTATGGGTGCGGACGGAGATAGTGTCAGCGTCGTCGAGTCTGGCTCTAAGGCAAGGGCGCTTTCGCGTTTGAGCATTACGGCGGTAAAGAAAGGAAACAGACTTGTCTCGTTGGATGTGAAGCCTTCAGTGGCAGATGCTGCGCATATGCAGCCGTCGGAGCGTTACATGAATGAGTTCGGAGAGGATTGGCAGAAGGTGTATGGTTTCTCCAACAGAGTGATAGGCCGCCTGATATCTCCCCTTGACCTGAGTTACAGGCAGGACCGCCGCTCTGACTATCTGGCACTGATACATTATGTGCAGCTTTCGTGCCCTGGTGTGGAGATATCATTCACCGCTCCTCTGGTATCGGAGGGGGTGGTGCCTGCAGGTGACCTTCGGTTCAATGACCTGTTTACCCTCTATCGCTTCGAGAACCTGCTGTATGTAGTGGAAATGACCGGACAGGAGGTACTTGATTATCTGGAGGGGGCTTACGACAAGAGGATTACCGGCTCAGACTTCCTTTACAACTATGATACAGCCGGCGGATTGATTTATACGGTGGATCCTTCAGCAGATAAAGGCGGGCGTATACGCATTGTTTCGATGTGGGACGGTACTCCGTTTGATCTGTCGCGCAGATACAGGATAGCGATGACGTCATACAGGGCCAGCGGAGCCGGCGGGCTGTTGGCCGAGGCTGGACTTGACAGGGAAGAGATGGAGGGGCGAGTGATAGGAATATATCCTGAGATTCGGGAGATTCTTTGTGAATTTATTGAGAATCAGAAGAATATAGACCCTGTAAAAATCGCGGCAGAGAAAAAGACAGGTTCCTGGCATTTTGTAAGATAATTTTTGTAACTTTGTGGCCCTGCAAGTTTTTATTATGGACGAAAGTTACAAAATAGTACTCGATGCTCACAAGAAGAAGATAGAGCTCATAATATCCAGGTACGAAACGCTGCTGGCCAGAAATAAGGAACTGGAAGAGGCTATAGGGCAAAGAGATGCTGAGATAGAGGCTTGCAGGGGAAAAATAGTAGACAGTAATAACAGAATTAAAGAATTAGAACAGAAGATTGATGAACTGCAGGTGGCAGGAGCTTTTGCAGCTTCCGCTGCCGATGTCAAGGAGGCCAAGCAGAATATAGGCAGGCTCGTGCGCGAGATAGATAAGTGTATCACCTTGCTGAATGACTGATATGGAAGACGGAAAGTTTTTGTGCAACTTCACTATACTGGACAGGAAGCTCGTTTATAGAGTGCTTCCTGAAGAGGAGAGTATGATCCGCAATGCAGTCAGGAATATATCTGACAAGTTGGCGGAGCTCAAGCAGAAGCACAGTCTCAGGGATAACCAGGAGGCGCTTACGGTGGTACTCATACAGTTTGCGGTGTTGCTTGAGAAAGTGAGGATGGAGGATGTGTCAGGACGGATAATAAAGGATATTCAGCAGTTGGACAGACAGTTGGACGAGTACATTGAAAATGATGCAGGATAGCTTGTGAAAGTAGACTCAGCCGTTAGATCGCTCTTTGCGAAAATCAACATTATTAACAATACTGAGCCAACTCGATGGATGAAGGCAGGCCTGGGTGACCCGCAAGGGGATTCGGTATTTACCGGACGTTGGAAGTCTGATTCCGAAATCGGAGCTCAAATCCTATTTATTTAGGTTTTTCTGATAAACAGTGTTCTAACGGCTTTTTTCATATCTTCATGTTGTAGTTCTTTATAAAGTTGGGAAATTTTAACTCAATATTATAAAAGAGACGATATGAATACCATTCTAGTAATTGTTTTGTTGGTCGTTGTAGCCTTAGTGGCAGTGATAGCGACTCTTATGGTAATAAATTCTGCCCGTAGAAAAGAGGCGGACAAGATTATAAAGGAAGCTGAAGTCGAGGGAGAGAACATCAAGAAGGAAAAGATTTTTCAGGCAAAAGAGAAGTTCCTCCAGCTCAAGAGTGAGCATGAACGCTATATCAACGAGAAGAATCAGCAGATTCAACAGACTGAGAATAAACTCAAGCAGCGGGAGATGCAGTTAAAGCAGCAGTATTCCGACCTGCAGCGGAAGCAGTCTGAGACAGACAGTATCCGGGAGAATCTCAAGGCTCAGATGGAGGTGGTCAGCCATAAGGCCGAGGAGTATGACAAGCTTCATAAGGAGGCGGTTGAGAAGATAGAGAATATTGCGGGGATGTCCGCTGCAGAAGCAAAGGAGATGTTGATCGAGACTATGAAGGAAGAGGCCAAGACTCAGGCTATGTCTTATATCAACGATGTTATGGACGAGGCCCGTATGAATGCCAGCAAGGAAGCTAAGAGAGTGGTGATCAATACTATTCAGCGTATAGCTCCAGAAACCGCTATCGAGAATGCCGTGACGGTGTTCAACATCGAGAATGATGAGATGAAGGGCCGTATCATCGGACGCGAGGGCCGCAATATCCGTGCTCTGGAGGCTGCGACCGGCGTAGAGATAGTCGTTGACGACACCCCTGAGGCCATTCTGCTTTCAGCTTTCGATCCTGTCCGCAGGGAGGTGGCCCGCCTGGCACTGCATCAGCTTGTAACCGATGGCCGTATTCATCCGGCCCGTATCGAGGAAGTGGTCGAGAAAGTCCGCAAGCAGCTGGATGACGAAATCATGGAGACAGGAAAGAGGACGTGTATCGACCTTGGTATTCACGGTCTGCACGCAGAACTGGTAAAGCTGGTGGGCAGGATGAAGTACCGTTCCTCCTATGGTCAGAATCTGCTTCAGCACTCACGCGAGGTGGCCAATATATGTGCGACGATGGCTGCGGAGCTGGGCCTCAATCCCAAGCTGGCGAAACGCGCCGGTCTGCTGCATGATATAGGTAAGGTGTCCGAGGAAGATTCAGAACTGCCTCATGCTATCCTAGGCATGAAACTGGCTGAAAAATATAAAGAGAAGCCGGAAATCTGCAATGCAATCGGGGCCCATCACGAGGAAGTGGAGATGCTTTCCCTCATCTCTCCTATAGTCCTGGTAGGTGACGCTATCTCCGGAGCACGTCCCGGTGCCCGCCGTGAGGTTATCGAATCCTATATCAAGCGCCTTAAGGATATGGAGGCCATTGCGCTTTCTTACCCTGGAGTCACCAAGACCTATGCCATTCAGGCAGGTCGTGAGCTTAGGGTGATCGTAGGAGCGGATCAGGTATCTGACGCTGAGTCGGAGATGCTTTCCAATGAGATTGCAAAGAAGATACAGAACGAGATGGTGTATCCCGGACAGGTCAAGATAACAGTTATACGCGAGACCAGGTCCGTGGCTTTCGCCAAATAGCAGTATTGCACAGTTGTGAGAACCGGGGTGTATTTCATTCTGCTGCTATCCATGCTCATGCCAGTATCGTGCAGCAAGGCATGGCGTGGGGATGGTCCTCCTAAGATTCTCCATGGCTCCGAGTGGATAGGAACGAATCAGGCCAGGGGAGAAATCCTGGACATGGTATTCGGCCTTACAGAAGACTATACGCGCAGCGAATCTGAGGACGGATCCACGTATGAGACGGGGGATATGAAGGTCGTGTTTTCATTCCCGGTTCAGGGGGAATCTCCGGCAGGTCTCCGGGACACAATTTCATATCTCGGAACTTACCAGTATACCCGCACGCCCTCCAGGGTGCACGGTGACGTGCATCACGGAGTAGCTGAGTTCGACCTTGTGGATTCGCTGACAGGGGAAAGGACATCCTTCGGGATGAGTTTTCACAATCAGAGATTCTTTGTTTCTTTCCGCGGCTCATCCTATCCGGCCGACAGGGTTGATGAGCCGACGGCTGTTCAGCAATGAACAGTGATGATATCGTTCCATTCAGTAGTGTAGCAGGGAGACAGGTGCTCCCTGTTCATTTTTATGCCGTCCAGGGACTGGGAAGCCAGGCCTACGGTATTGCGGCCTTCCCTGCGGTTGATGCTGTCCATCACACTCATCAGCCGTGAGTGTCTGTCCCGGTCGATGTTGTCGAAAAATGAGAGCTGCACCTTGTCCGAGGGCAGGATGTCTCCCAGAACAACACCGGCGCGCTTGTATCCGTATCCGCTGCGGAACATGTCCCTGATGACGTGCATGACAGCTGTGTTGATCTCCAGGGTGCTGTCGGTAGCTGTGGGGAACTGTGTCATGCGGCTCTCGAACTGTGTGAGTCCGTTGTCCCGGTGGAAACGGTTGGTCATAATGAATACAGTGACGTTGCTGCAGCTTGACCCCTGTCTGCGTAGTTTCTCGACAGCCATGGAGCAGAACATGGACACTTGTGCGGAGAGTTCATCGAGTCCGGTGATTTCTTTGGCAAAAGTCCTGGATATCATAATCTGTTTCTTGGCTTGAGCAGAATCCTCAAAGCTGATGGACGGGATGCCGTGGAGCTCTTGCCAGGTGCGGACTCCGCCTATGCCCATCTCTGTGCTGACCCATGATTTGTCCTTAATGTAGAAGTCCCACGCCGTGTTCATTCCGAAATAACCCTTGAAGCGTCTGCTGTAGCGCCTGCCTATGCCCCAGATGTCCTCTATAGGAAATCGTCGCAGGACTTTTTCTACATCTTCCGGACGATGCATCCAGCACCCGCCCTTGGTTGCCGGGTACTGCTTGCATAATTTCGAGGCTATCTTGGCCAGGGTTTTGGTGGGCGCAACCCCTACGCTGACGGGTATGCCGGTGCAGCGCCGGCATTCTCCTGAGACGGTCTTGGCCCAGAGGTCCAGGTCTGTGTCCGCTCCAAGTCCGGTCAGGTCGATGAAGGACTCGTCTATGGAGTATACCTCAATTGCCGGAGCGAAGCGTGAGAGCGTCTGCTGTACGCGGCGGGACATGTCACCGTAGAGCGCGAAATTGGAAGAGAATACTGTTACGGAACCGGAGTCTATGAGATGGCGGAACTCGAACATGGGCTGACCCATTCTTATGCCCAGACGCTTGGCTTCGTTGGATCGGGCGATGGCGCAGCCGTCGTTGTTGGAGAGCACGACCACAGGACGGCCCTCCAGGTCGGGCCGGAATACCCGCTCGCAGCTGACAAAGAAGTTGTTGCAGTCGGCCAGTGCGTACATTGTGCGGCGGCTTTTAAGGATTTATACTTTCTTTATGACGTAGCGGACAATCCCCCAGACACTCAGGTCGTCCCCTTCTGATACAGTAATTGCCTGGTATTTCGGGTTGGACGGAAGCAGTGTGACGCTGCCGTCGCGGATGGACAGCCGTTTGACAGTGAATTCTCCGTTTATGAAACATACGGCTATTGCCCCGTCCTGTGGCTCTTCGGACTTGTCGATTACCAGAATGTCTCCATCGCGGATACCGTCCCCCTCCATGCTGTCACCGCTGACGCGTGCGAAGAAGGTAGAGGCCGGGTTCTTCACCACCAGCTTGTTGATATCCAAGGCTGTCCCCGGTATGTCCTCTGCCGGGGACGGAAAGCCGGCGTGTATTGACTCGAACAGTTTTATTTCCGGTCTTGCGTTGTCCGGTGTTTTATTCATAATGCGGTAGGCGGCTCTATTTCAGCTTTGCAAGGAATTTGTCAACCTTGATGATGAAGCGCTCGTGTGTCCCGTTTGCAATTTCTCCCTTGGAGTCGCAGGCGGTCACATCGAATACCAGGCGGCGGCCGTCAATCTCCTTGAGGGTGGCTGTGGCGGTGATGGTCTCCCCTATGGGCGAGGCCTTGATGTGGGCGATGTCCACCCGTGTGCCTACAGTCGATAGTCCTTCTTCAAGAAGACCGTTTACTGCGTAGCAGGCTGCCATTTCCATGTAGGCCACTACAGCGGGGGTGGCGAACACATCCAGTGCACCGGAACCCATCAGGGAGGCGCAGTTCTCCTTGCAAACTGTTGTTGTGGAAGTTGCGGAAATACCAATTTTAATATCTTCTGTTGCCATAATCGTAAATAATAGTCAGCCCGCGAATGTGCAAAAATTGTTCCAAGGTACGCTTACTATCATTACTCTTGAACCGTCTGCCGCAGTGGTGCCCAGTACTCTGAATGTGTCGCTCTCGGAGGTGCCGAGGCGGCGGCGGAGCTCATCGGAAGTGAGCGGGAAATTGCGGGCGGTGACGGAGCAGGCGGGATATTTTTTCCGGAAATCGCGGATTGCAGCCTTGTGGAAGGGCAGGACATCGATGATATGGCGTATCTTCCCTGGAAAATGCCCGACGGGTGCCGGAGCTGTGTAGAAATGAGTGGAGGCGGAGATCTTCCGGAGGCCGAAACGGACGGCCGGAAGCTTGAAGGCTCCGCTTTTCAGAAGGGCGGGGGAGGGCTCCAGGAGGTAGCCAGTGATTTCGGAAGGAGCGGCCAGGTCTGCGGTGACCTCCATTTCCTCGCGTAGGGAGAAA
>DWYD01000196.1 GCA_019118865.1 Candidatus Coprenecus merdipullorum | reverse complement strand
GCGGCGGCACGTGCGCTCTTCTTGTCGAGGACAGCCTCGGCGTCCCCGTCTACACCTCGACCCTGCCGGCCGACGGCATGGAGTACTCCTACGACCTCTCCGGTATCGGCGAGGGGATGTTCCGCCTGGTTCAGGACAGTAACATATTCATTGTAAAAATTGTTAAAGTATTAAGCAAAGCAGAAAAAGGATGAAAAAAGTATTAATTTTCTCAATATCCGCGGCCGTGCTGGTGCTGTCCGGCTGCGCCGGAAAGAACTCGGTTCTGTATTTTGAGGGACCCCGTGACCTGTCATCGGAGGCACAGACCGTGGAGTATATACCGAAAAAGAAAAACGTATCCTTCGATGTCTCAAAGGTGTCTTATCAGGTTCTGGATAGCGGGGCGGATACAGTTGTGAGTTCCGGAGTGGTGTTTTATGACAGCGCTGTGGAGGGATATTCCGCGGAGTGGTTCACCGTCCGGCAGAAGGAGGGCCTGATAGAGCTGAGCGTCGGGTCGAATGCCGTAGGATACGAGCGCGAGGTCAGCATAGAGTATATCACTCACGGGTCGTCACTTTCAGGATTCGTCATAGATGTCACTCAGAAATAGAAGTCAAATAAAGTAAAAGCGAACAGATATGAGAAGAATTGTAATAAAGGCGGCCATCGTCCTGGTCGCGTTCGCAGCCATGACTGGCTGCAGCCGTTCAGTCCTGGAGTTCAGCGGCCCGCGTGAGCTTTCCTGCAATGCGCAGTCGGTGGAATACAGAGCCGTAGGATCGGTTTCGGCGTTTGAGTTGTATCAGGTGAGCTATGAGCTTCTCAGTGCCGACGGTCCCTCGACGAGTATCGTGGAAGACGGCTTCGCGGAGTATCAGCGTGACGGGGGCTACTATCTCTCAGAGTGGTTCTCAGTGGTTCAGGCAGGAGAGACCATTATGCTGTCCGTGACAGAGAACCCGACCCCGTATATCCGCAAGATAAAAATCGGATACAGTACTGACTCTCCCCGGTGGGAGGGTGATGTCCTGGAGATCCGTCAGGTACCCCGGCAGTAGAACAGGAGTAGCATAATCATCGTTTCCGCATCATGTATGCGGTTGGGCTTGTTCCGGACTAGAGGAATTTCAGTAATTTTGTGGGGAGATTATAAAATTTAGAGCTATGAGGAGAAAGATAGGTGTTGTGGTGCTGTCGTTCTGGGTGTGCGTTTTTTCATCCGGCCTGACAGGACATGAGAAGGAGGGAGGCCCCTATGTAGTTTTCTGGAATCTGGAGAACTTTTTCGACCCTTTCGATGATTCGCTGACGGTGGATGAGGAGTTCACTCCGGCAGGTGATAAGCACTGGACCTGGAAGAAGTTTCTGGTCAAGCGCAACCTCATCGCCAAGGCCCTTCTGTCTATGCACGACAGCTATGGAGACTGGCCCCTGGCCGTGGGTTTCGCGGAGGTGGAGAACCGGATGGTGCTGCGGCAGCTGACGGAGCGGACTCCGCTGGCGAAGCTGGGTTACGGGGTGGTGCACCGGGACTCTCCTGACAGCAGGGGGATAGACGTGGGCTTCATCTACCGGGAGGAATATATGACCGTCCTGAAGGTGGAGGCCCGCACAGTGCTGACAGGGAGGGAGCGGCCTACGCGGGATATCCTCCATGTGACGGCAGGGCTTTATCTGCCGGGAGGGCCGCCGGATACCGTGCATTTTATCATCAATCACTGGCCTTCGAAGTTCGGCGGAGAGGAGTACTCCCGGCCCTTCCGCCAGGCTGCCTCCGATACTCTTCTGAGGGTGGTGGAGGTTCTCAGGGACTCCGCTTCCGGAGAGCTGCCGCCGGTGATTGTCATGGGGGATTTCAACGATACTCCGGACTCTCCTCCGGTGGTGTCGCTGCAACGGGGGACGGGCCTGCTGAATCCGGGATTGTCCCTGCATGAGAGAGGGGAGGGGACCCTCAAGTACAACGGCCGATGGGAACTGATCGACCTCTTCCTCATCAGCCCGTCCCTGGAGGATGCCCGGATGGAGATATATTCTCACCCTCTGCTGCTTGAGGATGATGAGAAGTTCTTGGGACAGAAACCGTTCAGGACCTACTACGGGCCGAGGTGGAACGGAGGGGCGAGCGACCACCTGCCGATTGTCCTGCTGCTTCCGTCAGACTTTTAATGGAAATTCACTACCTTTGGCGGACGTAAAATTTTAGCAGCCATGAAGCAGTATCTGGATCTTTTGCAGCATATCCTGGACCACGGGACGGTCAAGTCGGACCGGACGGGGACGGGGACCAAGTCGGTGTTCGGTTATCAGATGAGGTTCGACCTCTCGGAGGGTTTTCCCCTGCTGACGACCAAGAAGCTGCATCTGCGCTCGATCATCTACGAGCTGCTGTGGTTCATCAAGGGCGACACCAATATCAAGTACCTGCACGACCACAAGGTCTCGATATGGGACGAATGGGCCGATGAGAACGGGGACCTCGGGCCGGTCTACGGGCATCAGTGGCGGTCCTGGCCCGCTCCAGACGGACGGACCATCGACCAGCTTTCCCAGGTGCTGGACTCGCTCAAGCGCAGCCCGGACTCGCGGCGGCACATCGTCTCGGCCTGGAATCCCGCCGAGGTCGATCAGATGGCCCTGCCTCCCTGCCACACCCTCTTCCAGTTCTACGTGGCTGACGGGCGGCTCTCCTGCCAGCTCTACCAGCGCAGCGCGGATGTCTTCCTCGGAGTGCCGTTCAACATCGCCTCCTATGCCCTGCTGACCATGATGGTGGCCCAGGAGTGCGGCTATGTCCCCGGGGACTTCGTGCACACCTTCGGGGACGTCCACATCTACCTCAATCATTTCGACCAGGTACATGAACAGCTCTCCAGGACACCGCGCCCTCTGCCGCGCATGGTACTCAATCCTGAGATTCACTCGGTCTTCGACTTCGATTATGATGACTTCAGGCTGGAAGGCTATGACCCCTGGCCTGCAATCAAGGCTCCGGTTGCTGTATAAATTGAGCCATAACGGGCAAACTGCTGCGTTATTTTCGGTATCGCGGCTTAGTCCAATTTTTCAGCGCCACTATACATTTTCGTTTAAGATGAGGTAGTTGACAATCAGCGTATTATGCGAGCGACAAAATGTTAGAAGGTGAGGTGTACCAAAAAAGTTGGACAAGTTAGTATTTTATCAATTACTAAGTAATTGATTGGTTTATAATATGTTATGTGTTTGCGGCGACTTTGGGGCCGCATTTATGCTTCTTCACATACTC
>DWYD01000195.1 GCA_019118865.1 Candidatus Coprenecus merdipullorum | reverse complement strand
GTCAGGTATACGGGATGAAGCTGGCCGTCAATCTGCTGACGATGGGAGTCCTGGCTCCTGTGCTGGAGGAGTTCCTGTTCCGCGGAATCATCCTTACCGGCCTGTCCCGCCGTATGGACCCGTGGTGGGCGATACTCTGGTCGTCGGTGCTTTTCGCCATAGCTCATCTCAATCCTTGGCAGGCCCTTCCGGCCTTCGCCATGGGCTGCTTCTTCGGCTGGATCTATTACAGGACGCGCAGCCTCTGGACAGTAATCGGGCTGCACTCGCTGAACAATGTCATGGCCATCGCCGCTGCGGCTCTCTTCGGAGTGGAGGAGGTCACCCAGGAGAATATCCAGTCTGTCTTCGGAGAGACAGCGGCATATATCATGGTGGCGGTGGCGGCCATCGTGCTGGTAGCAGGCATAGGACTGATTAATAAATACATACCCGCAAAAAACAAGAGTTACAATGAAAAAGGCGATATATCCCATTAAGTTCATCCCCCAGCCCAAGGAGCGTGTCTGGGGAGGCCGCCGTCTGGCCGCTCAGTTCCATAAGCCCTTCGACCCCGACGCCGTGATAGGCGAGAGTTGGGAGGTTTCCGGCTTCGAGGACGACAGTTCCGTGATAGAAAGCGGCTGGCTGGAGGACAACCCGCTCTTCGATGTCATCGAGACCTACATGGACGAGATAGTCGGGGAGGACAACTACAAGCGTTTCGGCAACGAGTTTCCCATCCTGGTCAAGCTGCTCGATATCCAGGAGCGGCTTTCCGTCCAGGTGCATCCTGACGACGAGACGGCCTTCGACCGGCACAACTCCTACGGCAAGACCGAGGCCTGGTACGTCCTCGAGGCCGACCCTACGGCCCGTATCTACATGGGATTCAACAAGGATATAGATGCCCGCGAGTTCCTTGACCGCTGCGCCGCCGGGACCCTCGAGGAGGTGCTGAACGTAGTGACTCCTAAGAAGGGTGACTTCTTCTTCATCGAGGCCGGTACCGTCCACTCGGCCGGAGGCGGGCTGGTGATAGCCGAGATCCAGCAGCTCTCCGACGTGACCTACCGCATCTACGACTGGGGCCGCGAGAACAACCCCGCGACTGCCCGTCAGATGCACGTGGACCTGGCCCTGACCTGCTTCAATTACCGGAAATACGACGGCTCAGGCTTTGTCCCCGCCGGCGGAAGCGCCCCTTCGAAAAAGCTCGTCGAATGCAAATACTTTACTGCCAATGAGCTGCAGCTGACCGACCCGCTCCGGGTATGGCCCGACCGCTACGAGAGTTTCCTGCTCTACTGCTGCCTGGAGGGTGAGGCGGTGATCACTCCCTCGGACTCGTCGCATCCTACTCCTCTGCTGCGCGGGGAGTGGGTGCTGATACCCGCCGCCATGTCCGACTTCGTGCTCTCGGCCATCACTGCCGGCACCCGTCTGATGGAAGTGTATATCGGCAAGATAGAGGAGAAAGACAGTTATATAAAGGAGTAGGGGATGGAGCAGCAGGTACGCATAGACAAATTTCTCTGGTCCATCCGCGTCTACAAGACCCGCACGGAGGCGGCGGACGCCTGCCGCAGCGGTAAGGTCAGTGTCAACGGGGCGGAGGCCAAGGCTTCCAGGGACATCAAGGCAGGGGACACCGTCTCGGTGCGCAAGGGCAGCGTGCACTTCCAGTACCGGGTCATCGTGCCCATCGGCAACCGGGTAGGGGCCAAGCTCGTTCCCGAGTTCGCGGAGGACATCACCCCCCAGGAGGAGCTGGACAAGCTCAATGCTCCCTTCGAGACCGTTTACGTCCGACGTGACAGAGGCACCGGCCGTCCCACCAAAAAGGAACGCCGCGACCTCGACCGTCTCATGGACGACCTATTCTGATTTGTAGAAGTAGAAGGGGGTGAGGTCGGGTGACTCGTAGGTGGCGTGAGAGATGGCGCGGTTGCCTTTGTGGTTGTAGTAGAACTGGTCGATGCCGAATATCTGGGCACCCTCGATGTCGTTGACGGGGTCGTCGCCGATCATGAGGGTTTGCCGCTTGGCCTCTCGCCATGCTTCTGGACTGTCCTGCCGCCGTATGCCGGAGAGCTGCTCCACAGCGTAGGCGAAGATGCCGGGACGGGGCTTCAGGCAGCCTGCCTCCTCAGAGACCACCACTGCCGAGAAATATTCCGAGATGCCGGCCCCGCGCAGCTTGCGGTACTGCACCTCGCGGAAGCCGTTGCTCAGGATGGCCATTTTACCTCCGGCAGCGCGTATTGCCTCCAGCATTTCCCTGGCGCCGGGCATCAGCCTGTTCTCGCAGACCATCTGCTCGAGGTAGTCCTCCCCGAACTGCCGTGCCAGAGCCTCATCCTCCACTCCGTACCAGCTGAATGCCTCGTAGAACCGCTTCCAGCGCAGGTCCTCCTTGCTCATTTCCCCTTTTTCGTACATGGCCCAGAGCCGGTGGTTGAGCTTGTCGTAGCGCATGAAAAAGCGGTGCAGGGATGATTCCCCGCACCCTTCCTTTTTCTGTACCGCCCTGTAGAGCACCGGATTGCGTGAGACAAGCAGGCCGATGGCGTGCTCGGAGTTGCTGTCGAAGTCCCACAGGGTCCGGTCCAGGTCGATAAGATAGTATCGGTATGGCCTTATGGTCATTATCTGCAGTAGTAGTCTATCATCCGGCTGATGGCCCGCTGACATACGGGACAGAAGTCGGGAGCGGTGTTGGTGTTCATGCGGCAGTCCTCGCGTGGACGGTAGACGCCCTTGGCCATGTATCCGCCGCCCTCGTGGATGCCCACCTGGTCTTCCGGCCATTCACCGGAGTCGATCATGTCCTTCCACTTGCTGTCGAAGTTCACGAGGGTGGTGATGTTGGGCTCCCAGGGCTCGGTTTCGAGGTTGTAGAAGTTCTCGTAGGCGACCTCGGATGTGTAGTACTCGTCTCCCAGACCGGCGAAGCTGTGACCGAACTCGTGGATGAACACCTGGTAGGAGAGCTCGTTGCCGGCCGTTCCGAGGGCGTAGGAGTTGTAAATGCCTCCGCCGCCGTATTTCTCCTCATTGACCACGATGAAGAGGGCATCGAAGGGGGCGCCGGCCACGTTGTCGGCTATCGCCTTGTGGTCGGTGACGGTCAGGTAGCGGTCGATGTAGAAGGTGTAGAAATGCGAGTTGAGGGCGGTGTGCCTCCAGATGTCCTGATTGGGGATGTCAGTGCCCTGCTCGGGGGATACTACGTCCACGGCTGTGACGTTGAAGTCACTCTTGCGGGACTTGTAGGGCTCCATCGAGAAGAGGTACTCCATGAACTTGCGGCAGTCGCGGTGGAACTGGTCCATCTGTTCTGCGGTGTAGCCCTCGGCTACGAAGAGCAGGTCCACTTTGTGCTCCATGTCTCCGGAGGTGAGAAGAGGGGTCACCGTATAGTCAGGGGCGGCCTCGCGGCTGATGAGTGCATCCTCCGGGTCTACGCTGCAGGAGAATATCTCGCGGAACTCACCGGTGGCCTTTACTCTCTCTGAGAGGGAAATACGTATCTCTTCCTTGGGGAAGGGCATCCACACGGCCTGTGTGTAGGCTTTTGATACCATGCCTGCCTCGGCGGTAGTCCTCCACTCCTGGAAGAGGGTGGAGAATCCCTTGGAGTAGATCAGCGTTTCTCCGGCCCAGGCCTCGAACATGTATTCGCCGTAGCGGAACGGGTCGATCAGGGATGCATGGGCCCCGGCCCAGGCACATTCTTTCCTGAGGTCGGCCAGGTAGGCGTGCTGTTCCTGTGCGTTTCCTGCAAGGATAAAGTCCACGCGGAGGCGGTCAGGGGTAAAATATCTGTCGTAGTCAGGACTCTGGGCGCTGGCACTGACGGCTGCTGAGAGAATCAGGGCTGTCGCTATTGTAAATATGAAGTGTCTCATGATGCTGTTCTTGCGTATATGAAATGTCCGGCTCCTTATCTTCCGGTATAGTTAAATGGTGTGAGGCGGCGCAGCTCGTCCTTTACTGACTCGGCCACGTCCAGGGAGTCGATGAACTCGCGGATGGTGCGGTCCGATACGGCCTGCCCGGTGCGGGTGAGGGCCTTGAGGGTCTCGTAGGGGTTGGGGTAGCCCTCGCGGCGGAGGATGGTCTGGATGCCCTCGGCGACTACCTCCCAGTTGTCGTTGAGGTCGCGCTCCAGGGCGTCACGGTTGAGAATCAGCTTGTCCAGACCTTTCTTGAGGGATTTTAGGGCGATGATGGTGTGTGCGATGGGCACTCCGACGTTGCGCAGGGTGGTGGAGTCGGTCAGGTCCCTCTGGAGGCGGGAGATGGGGAGCTTGGATGCAAGGAACTCACAGACGGCGTTGGCCATCAGGAAGTTGCCCTCGGCATTCTCGAAGTCTATCGGGTTGACCTTGTGGGGCATGGCGGAGGAACCGACCTCTCCCTCCTTGATCTTCTGCTTGAAGTATTCCATCGAGATGTAGGTCCATATATCGCGGCAGAGGTCCACCAGGATGTTGTTGATGCGCTTTATGGCGTCGAAGAGGGCCGCGGTGTTGTCATAGTGTTCGATCTGTGTGGTCGGGTAGGAGCGCTTGAGCCCGAGAACGTCCTCTACGAAATCCACTGCGAATGCGTTCCAGTCGATATCGGGATAGGCGGCGAAATGGGCGTTGAAGTTGCCGGTGGCGCCGCCGAACTTGGCCGAGAAAGGCACGGCCAGGAGCATCTTCTGCTGCTCCCGCAGTCTGGCCGTGAATACGGCTATCTCCTTGCCCAGGCGGGTGGGGGAGGCGGGCTGTCCGTGGGTATGGGCCAGCATGGGGATGTCCTTCCACTCCTCGGCCATGCCGTCCAGGGTGTTGAGCACCTCGTAGAGCTGGGGCAGATAGACGTCCTGGATGCCCTCCATCAGACTGAGGGGCACCGCGGTGTTGTTGATGTCCTGGGAGGTGAGGCCGAAATGGACGAACTCCTTGTAGCGGGGAGGGATGCCCATTGCGTCGAAACGCCTCTTTATGAAATATTCCACCGCCTTGACGTCATGGTTGGTGGTCTTCTCTATCTCCTTGACCTCTGCGGCCTCGTCCTCGGTCATGTCGCGGTAGATGCCGCGCAGGGTGTCGAAGAGGCTGCGGTCGAAGTCCTTCAGTTGGGGCAGAGGCAGCTCGCACAGGGCGATGAAGTACTCTATCTCCACGCGGACTCTATATCTTATGAGTGCAAATTCGGAATAGTAGGAGGAAAGGTCCCGTACCTGTCTGTAGTACCTCCCGTCAATGGGTGAAATCGATGTAATCATATCTTAAAAAATTAATTTTTTGTCTTTTGGATAAATACAGCAGTCGAAAAGACCAGGCCCTCCCACACCTCCGGTGCGGGCCCCTCCCTCTAGAGCCGAGGGCGGCTAGTCTTTTCTCGTTGCTGTATTTATCTGATATATTCATTCTGAAATAATCCAGTCACTGATGGTATGGGTGGCGGAGTCGAAGTTGACGGCGACCCTGACTACGGGCAGGCCGCAGAGGGCGAACCGCTCCGGGTACTGCCTGAGGTCAATCTGCTGCATGGCTGTCTCGGCGCTCCTGTCGAGCTTCAGCTCTATCAGGTATAGTTTGGAAGTGGTGCGCACGATCATGTCCACGCGGCCCCTGGGGGTACGCACCTCCACGTCCACGTAGTATCCGAGCAGGCTGAATATGACGTAGAGCAGCTGCTGCCAGTGGCCCTCATAGTCCGTATTGTCGGTATAAGGAATGGTGGAGAGATATTTCTGCAGCAGGCTCATTGCTCCGTCCATGTCGTTGCGGTCCATGGCATCGAACAGATATGCGACGGTGCTGGTGGCGGCGGACGGAGGAGTGCCGTGCAGATAATTCGGCAGCAGGCTCTCCATGAGCCCTATCCTGACCTCCTTGTTCGGGATATCCAGGCTGAAAAGGCCCAGTCTGTCGCTGTAACTCTTGATGGTGACGTATCCTCTCTGGTAGAGCAGGGGTGTAATCTCCGTCATCTTCTCTGTCGGAGCATCAAAAGCGGAAGCCTGGACGGAGGCACCTCCGATTCCTGACGGGGCCACGTGGTATTTGCGGAGCATTTCAAGGAGGTAGGTGGGTTTGCCGCTTCCGAACCAGTAGGAACGTATCTTCTTGTCGGCGAAAGCGTTCATCAGACTGTAGGGATTGTAAATATCCGGCGAGGGCCAGGTGAAATGATATCCGTCGTAGTAGTCTTTAAGCTTTTCCAGCAGCTCCTTGCGGCTTATCCGCATCCTGTCCGCCATCAGGTCAATGTCCTCGCTCATCTGGGAGAGCATCTCATCCTCAGTTATACCGCAGACGGCGGCATAATCCGTGTCCATGCTGATGTTCTTGATGTTGTTCAGCTCGCTGAAGATGCTCAGCTGCGAGAACTTGGTTATGCCTGTCAGGAAGACGAACCGCAGCCAGGGGTCGCAGGCCTTGAGCGGGCTGTAGAAGTTGCGCATGACCTGGCGCAGCACCGGCAGGTTGCGCTCCTCGTGCATTACGTCCAGCAGCGGGGCGTCGTACTCGTCGATGAGCACCACTACCTGCTGTCCGGTCTGCTGTGAGGCCCGCTTGATGAGGCCTGTGAGCCTGTCGTTGAGGCCGGCTCCTTCTTCTGACTTGCCATAGATTTTTTCGTAATCCAGTAATTGGAAACTTATCATCGTCTCCAACTGCTCTTTCTCCATGTGTTTTGCCAGGCTCATGTCGAAATGCAGTACGGGGTACACCGTCCAGTCTTTCTCCAGTCCTTCGATAGCCAGTCCTTTGAACAGCTCCCTCCGTCCATCGAAGTAGCTGTGCAGGGTGGAGACCAGCAGCGACTTGCCGAACCGTCTGGGACGGCTCAGGAAGATGTACTTCGCATCTGAGTTCGTCATGCGGTAGACATACTCCGTCTTGTCGATGTACACGTAGTTCTTTCTCGTGCGGAGCTCCGAGAATGTCTGGAGTCCTATCGGGTAATATCTGCGGTCGTTGTCCATGGCGGTAGAATAATGTCAGAATACAAAGATAGCGAAGTTTCGGTATAAATAGTTATTTTTGCAGAGTTTCAACAAGGATAGGAAAATATGCTTATAGTAATAGAAGGTCTCGACGGCTCGGGCAAGTCCACCCAGGTGGCCAATGTCAGGGAATATCTCACCCGCCGTCAGGGGCAGGAGCCTGAATACCTGCATTTTCCCCGCTTCGACGCTCCTGTGGTCGGGGACATGATAGCCCGCTTCCTCAGAGGGGAGTTCGGCCGGATGGAGGACGTCCATCCGATGATAGTGGCCCTGCTCTTCGCCGAGGACCGCAGGGATGCGTCCGCCCTCATCAGAAAGTGGCTCTCGGAGGGCCGTACCGTCCTTCTGGACAGGTACGTGTACTCCAACATTGCCTTTCAATGCGCGAAACTCTCTTCCCCCGGTGAGGCCATTGCCCTGGAAGAATGGATCCTGCGGACCGAATACGGGGTATACGGGATACCCCGTCCGGACCTGAACATATTTCTGGACGTGCCCCTGTCCTTCGTAGGCGGCCGTCTGTCGGCGCAGCGCGACGGGAGTGACCGGGAGTACCTTCACGGGGGACAGGACATCCACGAGGCGGATATGGATTTTCAGCGCAGGGTGAGGGACGTGTATCTGAGACTCTGCGCCAAGGACCCCTCCTTCCTGCGGGTCGACTGCTCGGGAGAGGACGGGACGATGCCTCCTGCTGACGAAGTATTTGACAGAATAAAGAGAGTGATATGGGAGTCCCGAGAGTACTGATGTTCCTGCTCCGCCTGGTCTTCGGAGTGACATTCATCCTGTCGGGGTATTTCAAGCTGACTGATCCCGTGGGGACGGGGCTGATCGTGGAGGAGTACCTGGGAGCCCTGCACATGGACTTCCTGCGCCCCGGGGCAGTGGTGTTCGGCGCCGCGCTGTCGCTGACGGAATTCCTTATCGGTATCGCGGTGCTGATGTGCGTGAGGATGAGGGCGGCGTCTACGGCCGGACTGCTGATGACGGTATTCTTCACGGTGCTGACGTTCTTCATGGCCCTTTACGACGCCATAGGCGAGTGCGGCTGCTTCGGCGAGGCCATCCCCCTGACGATGTGGGAGACCTTCGCCAAGAATGTGGTGCTGATAATCTGTATTGTGCCTGTATACCTGTTCCGCAGGAAGTTCAAGCCGGTAGCCCCGGCTCCGGCCGAGTGGGCCTTCCTGGGTACCTACGGGGTCCTGGCGCTGGTGAGCGTGATATATTCCTGCGTCAACCTGCCGCTGATGGATTTCGGCAACTTCCGGGTAGGGTCCAACCTTTCGGCCCGTCTGGACAAGATTACCGATACGGACAATTTCGAGACCTATTTCGTCTACGAGAAGGACGGAGAGCAGCAGTACTTCGGGCTGGATGACCTGCCGGACACCTCATGGCACTACGTGAGCAGCGAATCGGTCTACCTGGGCGACGACCGGGACCTGCTTTTCGACATGACGCTGTCTACCCGGGACGGAGACATAGTCACTGAGAGCCTGATCAATTCCAGGGTGCCGGAGTTCATTTTCGTGGTTCTGCGGCCCGGAGACCTGTCCCCGGACTACTGGGACAAGATCTCGTCGTGCATCGATTCGGTATCCCGCTACGGCGGACTCTCCTATGTGGCTGCTCCGGAAATGGATCCGGCGATGGACAGCGTGCTGGTGCGGTATCCCGGACTGGAGAAGTCTATGCTCTACGGTGATGGCAGGACCCTGATAGCGATGGTGCGCTCCAACGGCGGAGTGATGCTCGTCCACAACGGTATCGTCGTCAAGAAATGGGCGGCGCGCAGGTTCTCCCCCGAGGACGTGCCGCTCACATTCAGCCTGGACACGGAGGAGATTACGGCCAGGGAAATCATTTCCAGGAGGCTGTTCTACGAGTCCTCGATACTCCTGCTGTTCTTGATAATCATAATCTTCCGTTATGTGTGCGGAATCATTTACGGCAGACGCTTCTCCCGCATGTGGGCCATCACCGCGGCAGCTTCGAAAAGGAAGAGAAGAGAGGCGCGGGAACTCAGGAGACTCAGACGGAAAAACAAGAAAAAGACAACGGAAGATGACCCTCAGGAGTAAGACCCGCCGGATATATGTGGTCCTGCTGCCGCTGCTGGTGCTGCTGGCTGCCGGGAACCTGTTCTACGGAGCGGTGCCGATACCTCCGTCTGCGGTGCTGGACATCCTGTCCGGAGGCGGAGGCGACAACCAGGCTTGGACAATAATCCTGACCGGATCGCGTCTGCCCCAGGCGGTTACCGCGCTGCTGGCCGGAGCTGCCCTGGCTGTGAGCGGACTGCTGCTCCAGACCCTTTTCCGCAATCCGCTGGCGGGACCCTCCATCCTCGGCATCAGTGACGGAGCCAATCTCGGAGTAGCCCTGGTCATGCTCGCCTCGGGCGGGACAGTCGGCTCTCTGGGCGGCTATATGGCGACGGTCGCCGGGGCTATGGCCGGGGCCTGCGCCATCCTTGCGGTGATAGTGTTTTTCTCGCGGAGGGTCGGAAGCAACGTGATGCTGCTCATCATCGGCATTATGGTCGGCTACCTTGTCTCGTCGTGCATTTCCATATTGAATTATTATGCATCGGCCGACAAGGTGCGGCAGTTCGTGATGTGGGGCATGGGAGATTTCTCGTCGGTGTCCGCGGCCCAGCTGCCCTTTTTCTGTACGGCTGCCTGTGCCGGACTTGCGTGGGCCCTGCTGCTGGTCAAGCCGCTCAATTCCCTGCTGCTCGGCGATAAGTATGCCTCCAACCTGGGGGTCAATGTCCGGTCTGTCCGCATCCACGTACTGCTCTGTACCGGTCTGATGACGGCGGTCGTGACGGCATTCTGCGGCCCCATATCCTTCATCGGTCTGGCCGTGCCCCATATCGCCCGGCTGCTGCTGGGAACCTCGGACCACCGCGTGCTGGTGCCGGCGACAGCCCTTTCCGGCGCCTGCATTGCCTTGGCCTGCAATATGCTGACGGTGATACCCGGGACGGGGCTGCTGCTGCCGCTGAATGCGGTGACTCCCCTGTTCGGGGCGCCGGTGATCATATACGTCATAGTCAACCGTAAGAGCATCCAATATTTCAATTGAGCATGAGTACTGACCTTTCAAATATTTCTCCTGCGCTGGAAGCCTCCGGCCTCTCCATCGGATACCGCTGCGGGCGGAAGGAAGGCTGGAAGACGGTGCATCCGCGGGTGGAGCTGGCCCTTCATCGCGGGGAGCTGACCTCGCTGATAGGACTGAACGGGGCAGGCAAGTCGACGCTGCTGCGGACCCTGTGCGGATTCCAGCCGGCTGTAAGCGGGACCGTGCGGGTGCTCGGGCGGGAACTGTCGGAGTATTCTTCCCATGAGCTGGCATTGACAGTGGGGGTAGTGCTCACAGAGAGGACCAATGCCGGAGGACTTACGGTCAGGGAGCTGGTGGCCCTGGGACGGCAGCCGCATACCGGCTTTTTCGGGCGGCTGGAAGACCGGGACCGGGAGGTGGTGTCGGAGGCGATGTCCGCGGTGGGTATCGCGCACAAGGCGGACTCCTACGTCTCGGAACTTTCGGACGGGGAGCGGCAGAGGACGATGATAGCCAAGGCCCTGGCCCAGGAGTGTCCGGTCATCGTGCTGGATGAGCCGACGGCCTTCCTGGATGTGGCCAGCCGGATAGAGACCATGTCGCTGCTGCACGATACGGCACGCAGTCAGAACAAGGCGGTGCTGCTCTCCACCCACGATATAGACAATGCGCTGATATTCTCCGACCGGCTGCTGCTGTTGCCGTCGGACGGCACGCCGGTGATATCCGGCTCTCCGGAGGATCTGGTGCTGGACGGGAGCCTGCAGGCGTTTTTCGGACGGCGAGGGATGAATTTCGACGTACGCTCGGGCCAGCTCTCGACCGGAGTCTCGGGGCCCGAGGTCGGAGTGGACGGAGACAGCCTTACGGCCCGCTGGATGGCCAATGCCCTTGCCCGCAACGGTTTCACTCCGGTGCTTCCGGCGGACGGCATACCCTGTGTCCGCTGTCTCTCGCCTACCTGCCTGGAAGTCTCCGGTACTCCGTCGGCTGCTCCGGTTACGGTCTCCTGCATCTCGCAGGCGGTATCTCAGCTGCTGTCCTACAATGGCTTGAAGTAGCGCTGCTCCCTGTCGGGGAAGAGGTCGGGATGGAAGACGGCGGCCAGATCCTCGAGTATCCATGAAGGGTGGAGGACTATGTCGTCGTAGTAGGTGGAGGAGTAGGTGTTGCAGCCGTAGACCTGTCGGTTCTGGAATGCTTTGAACCGGGAATAGAGGCTGTATTCGGCTTCCAGGGAGGCGTAGGTCATGGGCTGCGGGCTCCAGTATTTGAGGGCCCAGATATCGGCGTCGATGCCCTCGCGGAGGACATTCTCAAAGGACATGTTGACATTGGCGGAAGTGGTGGTGCCGCTGAAGATGTAGTCGGCTCCTGCATCGGTATAGATGCGGACCATATAGCTGGCTCCTCCGGGAACGTCCCAGGAGGCTCCGTACTTGCGCTCGGCCAGGAGGGTGGGGCGGTGTGCCCTGTTGTCCCGGATGTGCTTGGCGACGCTGTCCCGGATGCTGTTGTATCCGGTCTCGGCGGCCCGGAAGAGGGAATCGGCCCGGTCGGGACAGTCGAGCAGCAGGCCGAAGAGCCGGATCCATTCGGTGCGGCCCAGAGGGTCGTTCTCCATGTAGTCGGCCGCCTCGATGATGGGAATCCCCAGCTTGCCGGCCGCCCCGTAGCTGCCGTTCTGGAACGGGGAGGCGATGATCACCTGCCCGCCGGCTCCGGCTATCCGCTCGATGCTGGGGGATACGGAGCTGCCGCAGTCGGTGATGCGTCCTTCGGCCACGCCGTCAAGCACGGCCCGGCAGGTCATGTACTCCGGCTCGCAGACTCCGGCTATGCGGTCTGAGGCTCCGAGGGCGTCGATTATCGAGGCATGTACCGAGGAGTAGACGATGATGCGGTCAATGGGGGTGCGGACGAGCGTGCCCTGAGGTATGTCCTGAGGCAGGGGAGAGTCCTGCGGTACGAGGATGTAGCGGTGCAGGAGACGGGCAGTGTCCCAGGGGTTGGTGATGTCGGCCACAGTGTAGCTGCCGCAGTCGGAGATGCTCAGGTACCGGGCGTACCGCATCCCGACACTCTCTCCGTCCGTAGTCCTGCCGCCGCTGCCGCCGCAGGAGAAAATCACGGCGGCCAGCAGGAGTGCCGCCGATATTCTTATTGTCATTTTAATCATATCACTTATATTTTTTGGAACAAGTCATCGAGCAGAACCTCGCATTGGACGAGGTCGCTGTATTTGTTCTGTTTGATACCGAAAGTGGAGATAAGTGTCAGGATAACAGATTTCCTGGTCTGCGTTCCGGATACGAATACGTTGATTTTGTTCTCCAAAGCCGACGCATAATCCTTGTCGATTTCAAATACGTCATTCACGTATTTTATCTCGCACAGATTGATTGTGTCGTCCTTTCTGTCGATCAGAAGATCTATCTGGGCGCCTTTCTCTCCGGCCGTGCCTCTCCATGAGCATGCCAGCGTAAGGACACCGGATATGCCGAGGGCGTGTTTTATCTGCGGCAGGTGGAACAGGCACAGCATTTTGAAAGCCAGTCCGGCCCAGGTGCCGTGCAGCGGGCTGTTCAGGGAGTTGGTCCAGAAGTGTGTGTCGCGGTAGCGGTTGCTGAGTATAAATCTGTAGTAGAACAGAGTGTAGAAATCCATCAGCTGGAAGACGGTGTTGGTTTTCTGTCTTTTGTTATTTACGTTACGGGGTTTCCCGAACGGCTCGTATGACCGGATGAAACCGCATTGCTCCAGTTCTTCCAGAACGGTGCTGAATGCTCCGTTGTCAGTAAGCCCCGTGGCCTGGAGCAGCTCGGCCCGTGTCATGCCTATGCCCTTCGAAGCCAGAACCGTAACTACTGCGGTGTGCGGAGCTGCATTCTTGAAAAGCGCGTGGTACAGGTCGTAGAACTCGTCTTTCAGAAGGGCGTCATCGGCAAAAAACAGCCGGTCTATATTTTGGGCGAGGCTCAGTGACCGGTCCATCATCGACAGGTAGTAGGGAATACCTCCGACAGCCATATAGCATTCGGCAATCTGTTTCCTGGTGTAGGAAAAACCATTGGAAGTGAAGTACTCTCCGCATTCGTGGAGATTGAAGGGCGCGAGAGAAAGATGATAAGTCAGCCGGTTGTGCAGTCCTTCGCGGTTGCGGATGAGATTGTTTATTATCCATGACGTGGCTGAGCCGCAGACTATCAGTTTTATGTCGCTGCGTAAGGATGCCCAGCTGTTCCAGAAGTTTTCCAGAGCGGCTATAAAACCGGATCTCGGCGTGTCCATCCAGGGCAGTTCGTCTATAAAAATCGTTTTAGCCCGCTCCGGCAGCGTTTCCAGGTATCTGGACAGTTCAAAAAATGCCAGAATCCAATTTTTGGGGACGGACAGTCGTTCCGCTTTTGAATATCTCTGCAGGGCGACGGCAAAATTTGTCAGCTGTTCCGACATGGGAGCGTCATGGACTCCCGTGATGAAAAAAGCGAAGTCATCTTTTGCGGCCATGCGGATGAGGAATGTTTTTCCCACGCGGCGACGGCCGTATACAGCGATGAATTCGGATCTATCTGAATTCAAGTGATCTTCGAGGATTTTTATTTCCTTGTCTCTGCCGATTATCTTCATTGCGCTCGTTATTATCTGCGCAAATGTAATAAAAAATGCCATTTGCGCAAAATATAATTTCATAATCTGCGGAAATGGGATTTTTGAGCGCACTTGCGCAGATTATAACCGGGGCTTGGATTTGTTCTGCAGGTAGAGTATATTTGCGGGCTTGGAAACAGAATATGGGAAAGGACAGTCATAAATCGGTGGAGAAGCAGATACTGGCGGCGTCGTATGTCAGTATCGTCGGCAACGGTCTGCTGTCGGTGGCTAAGATCGTGGCCGGTCTGATAAGCGGGAGTTTCGCGGTGGTCGGCGACGGTATCGATTCCGCGTCGGATGTGGCTGTGTCGATAGTGATGATAGTGGCGGCCAGGGTCATGGGCCGGCGTCCCAACAAGAAATATGTCTACGGCTATGCCAAGGCGGAGTCGATAGCCACCAAGATACTCTCGATGCTGATATTCTTCGCCGGGGCGGAGATGCTGATCTCTGCGGTGGAGCATC
>DWYD01000194.1 GCA_019118865.1 Candidatus Coprenecus merdipullorum | reverse complement strand
TCACCGAGCGACAGGGCCACGTCATACTGGGCGCAGATGTCGCAGATGTCGTCAAAATGCTCGTAGAGGAAGCTCTCCCTATTGTGCGCCAGGCACCACGAGGCGATGATGCTGCCTCCCCGGCTGACCATTCCGCACAGACGGCTGTCGGCCAGATGCACGTTCTTCAGGCGGATGCCGCAGTGTATGGTGAAATAGTCCACTCCCTGCTCGCACTGCTCTATCAGCGTGTCGCGGAACAGCTCCCAGGTCAGTTTCTCAGCCCTGCCGCGCACCTTCTCCATGGCCTGGTACATGGGTACGGTGCCCACGGGCACGGGGCAGTTGCGGATGATCCACTCGCGGGTCTCGTGGATGTTGTCTCCGGTCGAGAGGTCCATGAGGGTGTCTCCGCCCCACTTGCAGCTCCAGACGGCTTTCTCGACCTCCTCCTCTATGGTGGAGGTGGTGGCGGAGTTGCCGATGTTGGTGTTGATTTTCACCAGGAAGTTGCGGCCTATGATCATAGGTTCGGCCTCCGGGTGGTTGATGTTGGCCGGCAGGGCAGCCCGTCCGGCGGCTATCTCGTCGCGCACGAACTCCGGGGTGATGTGGGTCTCTATGCCCAGTGCCCTGCAGTTCATGTTCTCGCGGATGGCCACGTACTCCATCTCGGGGGTTACGATGCCCTGCTTGGCGAAGTACATCTGGGTAATCTGCGAGCCTTTCTTAGCCCTGTAAGGCAGACGTATATGCTCGAAGCGCAGGTGGTCCAGGGACTTGTCGGCCAGCCGTTCCCGGCCGTATTCAGAGGTGACTTCAGGCAGCTGCTCCACATCCCGCTCCATTATCCACTTTTCGCGGAGTCTGGGCAGACCGCGCCGCAGATCAATGTCCGCCGTAGGGTCGCTGTACGGCCCGCTGGTGTCGTAGAGGTAGACGGGAGGATTCTCCGTCATGATTTTCTTTCCGTCCTTGACGGTCACTGTGGGGGTGAGACTCACCTTCCTCATGCCCACTCTTACGTCCGGATGGAGCGAGCCCTGCATGTAGACTTTCTCCGAGTCCGGGTAGGTGATTCTGATGTTGTTGTTATTCATATTTCTCAAAAAATACATTTTCAGTCCAATGCAATGGAGGCGGCTATGTCCATCACCCTCCGCATCTCCGCCACCGGGTCCTCCGCCCTCAGGATGCTGCCACTCAGGGCAATGCCGCTGAGTCCTGCCTTCGCCAGGGCCGGCATGTCCTCCGCCGTCACACCTCCGATGCCCACGACGGGCAGGGCGAGACCCTCACGGCGCATTCCGTCCATGAGGCTCCTGTATCCTTCGAGTCCCAGGGGCGGGGCCAGCCTGGCGGGGTCCTTGGTAGTGGTGAAGCGGAACGGGCCGCAGCCGATGTAGTCCGCCCCGCCCGAGGCATGCAGGCGGATGTCCTCCAGAGTATTGGCGGTGCCTCCGATGATGAATTTTCCCCGGGGTAAGATCCTCCTGGCTTCGGCCACCGGCATGTCGGTCAGTCCCAGATGGACGCCGTCCGCTCCGCACTCACGTACCAGTTCCACGCGGTCATCGAGAATCAGGACGGCCCCGTACTGCCTGCACAGGGGCATGGCATTTCCGGCAGCGGCACGGACCTCACCCTCCGGGGCATCCTTCATGCGCAGCTGTATCCAGCGGCATCCGCCTTCGAGGGCGATGCGCACGGAGTCGAGGTAGGAGATGGTCTCCGTGAAGTGGGTGATGAATTGTACTTGAAAGCTCATTTCTCAAAAATTATCCGGAACGGAGAGATGCCGCGGATGCGCGGCGGAAGAGCCTTGCACTCGAAAAGTCCCTACGACGGTACTGACCGTATCAGGTTCGACGGGTGTAATCTCAGCCTCCGCGACCGTGCGGTAATACGGGAGGCACCCCTCTTTTCCGTATGCAAATATAGGATTTAATTTGGCTTATTGATTTTTTTTTTAGCTTTGCCATAGCTAATTGACTAAAATTTTAACGTTATGAGAAAGATTTACACATTTGCGCTGGTGATTGCAGCAGTTCTCGCTTCCATGCCTCTGTACGGACAGTCTAAGGGCAAACATCCCAAGTGGGTGGATTACACCGGAACACATGAAGTGGATGTCAGTGTGGGATTCCCGACAGCGTATGCTCTGGCCTATATGGCGGATATGAACAGAGGGGCATTGTGGATTAATAATTGGGCAGGTGATGTACTTGACATCATTTATGGCAATGAGCCGGCCGACCGGGTGAACGCCAATGCGGCGGGAGGGGACAGATTCATCCCGAATCTCCGGGCTGAATACGGGTATAATGTCCTCAGCTGGCTTAATGTCGGTGTGGCAGTCAATTATTCCGGCTGCTCGCGGCCCATGGAGGATATGGATTCCGGGCAGTATCTGTGGACGGAGAACACTCACCTGACAACAGTGACCGCCAAGGTCAAGTTTTATTGGCTGAACCGCAAGTGGGTGCGGATGTACTCCAGTGTGGGTGCCGGAGTGGGTGTATGCAGGACGAATCTTCTGTCGCAGGATGTGGCGGATTCAGAGACCTATGTGACAACTACCCGTTTTACGCCGGATATCTGTCTGGTCGGACTTACCGTGGGCCGGAATCTTTACGGCCGTATAGAGTGGGGAACCCTGTACGGGGGACTCACCGCGGGTATCGGTTACCGCTTCTGACACTGGAGGCCGGTATCAGGAAATCATATTATGCGCCAGTCGTGAAGTTCACGGCTAAGTGCTGTTTCGCGACCGCTGAGCAGGGAGTCCAGCAGGGCGTGGAACCCGGGGCCGTGGTCCTGGTAACGGAGGTGGCATAGCTCGTGCAGGATGACGTAGTCCTGCAGGTGCTCCGGGAGGAGAATCAGGCGCATGTTGAGGTTGATATTGCCCTTCGAGGAGCAGGATCCCCAGTTGGAGACGTTGTTTTTGACGGCCATGCGGCCCTTGAAGGGAAATCCATATCTTGCTGCGGCTTCCCTCAATTTCGGCGCCAGTACAGCGCGGGCCTCTTCCCGCATCCGTTCGAGAGCGGCCGGGTCGTCCGGAACACCTGCCGTCCGGCCTTCTGCTTCTGCATGCTGCTGCCTGAGTGCCTGTTTTTGCAGGACGTTCCTTATCCATTGGACTTTGGACATGAGAAATCTTTCTGCTGCGGCATAGGGTGCCGGCCACGGTACGGTCACTGTTACTCCCCGTCTGGGCGATACGCTGATACGCAGTCTCCGTGCTCCGGCTTTCCTGAGCATGAGGACTTCTCCGATTCCGGGAACTGTGATGACTTTCTGGGAATTTGTCCGGGACATAGTTTTGTCGTTGAGGAAAAATTTGTCTGCAAAAGTAGTATAATTTGATTTTAATTACATATCTTTGCAACCCCGATTTTGGGGAAGAATTATAAGTTTAACTGATTTATTAATTTAAAGGTTTATGGCAGAGTATCTTGCAGCAGACAAGAAGCAGGAGATTTTCGCTAAATACGGGAAGTCTAATACGGACACCGGCTCGGCAGAGAGTCAGATTGCTCTATTTTCCTACCGTATCGCTCATCTGACAGAACACCTTCGCAACAACAAGAAGGACTTCGGCACCCAGCGTGCCCTGCTCCGTCTTGTAGGTAAGAGGCGCCGCCTCCTCGATTACCTGAAGGCCAAGGATATTGAGAGATACAGGGAGATTGTCAAAGCGCTCGGTTTACGTAAGTAAGCGCTTTGGCTTCGTAAGAGAAACGGGGTTGTCAAGACAGACTGGGCAGCCCCTTTTTCTTAGATGGCCGCGGCACTCTCGCATAAAGGCAGACACAATTAGAAGGATAATATGAATATAGTTAAGAAGACCATCACAATGGGTGATGGAACGATCGTTGAGATCGAGACCGGTAAACTCGCCAAGCAGGCGGCCGGTTCGGTAGTCGTAAAGGTCGGCGGTACCATGTTGCTGGCGACTGTCACATGTGCAAAGGACGCCAAGGAGGATGTGGACTTCATGCCTCTGTCGGTGGAGTATAAAGAGAAATATGCCGCTGCAGGCCGCTATCCCGGAGGATTTCTCAAGAGGGAGGGCCGTGCCTCTGATTCCGAGATTCTGGTGGCCAGGCTCGTGGACAGGGCTCTGCGTCCCCTCTTCCCCGATGATTTCCACGCAGAGGTGTTCGTAAACGTGCTTCTGATCTCCGCTGACAAGCAGAACATGCCTGATTCATACGCGGGTCTGGCAGCATCCGCAGCCCTGGCAGTGAGCGATATCCCCTGGCACGGCCCTATCTCAGAGGTGAGAGTTGCCCGTATCGGCGGTGAATTTGTGATCAACCCTACATTCGACATAGTAAAGGATGCGGATATTGACCTGATAGTAGCTGCCACCGAGGAGAACATCATGATGGTGGAGGGCGAGATGAACGAGGTGAGCGAGGCCGAGATGCTTGAGGCCATCAAGTGTGCCCACGAGGCCATCAAGGGCCAGTGCCGTGCACAGAAGGAACTGATGGAGGAGGTAGGCAAGGTGGAGAAGAAGGCCTACTGCCACGAGGTCAATGACGAGGACCTGCGCAAGGCAGTTCACGACTACTGCTATGACAAGTGCTACGCCATCGCCAAGAGCGGTCTGGCCAAGCATGAGCGTGAGGACGCATTCGACGCTCTCAAGGAAGAATTCATGGAGACCATCCCCGAGGAGGAGAGAGAGGAGAAGGCCATGATGGTAAGCAGATATTACGGTGCAGTGGAGAAAGAGGCCATGCGCCGCATGATTATCGACGAGGGTGTGCGTCTTGACGGACGTACCACCGCTCAGATCCGTCCGATCTGGTGCGAGGTGGGCTATCTGCCCGGAGCGCACGGCTCGGCCATCTTCACCCGCGGCGAGACCCAGTCCCTGTCGACTGTGACTCTCGGTACAAAGATGGACATGAAGGAGCTGGACGAGGTGCTGGTTCAGGATACCCAGCAGTTCGTGCTGCACTACAACTTCCCTCCCTTCGCTACCGGTGAGGCCAAGCCGCAGAGAGGTGTGGGCCGCAGAGAGATCGGTCACGGCAACCTGGCATGGAGGGCTCTCAAGCCCGTAGTGCCCGTGGGCGAGGAGAATCCCTACGCTGTCCGCGTGGTGTCCGATATCCTCGAGTCCAACGGTTCTTCTTCCATGGCTACAGTCTGCGCCGGCACTCTGGCCCTGATGGACTGCGGTGTGAAGATTAAGAAACCCGTAGCCGGTATCGCCATGGGTCTGATCTCCGATGAGAAGACAGGCAAGTTCGTGGTGCTCTCCGATATCCTCGGCGATGAGGACCACCTCGGAGACATGGACTTCAAGGTGACCGGAACCAAGGACGGCATCACTGCTACCCAGATGGATATCAAGGTGGACGGACTGCCCTACGAGGTTCTCGAGCAGGCTCTGGCACAGGCCAAGGAAGGCCGTGCCCACATCATGGGCGAGATGCTCAAGACCATCTCCGAGCCCCGCGCCGACTACCGTCCCAACGTTCCCCGTATCGTGCAGATTACCATACCTTCCGAGTTTATCGGAGCCGTTATCGGCACCGGAGGCAAGGTTATCCAGGAGATACAGAAGACTACCGGTACCACCATCACCATCACTGAGGAGGGTGACAAGGGCATCATTGACATCTTCGGTGAGAACAAAGAGTCCATGGACGCTGCTCTGGCCCGCATCAAGGCCATCACCACTGTGCCTGAGGTCGGTGAGACATACCACGGCAAGGTAGTGTCGATCCTCGAGTTCGGTGCTTTCGTGGAGATTCTGCCCGGCAAGGAAGGCCTGCTGCATATCTCTGAGCTCGATTACAAGAAGGTCGACAAGGTGGAGGATGTACTTCAGGTAGGAGACGAGGTGGATGTCAAGCTCCTCGAAATCGACCAGAAGACCGGCAAGATGAGACTTTCCCGCAGGGCTCTGCTGCCCGCTCCAGAAGGATGGGTGGAGCATGAGCGCAAGCCCCGTCTCAACGGAGCATCCAACGGCGGCGGCCGCGGCGGCCGTGACCGTGGAGGCGACCGTGGCAGAGGTCCCCGTCGCGACGGCGACAGAGGCGGACGCAAGTAAGCGTATCCAGTACTCTCATAATAGAAAAACTGACTCGCAGAACCGTGAGTCAGTTTTTTTATTTGTAAAGCCGTCCTTGAAAGGTATTGCGCTCTTCCAGGCGCTGCTCGAGAAGGCGGATGAGCTCGGTGTTGCGGAGAAGTCCCCAAGGGGTGGAGTTGACGAAGCGGGGCGGGACCTCCCCGGCGAAGCGCTCGATGTACAGGTCAGGGCGGAGGCGCTCGAGCAGGTCGGCAATGAAATCTAAATACTCGTCCAGGGAGAATGTCACGAAGTCGGAGGGATGCGAGGCGAACTCCCGCTCCATGGCAGTGCCGCGGACGATCTGCAGTTGATGGAACTTGACCGAGTGCAGCGGCATCTTATTTATAATAGGTGCGTAGGCCAGCATGTCCCCGACCGTCTCTCCAGGCAGCCCGAAGATGAAGTGCGCGCCCTGAGTAAGTCCCCGGGCGGCCGTCATTTCCACGGCGCGTGCGGCATCCTCGAAGGAATGTCCCCGGTTTATGCGCCTCAGGGTCCGGTCGTAGACGGACTCTATGCCGTATTCGATGACCACCACGTGGTCCCGGGCAAGCAATGCCAGATAGTCCAGTTTGGCTTCGTCCACGCAGTCAGGCCGGGTACCGATGACGATACCGGCCACCAAGGGGTGGGAGAGGGCTTCCTCATACACCTCACGCAGCCTTTCGAGAGGTGCGTATGTGTTGGAGTAAGGCTGGAAATAGGCCAGGAACTTCTCTGCCTTGCGGTAGCGGACCCGGTGAAACTTGATGCCCTCGTCGATCTGTTCGAGAATGGGAATACCGGCCGTACTGTAGCCCGGGTGGAAGGCGGCGTTGTCGCAGTACGTGCAGCCGCCTGTCCCGACCAGCCCGTCCCGGTTGGGACAGGTAAAGCCTGCGTCCACAACGACTTTCTGCAGCCGCTCGCCGTATGTTTTCTTGAAATAGCCTATGTACGAGTTATATCGGCCCACAGTACGGGAGTTTTGTCGGTACATTGTCAGGGCCGTCTAGAACCGGACCTTGAATACAGCCTTTCGTACTTCTCCGTCTCCGATAAGGGGTGCGTGGCAGTCCTGAGGAAAGCAGATGACCATGTTGTCGTCACCGTAGCTGATGTAGGCCTCGGGCTCTTCCTTGAGGAGGGCCACGTCTTTTTCAGCATTGTACTCTACGTTTACGCCCAGGCACTTGGCCCTGTCGCGGAAGCCGATAATCTCCGTGCCCTCCAGCACGACGTGGATGTCGATGAATGAGTCGTGCACCTCCAGAGGGGACTCGCTCTCATCCTTGCACTGGGCGGTGGATATGGTGCACCAGATATTGTCCTCCTCGATGACGTGCTTGCCTTCGGGGAGGGTGTGAAGGTCGTTTTTGCGTATGAAATCCAATACCTTGCCGAATGATGCGTGCAGGTTTGTGTATTTTTCGAAGCTTTTAAGTGAATCGAGTATCATATAGTATAAAGTGTGTTAGTATTTACGGTAGATGGCCCTGCGGCTCAGCGCCATGAGTACGGTCAGCAGAATGATGACCGCCGATGCCGGATGGAATGCCTGAGGCAGCAGCCACGAGCAGATCAGCCCGATGCCGGCCACAGCTGCGAGCAGGTCGATAATCAGGTTTTTGGCCCAGCAGCTGGGCATGCATACGGGAATCAGGAAGAGTGGATTCATCCACAGCAGGTTCCAGTTGTCGGACGTCCAGACATGATTGGTCGCGAACCACAGCAGGCAGATAATTACTCCGCCCAGTCCAAGTATGATATACAGGATGGTGGAGCAGATATTCATGAATTTCCACTTGTCGGTGCAGCGCAGGTAGATTGTGAGGTAAAGTACAAACAGCAGCGTAAATACGGTAAAGGGACTTGTGGCCTTGGAGAGGATGTCCTTCCATCTGCCCGGTCCGGGCGCAGGTTCTGAGATGGTATGGCCGGCTGAGACCAGCGGACTTCCGTTCAGCTCCTGATTGCTGTAGCGCTCCATCACTTCCGAAAGACGGTCGGGCAGGAAGGCGGTTTCACGCACGGTGATAGTACGGTCTATCCTGGCTCCCAATATCAGGTCTATGCCGAACATCATCCATCGGCGGTCTCCTACCAGGCGGGTAAGTTCCTCGCGGTAAGTCATGCCTGAAAGGCTGTCAATTATAGTGAAGTCAGGAGAGTCGTCGAATATGTCCCGGATACGTGTGGCGCAGTTGTCCTGCAGGAAGTCATAGAGGTAATATCGGTTTGAGGGTCTGTAGTTCTCCAAAAGGAATTCGTACATCCGGGCGGTCTGTGCGGGCGTAAGATTGAACTGTTGTTCGGTGATGCCGCGGCCGGCTCTTTCATAGGATTCCTTGAACTGGTTGAAAGAACTTACTGACAGGAAGTAGTTGAGGTCGCCACGTAGGAAATTGAGCATAAAATGCGGCTCGTTGAAACTGAAGGTGCCGTAGTTGAACACTAAATCCCGTCCATGCTGTATGTCCTTGACTCTTATGGCAGAATGTCCGAATGCGGAGGATATGTCTCCGCCCTGTGAGCAGGTCAGCAGGGATATGCTGAGCGAGTCCTGGGCCCTGGCTCCCAGGTACAGGGAGGCAAATAGAAATATAATCAGTATCCGTTTCATAATAAATAATTTCAAAAATAAGAAAATCTCGCCTATATTTGCAGGAATGAAGAAAGTTTTGTTCATAATTCTGTGCCTGGCCCTGTTCTTCACATTTTCCGTGGAGGCTCGGGAGGGCATGGCTCTGGTCTCAGTATCTGTCACCGATATGAAGAAAGCCCCGGACTATCAGTCCGAGACGGTTTCACAGGCCATGATGGGAACTCCAGTTGAGGTTGTCGGCAAGGAAGGTTATTGGTATTCGATAGTGACCCCAGAAGGTTACAGAGGCTGGACGACAGAGCAGAATATAGTTCTGATGTCAGAAGAGAAAATGAGAGACTGGAAACAGACAGACAGACTGATAGTAAAGGATTATTTTGCATTGATAACATCCGGACCTGCTGACGGGACAGGAGTTCTTTCTGATTGTGTTATGGGAAATATATTGGAAGCCGACAGCGGTAGGGACAGTGAAAACGGGTATGTCCCCGTTATTTTGCCGGATGGCCGTAAGGGATATGTTCCCTCAGGCAGTGTGCAGGATTTGAGGCAATGGATGGAAAATGCCGCCGGACCTTCCGGGGAGGACATCGTCTCAACGGCCTGTCAGTTCCTCGGTTTCCCCTACCTGTGGGGTGGTCTTTCTCCCAAAGGCCTGGACTGCAGCGGCTTGGTCAAGTTGAGCTATTTCCTCAACGGTATCATACTTCTGCGGGATGCTTCCCAGCAGATAGGAACAGGGGAGCCGCTGGACTACAGTGACATCCTTGGGAATCTTCAGGCAGGAGACCTGGTATTTTTCGGCCGGAACGCTACAGACACACGGGGACGCAGCGTAAGCCATGTGGGCATAAGCATGGGGGACGGGATGATGATTCATTCATCCCTGAGGGTGAGAATCAATTCCCTGTTGCCGGGACGTCCCGACTCCTACACCAGCAAGAAGATTGTGGGAGCCTGCCGTATCCTTGGGCATCAGGACGCAGAACCGGGGATAGTTACGGTTCTGGAACATCCGTGGTATTTTTAGAAAATGAGAATTAACAATTTATAAATCGCGAGTATCATGAATTTAAGAGTTATCAAGAAAGACATCAATTACATGGTGAACGAGTTCGTATCGGACGCTGTCATCAGCATGAGTTTTCATGACGATAATGAGAAGGCCGAGCAGATAGTGGGCCTGATCAACGATGTTCTAGATCTCAGAGATGAGATACTGTCCAGAGTCAGCCATCCCGAGGGCGACAAGAGAGCCTATTACCGCAACCTCACAGACGAGCTGCTCAGCGCTCTTGATGTAAAGTATGACAGTCTCAGTGCAATAGTGGCCAAGAAAGCCGAGTAATCATAGGAGCGGCCGTTATGCAGATGTACACCAATTCACCCATAGTGGAGGGCCTCACTTTCGATGATGTCCTCCTCATTCCGGCCCACTCGGACGTGCTGCCCCGCGAGGTGGACATCACTACGAAGCTGACCAGGGAGATTACGCTCCATACCCCCATAGTCTCTGCGGCCATGGATACCGTGACTGAGGCTGACCTGGCGATAGCCATTGCCCGTGAGGGCGGTATCGGAGTGATACACAAGAATATGCCCATCGAAGTCCAGATGGAGCAGGTGCGTAAGGTCAAGAGGGCTGAGAACGGAATGATCTACGATCCCGTGACCATACGGGAGAACGCCACGGTCGGCGATGCCCTCAACCTCATGCATGAGAACCATATCGGAGGTATCCCCGTCGTGGACGCCCGCGGCATGCTTTGCGGCATCGTCACCAACCGCGACCTGCGTTTCCAGGACAACCCCAAGACTCCTGTATCCGAGGTGATGACCAAGGAGAACCTGATTACTACCACCGACGGTACCAATCTCAAGGAGGCGACGGAGCTCCTGCGGCGCTACAAGATCGAAAAACTCCTCGTAGTGGACAAGGACGGCCGTCTTGCCGGACTGATTACCTACAAGGACATTATGAAGATCAAGGACAATCCCACTGCCAGCAAGGACGCCAAGGGCCGTCTGCTCGTAGCTGCTGCAGTAGGCATCAATTCCGAGAGCATCCAGAAAGTCGAGATGCTGATGACAGTGGAGCCCGATGCCCTGGTCTTCGATACGGCGCACGGCCACTCCGAGGGTGTGCTGAGAGTCCTGAAGACAGTCCGTCAGAAGTTCCCCGACCTGCAGATCATCGCCGGCAACATCGCTACAGGTGAGGCCGCCAAGGCTCTGAAGGAGTGTGGGGTGGATGCCGTGAAGGTCGGCATAGGCCCCGGTTCTATATGCACCACCCGTATCATTGCCGGTGTGGGCGTGCCCCAGCTTTCTGCAGTCATGATGGCCGCCGAGGCTCTGAAGGGCTCCGGTATCCCCATCATCGCAGACGGAGGTATACGCTATTCGGGTGACATTGTCAAGGCTCTGGCCGCCGGTGCCGACACCATCATGGCCGGCTCGCTCTTCGCCGGAGTGGAGGAGTCTCCCGGAGAGACCATCATCCTCAACGGACGTAAGTTCAAGTCCTACCGTGGTATGGGTTCGCTCGAGGCCATGCAGCTGGGCTCCAAGGACCGTTACTTCCAGGATATGGAGGAGGACATCAAGAAACTTGTGCCTGAGGGCATCGTGGCTCAGGTTCCCTACAAGGGTACCCTTTCCGAGGTGGTATACCAGCTCATCGGCGGTCTCCGCGCCGGAATGGGTTACTGCGGAGCGCACAACCTGACCGAGCTGAAGAATGCCCGTTTCGTGCGCATTACCGCTGCAGGTATGGCCGAGAGCCATCCTCACGATGTGACCATAACGCGCGAGGCACCCAACTACAGCAGGTAGTACTTCCCATAAGTCCATGAGGAAGATTGCCTGGATATTCCTGCTCTGTCTGTCAGTATCATCATGCCGGCTCTACGACAGTCTCTTTAAAGGAGACGTAGTCGCGAGGGTCGGCAAGGATGTGTTGTATCGCAGTGATGTCGATGAGCTGGGTGTCAAGGGGTTCTCTCCTGAAGACAGTGCCCGCATGGTAGAACGTTACATACATTCATGGGCCAAGGACAGACTGTTGCTTGATATGGCGGAGAGTCATCTGTCCAAGTCGGACAGGGACGTGGAGGCGCAGTTGGAGGAATACCGCCGTCAGCTGCTGGTGTACCGTTATGAGCAGCAGTATGTGGAGCAGCGTCTGGATACGGCGATTTCCTTGCAGGAATACAGGGAGTATTATGACTCTCATCAGGATAATTTTATTGCCCGTGTACCGCTGATGAAAGGTATTTATATCAAGATAAGCGGCAGCTCTCCGAACCTTAATCCGGTAAGGTCGCTTTACCGTTCCAGAGTCGCAGAGGATTTGGAACGTCTGGAGCAGCTTTGTTATACCTCGGCTGAAAAGTACTGGAAGAATGACGAGTGGGTCCCGATAGACGCGATACTGGACGGTACGGGAATGAATATCTCGGAAATGGATGTTGCGCTGGGCGGGAACTCTTTTTTGGAAAGACGCTCATCGGGCTATGTCTATCTGGTGTCAGTGGACAGATATGTCCATCAGGGGGAGAGTGCTCCCTTTGAATATTGCCGTCCGGGAATAAGGGATGTCATTTTAAGTAAGAGAAAACACGAGCTTCTTGAAAGTTTGGAACGAAATCTGCTTAGGGATGCTGTAGCGTCAGAAAAATTGAAAATTTATAAGAATCAATAAATGAAGACAAGAACAATACTGGCTTTTCTGGCCATTGCATTGGCACCCTTTGCCGTTCTCCGCGCACAGGCGTATGAGGGGGTGATAGACAAGACGGTGGCCTTGGTAGGTAACAGCATGATCCAGCTTTCGCAGATAGAGTCCGAGGTAGAGATGATGCAGTTTCAGGGTTATGTATCGGACCGTGATCTCCGGTGTGAGGTTCTGGAAAATATGCTTATCTCGAAACTGTTCTATACCCAGGCTCAGCTGGACAGTCTCACTGTGAATCAGGATATGGTGAATGCTGCTCTAAACGAGAGGGTCAGCGGTATACTGTCCCAGCTTGGAGGAGTGGAGGAGACGGAGAAATATTTCGGAAAACCGCTCCACAGACTCCGTCAGGAGTGGCATGATATGTTTGTAGAGCAGAATCTGGTACAGGAAATGCAGAGGACTGTGGCAGGAGGAATTTCCGAAGTGACGCCTAAGGATGTGCAGCAGTACTACCGCAGTATCCCCAAGGATAGTCTGCCTATGATACCTGCCCAGTACCAGTATAGCCAGATAGTGCTGTATCCTGATGTCGAGAGGGCCAACATGGCTGTCCGCGAGCGGTTGCTTGAGTTCCGTCAGAGAATTCTGGACGGTGAAAAATTCTCTCTTCTGGCGACTCTCTATTCGGAGGACGGCAGTGCCATGCGCGGTGGTGAGCTAGGGATGAGTTCGAAAGATATTTTCTGGCCTTCATTCAGCGATGCAGCCATGGCCCTGAAGGAAGGTCAGGTCTCTTCCATAGTTGAGACCCCTGACGGTTTTCATCTTATACAGATGATCGCCAAGAACGGGAATATGTTCAATGCCAGGCACATTCTTCTCAAACCCAGGTATACTGCCGAGGACAGGGATTCTGCTTTTACCAGGCTGGACTCTATACGCAATGTCATACTCGAGGACAGTCTGACATTCCAGCAGGCTGCATGGAAGTTCTCAGAAGATCCTAAAAGCCGTACAAACGGAGGTCTGGTGGCGGATCCGGATACCGGCGCTCCATTTTTCGAGGTGGACAGAATGAAGCCCGCGGATTACAAGGCTATTGCGAACATGAAAGAAGGAGAAATCTCGCGACCGTTCGAGTCTGTCGATGATGAGGGCCGGAGCGGACATACGGTCTACAAGATCGTCCGTCTCGAGAAGATAAAACCGGCTCATCCGGCTTCTTTCGAAGAGGATTTCAATGTTCTGCTGGATATAGCCGCAAACAAGAAATCCATGGAGGCCATAGAAAACTTCATAAAGGAGAAGCAGGCTACTACCTATATCGTTATCGATCCTCTTTTCCAGAAATGCGATTTCATACGTGAAGGCTGGCTAAAATGAGGTACAGGGCGCTGATATTCTGCATTTTGCTCCTGCAGGTGACCGCTGTCCCGCTTTCTGCATCCGGAAGCAGGGACTCCCGGGAGGATAGAGATTCCCTGGTCCGGCTGATAACGGCTGAGAGAGCCAGGCTCATTGAGATCGGCGGCAGGCCTTACCGTAAGGTGGAGGGGAACGCGGTATTTCTCCATAATGACACTTATCTGTATTGCGACACTGCATATTGGAATGTGGACGAGGAGTATATTGATGCGATAGGACATATAAAAATCGAACAGGAGAATACTGTATTGACAGGTGACAGTATCAAATATATCATTCCTCAGAATACAGCAAGGTTCCGCGGGCATCTTGTCGAACTGATAGACCGGGACAGCAATGTGTTGAGGACCAACTATCTGGACTATAACACCAGGGACAGTGTGGCATTCTTCTACCGCGGTGCTGCAATGAGGGACCACGACGGCAATCTGATAGAGAGCCTTACCGGAAAGTATCAGTCCAAGCTGGAGATGTTCGACTTCGTGGGGGAAGTCGAGATGTTCTCTGATTCCATGTTTTTCGTCTGTGATACCCTCATATATGATGCGCGTGCGGACATTGCGGATTTTTACGGCAGTACGAAGGGTTGGTATGACCTGAATGCCATTTCTTCCGGGAAGGGCCGTTATGTCAGGCCTGAGGAACAGTTCTTTTTCTACAAGGACGTGCATATCCTTACGGAAGATTATGAGGTGTGGTGTGACTCGCTTACATATGATAGAAATGTGGAGTATTCACATTTGCTGGGAAATGTTCAGCTTCTGGATACCGTAGACAATGCGGTAGTCTTGGCCGGAGAGCTCAGGTTCTGGAATGAGCCGCGCCGTGCGGAGCTATACCGTGATCCGGCGATAGTGCTTATTGAGGAGACAGAGGACGGGGGACGTGATTCACTGTTCATGGCCTCGGATACGCTCATATATTATACCAAGCGGATGTTTGAGGTTGACAGTGCTGTTGTAGCGACAGCAAAACAGAGGTACGCTGAGGCTTTGGTGGATCCTCTTGATGCGAAAAAGCAGAACGGGGCATCGTCCGGGGCGTCTTCCGGAACATCTTCCGGAGCACCTGCCGGAACGTCAGCAGGAGCATCTTCCGGAACGTCTGCAGGAAGCAAGGCGGGGGCCTCTGCCTCATCCTCCGTAGGTTCTGCCGGGGGGCCGCCCCGTATGTCAGGATCCGGCCAGCAGACAGCTCCTCCCGGGACGTTGCCGTATCCTTATTTCAGCCCTCAGGATACGCTTGGAGAGATTCTGGCTGCTGATACTCTGGCTGTCATGGATTCTATAGTAGTGGCGGATTCCATAGGACGTATTGATTCCTTGGATTCTCCGGATCCACAGGTGGCTACGGATTCGCTTCCAGTTGTGACTGATTCGCTGCTGATACAGGATTCCGTAATGGTGTCTGATTCGCTGCCGATACAGGATTCTATCATGGTGTCTGATTCACTGTCAGTATCGGATTCTCTCTCTGTACCACCACCTCCTGATACGACTCAGGTGTCGTTTGTGGAGGCTTACCATCACGTACGCATATTTAAGAGTGATCTTCAGGTGACGTGCGATTCCCTGCTGTTCTCGTCCATTGACTCTATTGCGAGGCTGTTTACCGAGCCCATTCTTTGGTATGAGATTAAGAATCAGATTACAGCCGACAGCATGCAGTTCCTTATACGTAATGAGACCCTGGACAAAGGGTTCCTTTTTGCCAATGCGTTTGTCATATCGGAAGAGGAACCGGACAGATTCTATCATCAGATCAAGTCTCCGGAAATGATAGGATATTTTCAGGATAACCAGGTTTCCCGTTTTGATGCACTGGGCGGAGTGACAGCGATGTTCTATATTGCGGAAGATTCTCTTATCACTACGATGAACCAGAAAGAGTGCAGGATTATGACTGGACGGCTTAAGGACGGTCAGGTTCAGAGGATCCTGTATCTTGAAAATGTCAAGAGCGATGCATTTCCGATAAGGGATCTCAAGCAGGAGAACAGCCGGCTCCGGGATTTCAACTGGATGCCTGACCTGCGGCCGAAGGACAGGTACAGTATCACCAACTGGCCAGTGAGACTTTCCCGAAGGGCTGAGTCTGTGCCTGCTCCGGATTTCCCGGCTTTCAAGTATGCAGAAAAGTATTTTGAAGGATATATGAAGGGCATAATAGAGGAGATTGATGGTAGGAGCCCTTTGATTTGGATTGAGAGATAAGGAGCTGATTTGATTTTTTTTGCTACATTTGTAATGTTATTCGACCATTTAATTACAAATGTATGATACAGTTTGACATAGACATCCTTCAGCATTCCTTCGAAGACGTAAGGACCCTCCTCGATCCCGAGTGCCGTCTGCATCTGGGCGAGGCTTCACGCAAAAGAATTGAAAAGTGCCGCAACTATCTGGACGAGCGCATGAAGAGCCAGAAAGCCCCGATTTATGGAGTAACTACCGGCTTCGGCTCGCTGTGCAATGTGTCTGTGGACCGCGACCAGCTTTCCCAGCTCCAGAAGAATCTGGTGATGTCCCACGCCTGCGGGGTGGGGGACGAGGTGCGTCCCGAGATTGTCCGGCTGATGCTGGCCTTGAAAGTCAAGTCTCTCTCTTACGGATATTCAGGCGTTAGGGTGGAGACCGTGGAGAGGCTGGTGGACTTCTTCAATGAGGGTGTGATTCCGGTGGTATATCAGCAGGGCTCTCTCGGCGCGTCCGGCGACCTGGCACCTCTGGCCAATATGTGCCTGCCTCTGCTGGGGCTCGGCGAGTTTGACTACAAGGGCAGGAGATATCCCGGAAGCGAACTGGAGAAACTCTTCGGATGGAAGCCTCTGACACTAGCGTCGAAGGAGGGTCTGGCCCTTCTCAACGGCACCCAGTTCATGCTGGCCCATGCCGTATGGTGCCTGTGTCATGCGAAGCATATCTCTGCGGCCGCCGACAAGATAGCCACCGTTTCCCTCGAGGCCTTCAACGGCCGCAAGGAGCCCTTCACACCCGGTGTGCATGCAGTCCGTCCTCATAAGGGACAGATGGAGACGGCCCGCGTCATCCTCGGCTATCTCCAGGGCAGCCAGCTCATCGACGGACCCGGCAAGGAAGTGCAGGATCCCTACTCCTTCCGCTGTGTGCCTCAGGTGCACGGAGCGTCCAAGGACGCGCTCGGGTATGTGGAGAGCGTCTTCATGACCGAAGTCAACAGCGCTACCGACAACCCTACCGTCCTTCCCGACGAGGACCAGGTCATCTCCGCCGGCAACTTCCACGGACAGCCTCTGTCCATAACCCTGGATTTCCTGGCCATCGCCATGGCGGAGCTTGGCTCCATATCCGAGCGCCGTACCTATCAGCTGATTTCCGGCAAGAGGGGACTCCCCTCCTTCCTAGTGGCCAAGTCAGGACTGAACTCCGGCTTCATGATTCCGCAGTACGCCGCGGCATCCATAGTCAGCCAGAACAAGCAGCTGTGCACTCCCTGCGTGGTAGACACCATCGACTCTTCCCAGGGTCAGGAGGACCATGTCAGCATGGGCGCCAACGCCGCGACCAAATGCGTCAGAGTTATAGAGAATGTGGAGAAGATCCTCGGAATCGAGATGCTGAACGCCGCCCAGGCCCTCGAGTTCCGTCATCGCGCCGGTGTCGGCAAGTCCTCGCCCGTGATTGAGAAATTCTTCGAGGACTACCGCAGGACTGTGCCTTTCGTAGAGGAGGATACGGTGATGTACACCCGTATCAAGGATTCCATAGAGTTTATTAAAAACGCAGAAATTTAAAAATGTCAATTTTTATAAAAAATATAAAAAAGCTTGTCAATGTGCGGGAAGCGGCTCCCTCTGCCCCGTTGCGGGGAGAGGAGATGCTGTCGCTGCCCTGTCTTGACGGCGCCTGGCTGCTGACGGAGGGAGACCGTATCTCCCGCCTCGGCAGGATGCAGGACCTCCGGCCGGAGGAACTGGAGGCGATGGAACGCTCTGCGGAAGAGGTGATTGACGCTGAGGGGAGGATGGTGTTCCCTTCCTACTGCGACTCCCACACCCATCTGGTCTATGCCGGCAGCCGCGAGACGGAGTTCATGGACAAGCTGCGCGGCCTCTCTTATCAGGAGATTGCCCGCCGGGGCGGCGGTATCCTCAATTCGGTGGAACTGCTGCACAATACTCCGGAGGATGACCTCCTGCAGCAGACCCTGGTCCGTGCATGGGAGATAATCTCCTTAGGCACCGGTGCGGTGGAGATCAAGAGCGGTTACGGCCTCACCGTCGAGGATGAGGTCAAGATGCTCCGGGTCGCCCGCAGGGTGGAGGAGGAGACTCCGCTCCGGGTCCGCACCACCTTCCTCGGAGCCCACGCCGTGCCCGCCCGTTATAAAGGCAACCGGGAGGGGTATGTGGACGAGATAGTCCGTGAGATCATGCCGGCCGTCGCCGCCGAGGGACTGGCCGACTACGTGGATATTTTCGTGGAGGAGGGATTCTTCACTGTGGAGGATGCTTCCCGGATCTTCGAGGCCGCCGCCAAGTACGGCATGGTTCCGAAGGTGCATGCCAACCAGATGAGTTTTTCCGGCGGAGTGCAGGTGGGCGTGCGCTATGGCGCTGCTTCTGTCGATCATCTCGAGTTCACCGGCCCTGAGGAGTTCAAGGCCTTGCAGGGCAGCGGGACCATCGCTACGCTCCTGCCCGGTGCGACATTTTTCCTGGATATGGATTATCCTAAGGCGAAGGAGATGCTGGAGTATGACCTGCCGCTGGCCATTGCCTCCAACTACAATCCCGGATCCTGCCCCTCCGGTGACATGAAGTTCATGATGGCCCTGGCCATGATCAAGATGCGTCTGACTCTCGAGACAGTGTTGAATGCAGCCACTGTCAACGGTGCGTTTGCCATGGGTGTAGCCTCCGAATACGGGAGCATTACTCCAGGCAAGAAGGCTTTCCTCTTCATTACCAAGAAGATACCCTCATACGAATTTGTTCCTTACAGTTTTACATCACAGCTTATAGAGACAACAATACTGAACGGAAAGAAATATTAAAAACAGAAAAATTATAAACCGACATGACACGTAAACTTATCGAGTGCGTTCCCAACTTCAGCGAGGGACGCGATATGCAGATTATCAAACAGATTACCGACGCCGCCGAGAGTGTCGAGGGTGTAAAGCTCCTGGACGTGGATCCCGGTGCCGCCACCAACCGTACGGTGGTTACTTTCGTAGGAGAACCCGAGAAGGTCATGGAGGCTGCTTTCCGCGCAGTCAGGAAGGCCTCCGAGGTCATCGACATGAGACACCATCATGGCGAGCATCCCCGCATGGGTGCCACCGACGTGTGCCCTCTCGTGCCCATCGCAGGCGTGACTATGGAGGAGTGCGCTGAGTATGCCCGCACCCTGGCCAAGAGGATAGGCGAGGAGCTGGGAATCCCGGTATTCTGCTATGAGAGCGCTGCCTATACCGAGGCACGCAGGAATCTGGCCGTATGCCGCGCAGGCGAGTATGAGGGCCTGGCCAAGAGATTCGCCGACGGGGAGAAGCCCGATTTCGGCCCGGCCGTCATCGACGACTATACCGCACGTACAGGTGCTACTGCTGTGGGCGCCAGGGATTTCCTCGTGGCCATCAACTATAACCTCAACACCACCTCCACCCGCCGTGCCAACTCCGTGGCCTTCGACGTGCGCGAGAAGGGCCGCAAGAAGAGAGAGGGCGACCCTATCACCGGAAAGGTGGTGAAGGATGAGAACGGCAATGTGGTCTGGATTCCCGGTACACTGAAGGGCTGCAAGGCTATCGGCTGGTTCATCGAGGAGTACGGCATCGCCCAGGTGTCCATGAATGTGACCAATATCAACGTCACTCCCGTACATGTGGCCTTCGACGAGGTATGTGAGAAGGCTCACGCCCGCGGTCTGAGGGTGACCGGCTCGGAGATTGTCGGCCTTATCCCCAAGAAGGTGCTCATCGACGCCGGCAAGCACTATCTGGCCAAGCAGAACCGCTCCTGCGGTATCCCCGAGGAGGACATCATAAAGATCGCCGTGAAGTCCATGGGACTGGACGACCTCAAGCCTTTCAATCCCCGCGAGAAAGTTATCGAGTACATCCTCGAGGACAGTGACAGGACTCCCAAGCTGGTGGACCTGACCGTCCGCGGCTTCGCGGAGGAGACCTCCCGCGAGTCTCCGGCTCCCGGCGGCGGATCGATATCCGCATATATGGGCTCCCTCGGAGCCGCTCTCGGAGCCATGGTGGCTAACCTGTCCTCGCACAAGAGAGGTTGGGATGACCAGTGCCCCAAGTTCTCCGAGTGGGCTGAGAAGGGACAGGAGCTGATGTACGAGCTGCTGCACCTCGTGGACGAGGATACGGCCGCATTCAACCGTATCATGGACGCCATGTCCCTGCCCAAGAAGACTGATGAGGAGAAGGCTGCCCGCGCTGCCGCCATGCAGGAGGCCACTCTCTATGCCACCGAGGTGCCTCTGAGGACCATGAAGGCCTCTTTCAAGGTGTTCGAGCTGGTGGAGGCAATGGCCTCGGAGGGTAATCCCAACTCCGTATCCGATGCAGGTGTAGGTGCTCTCGCGGCCCGTTCCGCAGTCCTTGGAGCTCTCCTCAACGTCAAGATCAATGCTGCCGGCCTGAAGGACCGCGAGAAGGCCGATGCCCTCGTGGCCGAGGCCTCTGCCATTGGAAAGGAGGCTATTGTGCAGGAGGCCAGAATCATTGATATAGTCAATGCTAAGATAGGCTGACAACCCTTTGAAGTCCCTGCGGCGGAGTGTCGCTGCGGGGACTTTTGAATTTTACAGCAAAATGTATATTTTTGCGCGGTTTTAATATAAGATAAAATATGAGAATTATAGGAACTGGCAGTGCGCGCCCCTCAAAGGTCGTGACCAATGCGATGCTGGAGAACTTTCTGGATACCAGCGACGAGTGGATCGTGACCCGTACCGGCATCCATGAAAGGCGCGTAATATCCTCCGAGAGACTGGAGGACCTGGCTGCGACAGCTGCCCGGAATGCCATGGAAGACGCGAGGATAACATCGGAGCAGGTGGATTTCATCATCTGTTCCAATGTGGTGAACGAATATGTCACTCCCGGTTTGGGATGTGTCATCCAGGGAATGCTGGGCGCTACATGCCCCACCGTGGACATCAACTGTGCCTGCACGGGATTTATCTACGCTCTCGATATAGCTGAGGCGTACCTGGCCACCAAGGACCTGAAGAACATCCTCATCGTCTGTGCCGAGGAGCCTGCCCGCATGATGAACTGGCATGACCGCTCCTCCTGCATCCTCTTCGGAGATGCAGCCGGTGCTGTGGTAGTAACCAAGGGTGATGACCTGAAGGCCATCCGCGTGTCCACCCATTGCAAGGTAGAGGCTCTCTACCAGAAGCGCAAGCTTCAGCCGACTCCCTTCATAACCAAGGAGGAGGTCGACACTGAGGGTGTGGTTATGAACGGTCAGGATGTATTCAAGCTCGCCGTATCCTCTTCCATCAAGGATATCGACAAGGTGCTGACCATGGCCGGCATGACAGCGGATGACATCGACCTGTATGTGCTGCATCAGGCCAATGTCCGCATCATCGAGTCCATCCGTCATTTCGTCAATCAGGATAAGAGCAAGTTTCCATTCAACCTCGACAAGTACGGAAACACCTCGTCCGCGTCGATACCCGCTCTGCTGGACGACCTCAGTAGAGGTAATCAATTAAAAACAGGAGAAATGCTGCTGCTCAGTGCGTTCGGAGCAGGATTCACTACCGGTGCATGTATTCTCCGCTGGTCAAAGTAAAATAAAACTATATGGAAAAAAGAGTAGTAGTGACAGGTTTAGGAGTGGTCTCCCCTGTCGGAAACAATGTGGAGACTTTCTGGAAGAACATCGTGGACGGTGTCTGCGGAATCGATTTTATCACGCAGTTCCCCACTGACGGTCTTTCAGTAAAGATTGCAGGAGAAGTGAAAGACTTCAAGCCCGCGGATTACGGTATTGAGCCCAAGGCGGCCAGGAAGTTCGACCGTTTCAGCCTTTTTGCCCTCGCAGCAGCCAATCAGGCAGTGGCCATGAGCGGACTTAAGGCGACGGATGACGAGGAGGACAATACTCCCGGAACAGTGCACGCCGACCGTTTCGGAGTATATATCGGCTCAGGTATCGGAGGCATGCATTCTTTCGTCAACGAGACTGCCAAGTTGATCAAGGACGGCCCTCAGTGGATATCGCCTCTGTTCATCCCCACCATGATAGCCAATATAGCCGCAGGCAATGTAGCGATAGCCCATCACGCCCGCGGTGTCTGCCTGCCTATCGTGACTGCCTGTGCCACAGGTACACACTCTATAGGTGAGGCATACAGGGCCATCAAGTTCGGATATGCGGACGCCATTATCGCCGGCGGTACCGAGGCTGCTGTCACCCCTCTGGCCATCGGAGGTTTCTCCAACAGCAAGGCCCTCTCTCCTGCAGAGGATCCCATGGCAGCCTCACTGCCCTTCGATGCCCGCCGTCAGGGCTTCGTCATCGCAGAGGGCGCCGGAGTAGTGGTCCTCGAGGAGTATGAGCACGCCGTCGCCCGTGGAGCGAAGATATACGCAGAGATATGCGGTTACGGCAATACATGCGACGCTTACCATTATACGGCCCCCTGTCCGGACGGTTCGACACCCGCCAAGGCTTTCAGGCAGGCTCTGACCGAGGCTCACTATTCGACCTCTGACCTGCTGCACATCAATACTCACGGTACCGGTACCCCTCTGAACGACAAGTCGGAGACAGCAGCCATCAAGCTCGCCCTCGGTGAGTCTGAGGCCCGCCGTGCCATTCTCTGTTCCACCAAGTCCATGACCGGACATGCTCTCGGAGCTGCCGGCGGTATCGAGGCTGTGGCAGCTGTGCTCGCCTTGAAGAACGGAATAGTACCTCCTACCATCCACTATAAGGAACCTGATCCCGAGTGCGACCTGGATGTCAATCCCAACACTGCCCGTGAGGCCAGGCTGACCATGGCTCTCTCCTCGTCCCTGGGATTCGGCGGGCACAATGCCGTGCTTGCGTTCAGACTCATCTGACCATGTACTAACTAAACTCAATATTATGGATAGAGAAGAAATAAAACAATTCCTGCGCCACCGCGAGCCCATGCTTCTGGTGGACGAGATGGAACTTCAGAATGAAGGTACCGAGTGTATCGGAAAGTACCATGTCAGGGGTGACGAGTTCTTCCTCCAGGGACATTTTCCCGGCTATCCGGTAGTGCCCGGAGTCATCCTCTGCGAGATTATGGGGCAGTGCAGCTCACTGCTCATCAAGGATTATCTGGTAGGTCACACTACCCTCTTCACAGGTATCGACAAGACCCGCTTCAAACGTCAGGTCCGTCCCGGTGACACCGTTGAGGTGCACGCCCACATTACCAATCACAGGGCCATGCTGTTCTATATAGAGGCCAAGGCAATGGTGGACGGCGAGCTTGCAGTGGAGGCGAACCTGTCGTTCGCAGTAATTCCAAATGATAAAGTAAAATAAATTATGCTGGAAGGATTATTAAAAGGAAAGGTGGCTCTCATTACCGGAGCTGCCAGAGGAATAGGCAAGGCCATAGCCATGAAGCTGGCTTCTGCCGGAGCTGACATAGCTTTCACTGACCTCAAGGAGGACGACAATTTCAAAAACACCGTAGCGGAAATCTCCGCCCTCGGCGTGCAGTGCAGGGGCTATGCCTCGAATGCCGCCGACTTCGCCGAAGCTCACGCTACCGTAGATCAGATTCAGAAAGATTTCGGTCACATCGACATTCTGGTCAATAATGCCGGCATTACCCGTGACGGTCTGATGATGAGGATGTCCGAACAGCAGTGGGACAGCGTCATCACAGTCAATCTCAAGAGTGCTTTCAACTTCACCCATGCCCTGACTCCCATCATGGCACGTCAGAGAGGCGGCAGCATCATCAACATCTCTTCGGTGGTGGGTGTGAACGGCAACGCCGGACAGTGCAACTACTCCGCTTCCAAAGCCGGTCTGATCGGTCTGGCCAAGTCCATAGCCAAGGAGATGGGTTCACGCGGCATCCGCGCCAACGCCATAGCGCCCGGTTTCATCATCACCGACATGACCAATGCACTGCCTCAGGAGGTGCGTGACGAGTGGAACAAGAAGATTCCTCTCCGTCGCGGCGGTACACCCGAGGACATCGCCAATGTGGCTCTGTTCCTCGCATCCGACCTCTCCTCGTATGTGACAGGTCAGGTGATTATCTGTGACGGCGGTATGCTCTAGCGGAAATTCCGCAGGGCTTCCTCCATCTTTGTGCGGCCGAGGGCGACGATCTCGTCGTACTTGTAGAACTCCATGGTCGAATATGCGTTCTTGGCGATGCGCACGAGGATGTCAGGAGGGTAGAGCTTGAGGGTCAGGTCCGCATTGGTCTGAATCATCATGCTCGATGACTGATTGAGGATGGATACGATACCCATATCGTTTTCATCCTCTTTTTCATTGTTCTGCGGCAGAATATGTGCGTCTACTTCTTCCTTTTTCACCTTGTCTGCGAAAGAATCCATGATCTTCTCGATTCTCTGGCGTACGCGTCCTTTCTCTTTCTGGTGTTCGGGCTTTTCCTCTTGCCTGGATATGAACGGACCGTTGAGGTCAACTGCTACGAGTATATCGCCGGGTGTCCTTGGAACTCTGTTGACGGGAACAGGATTGACCACGCCTCCGTCTACCAGGAGCATGTCTTTGATCCGGTAGGGTGTGAATATTGAGGGCATGGAGATGGAAGAGCGGATGGCATCGTAGAGGCTTCCGCTGTCGAATACCACTTCCCGCCGGTGGAGGATGTCGGTCGCGACAGCTGTAAACGGTACCGGAAGGTTCTCGATTGACTTGTCAGGAATAATGCTCTTGAGCTCGGATATTACTTTTTCTCCCTTGACGAAGCCGCCGTTTCCTATAGTGAAGTCCATCAGGTTGAGGACTTTCATCCGGTCTACGGTTTTCATCCATTCTTTAAATGCCTCCAGTCCTCCTGCTGCGTATATTCCTCCCACCAGGGCGCCCATGGAGGCTCCTGCTATCGAGGTTATTCTGAATCCGTGTTCTTCCAGAACTTCTATCGCCCCTATGTGGGCCAGCCCTCTGGACCCGCCGCTGGCCAGGACCAGGGCTACATTTTTGGCAGTTGTCATATTTTATTTAATCTAGGAAAAGAAGATATTTTTCATAGTGTGTAGGCTTGGTGTGTTTATTGCAGTGGTACTGCTAGACAAAGGTAATTTGTTTTGATGAGTTTTCAAAATCCTTTACTATCTTTGCAGTATGAAAACAGCAAACGTTTTTTTTGACAGATCTTACGGATATGCGCGGGCTATTGTAGCTTTGCTAGGTGGTCTTGTCCTGGTTATCTGGCCGGAGGCGGTAAAGAACTCCATTATGATCATCCTTGGCTCCCTGATTCTGGCGGTCGGGCTGGTCAGTCTCATTATGTCGTATACCGGAAAGTGGAAGAAGGAAAAAGTTCCCCTTCTGCTGCTTAATTCTATTGTAGACATAGCATTCGGTCTGGTGCTGATAATTTTCCCTAAGTTCTTCACCGGACTGATTATGTTCGTATTCGGTCTTATTCTGCTGATTTTCGGTTTGAGTGAGGTTGTCAACCTGTTCCGTACAGCGAGGGTTGTCAGGGTGCCGTGGCCGCTGTATATCGGCCCTGTCCTCACTCTGATTCTAGGTGTGGTGATGTTTTTCTTCCCGGGAGAGAGCGGCAATGTACTGTTCATTCTTTTCGGCTCCACCCTGCTGCTGTACTCGGTGTCAGAGTTTGCTTCCACCTATACGATAAGGAAGGAAATGAAAAATATAAATACTGATGGCAATATGGAAGATACGGTGAGGCAGATTGAAGAATAGTACCTCCGTGGGGAATCGAACCCCAACCAAGAGAACCGGAATCTCTCATTCTATCCATTAAACTACGGAGGCAAACGGACTGCAAATGTATAAATAAAAACTGAATATTTGATATGACAGCTTATGTTTTTCCCGGTCAGGGAGCACAGTTTACAGGGATGGGCAAGGATCTGTATGATGCCAGTCCCAAGGCAAAGGCACTGATTGACAGTGCTTGCGATATTCTTGGATTCGATATACGCAATATAATGTTCACCGGCTCGGCAGACGATCTTAAACAGACCAGAGTTACCCAGCCGGCTGTTTTCATTCATTCAGTAGCCGCTGCAGTCACTATTGAGGATTTCCACCCTGATATGACTGCAGGACATTCCTTAGGAGAGTTCTCGGCTCTTGTAGCGGCGGGAGCAATGTCCTTCGAGGACGGGCTCCGTCTGGTATATGCCAGGGCAATGGCTATGCAGAAGGCCTGCGAGGCACATCCTTCGACGATGGCAGCCATCATCGGACTGCCTGATGATGCAGTGGAGAAGGCTTGTGCGGAGATAGACGGAATAGTGGTCCCTGCCAATTACAACTGTCCCGGACAGCTTGTGATATCCGGTGAAATAGAGGCGGTGGACAAGGCATGCGCCGTGCTTAAGGAGGCCGGTGCCAAGAGAGCACTGCGTCTGGCTGTGGGAGGGGCATTTCATTCTCCTCTGATGGAACCTGCCCGTGTAGAACTGGCCGAGGCGATAGGACGGACGGAGATAAAGACTCCGGTCTGCCCTGTGTATCAGAACGTGGACGCCCTGCCTTCGACAGACCCGGCGGTAATCAAGGAGAAACTGCTGAAGCAGCTTACCTCCCCCGTGAGATGGACGCAGACTGTCCTCAACATGCATCGTGACGGTGCATCGGAGTTTGTGGAGCTCGGTCCCGGGGCCGTTCTCCAAGGACTTATCAAGAAATGCCTTCCGGCTGAAAAGTAATTTAACTCAATAACAATAACTACTAAATTGTCTTAGTAATGGCAAAAGAAAAAACATTTATTACCTGTGACGGTAACTACGCCGCCGCACATGTTGCGTACATGTTCAGCGAGCATGCCGCCATCTATCCCATCACGCCTTCTTCGACTATGGCCGAGTATGTGGACGAGTGGGCTGCTTTCGGTAAGAAGAATCTTTTCGGAGAGACTGTTAAGGTCACTGAGATGCAGAGTGAGGGCGGTGCTGCCGGTGCAGTTCACGGTTCGCTTCAGGCAGGTGCCCTGACAACTACTTTCACCGCATCCCAGGGACTGCTGCTGATGATTCCCAACATGTATAAGATTGCGGGCGAGCTGCTGCCTACAGTGTTCCATGTCTCCGCCCGTGCTCTTGCTACACAGGCTCTTTCCATTTTCGGAGACCATCAGGACGTGATGGCCTGCAGGCAGACAGGTTTCGCCATGCTTGCCTCCTCTAGCGTGCAGGAAGCCATGGATCTCGGTGCTGTGGCCCATCTGTCCACCATCAAGTCCAGTGTGCCTTTCATCCACTTCTTTGACGGATTCCGTACGTCCCACGAGATTCAGAAGATAGAGGTTCTGGATTCCGAGGCTCTCAAGGGAATGATCAGCGAGAAGGCTCTCGCTGCTTTCCGCAGAAAAGCCCTCAATCCCAATAAACCGGTGACCCGCGGTACTGCACAGAATCCCGATGTATATTTCCAGGCACGTGAAGCATGCAATACATACTACAATGCGGTTCCCGACATCGTAGCCCGCTATATGGGCGAGATAGGCGAGCTGACAGGACGCCATTACCTGCCGTTCGACTACTACGGAGATCCGGATGCCAAGGATATAATCATTGCCATGGGATCTGTTTGCGAGACTATCCGTGAGGTAGTTGACGCTCTCATGGCCAAGGGCGAGAAGGTAGGTGTGATTACCGTACGTCTGTACAGACCTTTCTCCGCCAAGTATTTCTTCAGGGTACTGCCCAAGAGCGTCAGGAGAATCGCCGTTCTCGACCGCTGCAAGGAGCCCGGAAGTGTGGGCGAGCCTCTGTATCTGGATATCAAGTCAACTCTCGCCGAGATGGGCGGAGAGGCTCCCTATGTCATCGGCGGCCGTTACGGTCTGTCCTCTAAGGATACCAGTCCTGCCCAGATCTTCGCAGTGTTCAAGAACCTCAAGCAGAAACAGCCCAAGGCAGACTTCACCATCGGCATCACCGATGACGTGACATTCAAGTCCCTCCCTGTAGGCGAAGAAGTATCACTGGCAAAGAAGGGTACATACGAGTGCAAGTTCTACGGTCTCGGTTCCGACGGTACAGTGGGCGCCAACAAGAACACCATCAAGATTATCGGCGACCATACTCCCAAGTACTGCCAGGGATATTTCGACTACAATTCCAAGAAGTCCGGCGGTTATACCTGCTCGCACCTGCGTTTCGGTGACAGCCCGATTACTTCTCCCTACCTCGTATCCACGCCTGACTTCGTGGCCTGCCACGTGCCTTCATACCTCTACAAGTACGATGTGCTCAAGGGTATCAAGAGAGGCGGTACATTCCTCCTCAACAGCCTCTGGTCTGTAGAGGAGACCATCAAGAGAATCCCTGATCATGTAAAGCAGGTTATCGCCGAGAAGAACCTGAAGGTATACATCATCAACGCTACCAAGATAGCCGAGGAGATAGGTCTGGGCAACCGTACCAACACCATCCTCCAGTCGGCATTCTTCAAGATTACAGGCATCATCCCCTACGAGCAGGCAGTGGCCTTCATGAAGAAAGCCATCGACAAGAGCTACGGCAAGAAGGGAGAGAAGGTGGTCAGCATGAACTACGCCGCAGTGGACCGCGGAGCCGAGTACGAGGAACTGGCAGTACCTGCCGAGTGGAACGGCATCGTTGCCCGCTTCCGTCCCGCCAACTTCGACCGTCTGGCGCCCGAGTGGGTGCGCAGCGTGGCCGATGTGGTCAACGCCCAGAACGGATATGACATCCCTGTCAGCGCCTTTACCGGAGAGCATGCAGACGGAACTATCCCTGCCGGTACAGCTGCATTCGAAAAGAGAGGTATCGCCGTAAGCGTTCCCGAGTGGAATCCTGAGAAATGTATCCAGTGCAATCAGTGCGCATACGTCTGCCCTCACGCCGCCATCCGTCCTTTCCTCTCTACTGAGGAGGAATTGGCCAAGGCTCCCAAGGCAGTCAAGAGCACCCAGGGCATCGCCGCTTTCAAGGCTTACCGCTTCACCATGCAGGTGTCTCCAATGGACTGCACCGGCTGCGGCAACTGCGTGGACGTATGTCCCGCCAAGGAGAAGGCTCTCGAAATGAAGCACCTTGCCACTCAGATGGACCAGCAGCCTGTATTTGACTACATGCATGCCAACGTGGGCTACAAGGATACCGTTGCTCCCAAGACTCAGAACCTCAAGAACTCCCAGTTCTCACAGCCTCTGTTCGAGTTCTCAGGTGCCTGCGCCGGCTGCGGTGAGACACCTTACATCAAGACCATCACCCAGCTCTTCGGCGACCACATGATGGTGGCCAATGCTACCGGTTGCTCTTCTATCTACAGCGGCTCCTTCCCCTCGTCTCCTTACTGCACCGACCGCAACGGCCGCGGACCCGCATGGGACAACTCCCTGTTCGAGGACAACGCCGAGTTCGGTCTCGGTATGAGACTAGGAACCGAGCGTCTGCGCAATACAGTGGCAGAGCTGATGAAGAAGGGACTGGAGTGCCCGAAGTGCTCTTCCGAGATCAAGGCCCTCTTCGAGCAGTGGCTCTCTGAGAGAGGCAACGCCGCTGCAACCCGCGAGATCTGCGACAAGCTCGTGCCGATGCTCGAGGAAAGCGACTGCGAGGCATGCCGCGAGCTTCTCGGATACAAGGACTACATCCCTGCCCGTAGCCAGTGGATCTTCGGCGGTGACGGCTGGGCATACGACATCGGATACGGCGGACTGGACCATGTCCTGGCTTCCGGCGAGAATGTCAACGTCCTCGTTCTCGACACAGAGGTGTACTCCAACACCGGTGGACAGTCGTCCAAATCGACCCCTGCAGGTGCCGTGGCCAAGTTCGCAACCTCGGGCAAGAGAGTACGCAAGAAAGACCTCGGCATGATGGCCATGAGCTATGGCTACGTGTACGTCGCGCAGGTGGCTATGGGCGCCAGCCCCGCTCAGTATTTCAACGTGCTCAAGGAGGCTGAGGCATACAACGGACCTTCCCTGATCATCGCCTACGCACCCTGCATCAACCACGGTCTGCGCAACGGCATGGGCAGGAGCCAGCACGAGGAGAAACTCGCCGTCGAGTGCGGTTACTGGCATCTGTATCACTTCAACCCGGCTCTGGCCGAGGAGGGCAAGAATCCTTTCAGCCTCGACAGCAAGGAGCCCGACTGGAGCAAGTTCCAGGAGTTCATCAAAGGAGAGGTGCGCTACAGCTCGCTGATGAAGAGCTTCCCCGACATCGCTCAGGAACTCTTCGACAAGACCGAGCAGTTTGCCAAGATCCGCTACGAGTCCTATAAGAGACTGGCCCAGTAGTCAGTCATCCGGACGATTGAGTAAAAAGATTCCGGCAGGTGTCCGTATCTGCCGGAATTCTTTTGATTATATATAACGGAACTTCATTTGTCATGAACCTAAGAAGAATTAATGTGCATCTGCATATTGCCTTGTACGGGCATATTCTCAACTGGCTGTGGCTGCCTGATTCAGAGAGACGCCGCCGCCGCGGAGATGCTGTGCGTGATGCAGTGCTTGCCTATCTTCAGCAATACGTCCCTTATATCAGCGATATACCGGAAGACGGTCCTGCAGGGAAGGAGCCTGAGAGAATGTTCTCAATATGGCTGCAGGGGGAGGAGAATGCGCCGCCTATTGTAAAGGCATGTTTCAGAAGCATGAGGAGGCACAGCAGGCAGGAACTGGTAGTGCTGGACAGCAGCAGTATGTCGGACTGGATAGATTTGCCGGGGTACATCATGGACAAATGGAAGGCCGGAAAGATCCGCCCGGCCCATTTTTCAGATATCTGCCGTACGGAGCTGCTTTACAGGCACGGGGGAGTGTGGATGGATGCGACAGACTTTATGACATCTCCTGTCCCGGACAGTATTATGAACCAGGATTTTTTTATCTTCATGAGCGGAGAATCTGTTTTCGGGGCTTATGCCTTTGTCCAGAACTGTTTTTTCAGGTCCAGGAAAGGAAATTATCTGCTCAAAGCCTGGAATACAGCCATGCAGGCCTACTGGAAATATGAGAGCAGTACGGTTGACTATTTCGTACATCAGTTACTATTCAGACTCGCTGTCGAGAATAATCCGAGGGCTGCCGCTCTGTTCGCCCGAATGCCACGGATCAGCCAGGATCCCACGCATGTCCTGTGGTGGGACTACAGGAACAGACCTTTCTGCCAGGAAGAATTCAGCAGGTTGACAGCCGGCTCTTTTTTTCAGAAAACCGAATACAAGTCCGCAGCAGCCTCATCGCCGGTACCCGGCAGTTTTTCAGATATAATGCTGAGGATGTGAGTAAAATAGAAGCAATATGAGACGTCACGCTTATTTGATTCTGGTCCATAAGAATTTCGGACAGTTCCGCAAGCTGCTGTCCCTGCTGGACGATCCGCGCAATGATATCTTCGTGCATGTAGACGGGAAGGCGTCCTTTAATCCTGATAAATGGAAGAATGCCTGCAGTTTCTCCAGACTGGTTTTCATAGAGCCGAGAAAGAAAGTATACTGGGGTGGAGTGAACAGCATGAGGTGCGAGCTGGCACTGCTGAAAGAGGCTGTCGCTTACGGTCCGTACAGCTACTACCATCTGCTTTCAGGTATGGACCTGCCGTTGAAGGACCAGGATACAGTCCATGCATTTTTCGAGAAGCACGATGGCAAGGAGTTCATCGACTTCTGGGAGATGGACGGGGATATTTATGAAAGAGTCCGCTATTATACGCTGTTCCCCGAGGGGGAGAGAAACTTTCTCTCGCACTTTGTCAACGGTCTGTTCAAGGATATCCAGAAGGCGGCGGGGCGTGGCATCAACAAAGATGTGGATTTCCATTTCTCATCGGTATGGTTCAGCATCACCGATCCGCTCGTCCGCTACATCATCTCGAAGGAGGACTGGCTGGAGAAGGTGTTCAGCCACACGTCCAACTGCGATGAACTGTTTCTGGCTACTGTCGTATGGAATTCCCCGTTCCGTCAGAACCTGTACTGCTGCGAGGTGGCGAAGAACCATGCCGTCAACATGAGCAACATGCGTTTTATCGACTGGAGCCGGGGAAGCAGCTGCCGCCATCCGTGGACATTCCGCCTGGAGGACTGGAACCTGCTGATGAGCGTGCCGCATTTCTGGGCGAGAAAATTCGACGAGGGCGTGGACAGTGACATCATTGACAAGATTTATTATCATCTGGCAGGGAGAAGAGTCAGAAGGCTGTTCCTTATGGCTGCGTATGACAGAAAAGGTGAGGTAGGACCGGCGCTGGAGGCTTATGTCAGGGAACTTTCCGTTTATGGGGATGTCATCGTGGTGATGGACAATGCTGCGGCGGCCGGGGAGCAGGATAAGCTCAGGCCATACGTACTGTACTGCGGCGCGGAGCGCCACGGAGAATATGACTTCGGCTCTTATAAACGTGCATATGCATGGGCGAGGGAACATTTGTCCCTGCGGGACTACGACGTGCTGTACCTGGTCAATGATTCGGTATATGGCCCGTTGCGGTCTCTGGGGAGCTGTCTGGAGAGGATGGAGTCTATGGGTACCGGGGCATCGGGCATGGTGCTCAATCCTCATCACCGCCGGCCTCATCTTCAGTCCTGGTTCATAGGACTGCGGAAAGAGGTGTTTCTTTCTGAGTGGTTTTCACGTTTTTTGGAGGATGTGGTACCGCAGGAAAGCAAGGAAGCGGTGTGCATGAAGTATGAGACAGGACTGACGGAACTCCTGGCAAGTCATTCCGTGACTTTTGATGCATTGTTCCGGTTTAAGGGTAAGTCTTTTTACAACAGGGTCAAGGCGTCCTGGAAGGCAGGAGCGCCCTTTATAAAAAAAAGCGCGTTTACCCGTCACAACGGCTGTCTGGGAAGACAGGTCGGATATGTGCTGGAACATGCCGGAAATCCGTCTGTCGCAGCGGCTGTCAGGGAGGATGCCGACAGACTGTACGGTAAAGATTATGTTGGCAGGCTGCTGGGAGGCTCCGGTCCGGATATGATTTTACGATATATTTCCTATCTTCGTGGGAAAATATTGCACGGTAGAAAATGAAAAGACACGCATACCTGATACTGGCTCACCACCATTTTTCTCAGCTGCGCAAGCTGATAGAACTTCTCGATGATCCCCGCAACGATATATTCGTACATGTGGATGCGAAGGCGGTTTTCGACCCGGAGGAATGGCGGAATGTGTGCCGTTATTCAGCCCTGGTGTTTTTGGAAAACCGTCTCAGGGTCAGCTGGGGAGGTGTGAGCATTATGCGTAGTGAGCTGGCCCTGCTGCGTGAGGCACTTTCCCACGGAAAGTACGATTACTTCCACCTGCTTTCCGGTATGGACCTTCCTATTAAGGACCAGGATACGATACACAGTTTTTTTGACAGCCACAGCGGGACGGAATTTGTCAATTTCTGGAATTTTAAGAAAACAACCAGGTCCCGTTTCCATTATTACACCTTGTTTCCCGAAGGAGCCGGATATTTCTGGACTAATCTTGCAAACAACATATTCAAAGGCCTGCAGATGGCAGTCGGCTACCGCATCAACCGTGATGTGGATTTCCGTTTCGCATCCCAGTGGTTCAGCATTACCGAGCCTCTGGCCAGGTACGTCCTGTCAAAGGAGGTATGGCTGGAGAAAGTGTTCAGCCACACCGACACCTGCGATGAGATATTTCTGGCCACACTTGTATGGAACTCTCCATTCAGGGACCGTCTCTTTGTCAAGGAGCCTGTAGAGGAACATGTGGTAAATGAGAGCAATATGCGCTTTATTGACTGGACTCGCGGGGAGAGTATCCGTCACCCGTGGACATTCCGTCTTGAAGACTGGGACCTGCTGATGAGTGTCCCTCATTTCTGGGCCCGTAAATTTGATGACGGAGTGGATGCCCGGATTATCGAACGGATATATGAAAAATTAAGGGTGACCCAAGAGGAGGAATTTCAAGGCTTGCGCAGATGAGAAAACCGGAGTGTACTGTCGTACATGAGGATTTTCGGATCAAGCATAACACAGAAATTACCCTTTTGGGCCACCCTCGCATCAGGTGTGAGGCTGCCTTTCCGGGTTACTCGATAAAGCAGAGTACCTGGTTGATTTCCACGTTTTCGTTGTGCTTGACTTCTATCTGGATGAGCTTGCCGGTAATGGGTGCATATACAGGCTCCACTCCGTAGTAGGTCTGGATGTAGCAGATCGGGGTGAGCTCCTCGAACTTGGTGCCGATGGCGGGGGCAGTGCTGTCATCGGAGACATTGTACCTCCAGATGAGCTTGCCTTTGGCAACGGCCTGGATGGGCATGGCCTTGGGATGCTCTGCCATGATCTTCTCCACATCGAATGCGGGTACCTCGACCACCTTGCGGGTGACGATCTTCGGGGCACCGGCCTTCTCGCGTGCGGCCTCGAGCTCCTTGTTGAAGCGGTCCTTGGCCACTCCGCTCTTGTAGTCCCGGTACTGGCGCTCGTGCATTGCGAACTCGAAGAGCTCCTCGTCGTCCTGACCGCGGTCCCAGCCTTCCTTCTTCATCTCCTCGATGAAGTGAGGCAGTTCGTCGGGGAAGGCGTCCTGAGGATTGCCGGTGTAGAATTCCAGGCCTTTTTCCTTGACTATCTTGAGAATCTCGGGAGCCAGAGGGCCGGGTAGGGTACCGGTCTTGCCGAGAATCATGTTCATGGTGTCCTTGTCGATGGTCTTCCACCTGGGCTCGCCCTTGAGGGTGTGCATGAGGTTCATCAGGGCGGTGTTCTTCACATACTGGCTGAAAGGAGTTACGAGAGGGGGATAGCCGAGCTTGGGCCATACGTACTCTACCTCCTGGAACAGCATCACCATCAGTTCGTTGAGGGAGACCTCCTTCTTGCCCTGGTTGCGCAGTGACATGTTGATGGCGCTCTGGAAGCCCTTGAGGTCGGCCATCATGGAGCCCATCATGCCGCCGGGCAGACCGCAGCCTACCAGGAGGGAGGAACTGATGTAGTTGTTCGGCTCGATGAACATGCCCAGGAAGTCGTCGATGAAGGTCTGGGTAAGACGGCGGGCCTCCATGTAAGCGTCCATGTTGATGTCCTTGACCAGGAAGCCTGCGTCCTTGAGCATGGCCTGGATGGTGATTACGTCGGGATGGATCTTACCCCAGGACAGGGGTTCCATGGCCACGTCCAGATAATCGGCGCCGGCGCGGGCCACCTCCAGCATGGAGGCTGTCGAGAAGCCGGGGCCCGAGTGGCCGTGATACTGCACGATGATGTGGGGATATTTGTCCTTGATGCTCTTGGTCAGACGGCCCAGGAAGGCGGGACGTCCGATGCCGGCCATGTCCTTGAGACAGGTCTCGTCGCAGCCGTACTCCACCACCTTGTCCACGATGTCCATGTAGTACTCTACGGTGTGGATGGGGGAGTAGGTGATGCTGAGGGCCACCTGGGAGATCATGCCGCCCTCCTTGGCGAGGATGACGGAGTCCTTGAGGTTGCGGTGGTCGTTGAGGCCGCAGAACGAGCGGGAGATGTTGGTGCCCTGTTTTGCCTTTACCTTATACATGAGGCCCCTGACATCCCTCGGGACTGGATTCATACGGAGGGCGTTAAGGCCTCTTTCGAGCATGTGTGTCTGTATGCCGACTTTGTTGAAGGGTGCGGTCCAGGCTCTTACGGCCTTGTTGGGGTTCTCTCCGAAGAGGAGGTTCACTTGCTCGAACGCTCCTCCGTTGGTCTCGACCCTGTCGAAACAGCCCATGTCGATGATGACGGGAGCGATCTGAACAAGCTGGTCAACCCTCGGGACGTATTTGCCCGAAGACTGCCACATATCCCTGTAAACAAGGGAGAATTTGATTTCACGTGCCATACGGTAATAGTGTTTTGTTAAAAATTTGTCTTCAAATATAGAAAATTTGCGTGAATAAGAAAAGTATTCTTATATTTGCACTCCCTTTTGAGGGAAATATTTTTAAATGGTGGATGTAGCTCAGTTGGTTAGAGCATTGGTTTGTGGCACCAAGGGTCGTGGGTTCGAGTCCCATCTTCCACCCTTTAACGTCAAAAATCCGCTTCGAGAGTATCGGAGCGGATTTTTTTTGTATATTTGGCAGCTATTTTAACGGATGAAAAGAATCTGCGCTATCACAATGGTCAGGAATGACGAGTTTTTCCTGCGCAAATGGGTGAGCTACTATGGCGGCATACTCGGCAAGGAGAACCTGTACATTCTTTTTGACGGCAAGGACCAGAAGGCTCCGGACTTCTGCCAAGGCGCGAATATTCTTGTTCATGAACGTATTACCGGTAAGGTGATAAAGGCCGACAAGGGCCGTATCCGTTGTATCTCCAGTTGTGCCCAATCTCTGATGGACCGTTATGACCTGGCCCTCGGCACGGATGTGGATGAGTTCCTGGCTGTTGATCCCGCTCTCGGAGTCAGTCTCCCTGAATACCTCAGCTCGCTGGACATCAAGGCCACCGTTTCGGGGCTTGGGGTGGATGTTGCACAGCATCTGGAACTTGAGACGGAGATAGATTCCCTGCGTCCTTTTCTAAGTCAGAGGCGATTCGGGTATCTTACCTCCCGTTACACAAAGGCGACTGTCATGGCTGGACGCCAGCGCTGGGGCTCCGGTTTCCACAGAGTCAAGGGACGCAACTATCATATCGATCCGCATCTTTTTCTTTTCCATTTCGGTTGTGTCGACTATAAGATGCTGGAAAAGAAACATGGAGACAAGGAGCGTATAAGCAGCGGGTGGTCAAGGCATTTCCGCAAGAGAGTCCGCAGCATACGCATAGTCACTTCCGCAGATGTCCGTCCCTGGGATGTCACAGTCAGAAGAATGCGTCTGTTACAGACGGTGGTGCGCCAGGTATTTGCCCTCAACAAGCCGGGCAGCCTGGGGCTGCGCGTAGTAGTGGAGATACCTGAGAGATTCCGCAACGTAGTCTGATTACCTTTCCGTCCGCATAAGAAATCATATTCACCATGCAGAAAAAAGAGATATTTCCCGTTACGGGTCTAGGCTGTGCGGCATGTGCAGCCAGAGTCAACAAAGTACTCAGTTCCTGCGATGGAGTCGAGGATGCAAATGTCAATTATGCCTCGGCAACTGCTCTGGTGACCTACGATGACAGCAGATGTTCTCCGGAGTCTTTGCGGAAAGCCGTGGAGGAAGCAGGTTACGGTCTGATAACCGATGTGGAGAATGAGGAGGAGGCAGCGGAGGCTGAGCGGCTCAGACAGTACCGCGCGCTCCGACGGCAGACCGCAGGCGCTCTCGCAGGGGCTGTTCCGGTATTCGTTCTGAGTATGTTCTTCATGGACCTCCGCTGGGGGCAGTGGGTGACATTTGTCTTATCTACCCTAGTGGTATTCGTTTTCGGACGCCGGTTTTTCATCAATACTGTCAAGCAGCTGCGTCACGGTGCCGTCAACATGGACACCCTCGTGGCCGGCAGCACCGGAGTCGCCTGGCTGTTCAGCACATTCAACCTGCTGTTCCCTGAGTTCTGGCTGTCAAGGGGCATAGAACCGCACCTGTATTTCGAGGCGGCAAGTGTTATCATTGCTTTCATCCTCATCGGGCGTCTCCTCGAGGCCCGTGCCAAGCGGAAGACCACAGGGGCCATCCGAGCTCTTATGGGGCTGCAGCCCAAGACTGTGACGGTGCTTGCGGAGGACGGCAGCGCGAAGGAGGTCCCTATACAGTGGGCCCGTCCAGGTGATACCATCATAGTTAGGCCGGGCGAGCGTGTCGCGGTCGACGGTACAGTAATCAGCGGTGAGTCATATGTAGACGAGAGCATGCTCAGCGGTGAGCCGGTCCCTGTTATCAAGCAGGCAGGTGCTCAGGTTTTTGCAGGGACTATCAACCAGAAGGGCTCTTTCCGTTTCCGGGCCGACAAGACAGGCAGCGACACGATGCTGTCACAGATTATCCGTATGGTGCAGGATGCACAGGGCAGTAAGGCTCCGGTGCAGAATCTTGTGGATAGGATAGCCTCGGTATTTGTGCCTATTATAATAGGTATCGCCGTATTGGTTTTCGCTGCCTGGTGGATATTCGCCCCTCAGGATGGTTTTATCCACGGCCTGCTTTCCATGATTACCGTGCTTATCATCGCCTGTCCCTGCGCTCTCGGTCTGGCAACACCCACAGCCATTATCGTAGGTGTGGGGAGGGGAGCCCGCAGCGGTATTCTTGTCAAGGACGCAGCCAGTCTGGAGGTGGCCCGAAAAGTGGATACGGTGGTGGTGGACAAGACAGGTACTCTTACCGAAGGTCATCCCGAGGTGGTTGATCAGTGCTGGATGCCTGGAACGGAGCACCTGCGTCCGGTTCTTGCGGCCCTCGAGTCCCTTTCAGAGCATCCTCTGGCCGGTGCTGTCACTAAGGCTATGGGGGCAGACGCCAATGCCGGGAGCAGTGTCGGAATCCAGGAGATACAGTCCGGTATCACCTCATTCGGGAATATCCCCGGCAAGGGAGTCCGCGGAGTTTTCAACGGCGTTACGTATTATGCAGGAAATATGGACTTGCTGCGGGATGCGGGAGCGGAGCCTTCTCAGGAGCTTCTTGCCCGTTCAGAAGTCTGGCTCAGGGAGGCACGGACAGTGATATGGTTTGCCGGCGGTACCAGAATCCTTGCGGCCGTGGCCGTAACAGACCGTATCAAGCCTACTTCAGCGGAAGCAGTTGCGAAACTTCGTGAAATGGGTATTCATACAGTCATGCTTACGGGAGACAATGAGTCTTCTGCAGCCGCGGTGGCCCGTCAGGCCGGCATAACGGAATTCCGCGCGGGTGTCCTTCCGCAGGACAAGGCACTCTTCGTCAAGGAGCTTCAAGCTGCGGGACACAAGGTGGCGATGGCCGGTGACGGCATCAATGACAGCGCAGCCCTGGCTCAGGCGGATCTGAGCATTGCTATGGGTACCGGCAGCGACATAGCCATAGATACAGCTATGATAACGATTCTTTCATCTGACCTGATGAAGATTCCGGAGGCTGTCCGTCTTTCGCAGCTGACTGTAAAGACTATCAGGGAAAATCTTTTTTGGGCTTTCATTTACAATATTATAGCGATTCCGATAGCTGCCGGCGTCCTCTATCCTGTTAATGGTTTTCTTCTCAATCCTATGATAGGGGGTGCAGCCATGGCCCTGAGCAGCGTCAGTGTTGTGTCCAACAGTCTGCGCCTTAGCAATAAATTTGGCACACAGTTTGTAATAAAATAAATCGGATAGTTTTTTCATAGGTTAAGTATTAGGTTAAGTAATAAGGGCTGCCGGTTCTCGGCGGCTTTTATTATTTATGTAAGTACCTGAAAAAATCCCGGAAGAAGCCAGTGACTTTCCGGGATTTTCTGCTGAATGTATGTTTTATTTCTGAGGAATATTCTTCAGTACTTCCTTGATGAAGTCCCAGAATTTCCCGACTGTGGGGATGAGCAGGCGCTCGTCCGGTGAGTGAGGCGACATCAGGGTAGGACCACAGGAAATCATGTCCCAATGAGGATAGTTGGTCGAGAGGATGCCGCACTCAAGGCCGGCATGGATGGCCTTGACCTCGGGCTCCTTGCCGTAGAGTGCATTATAGGTATCTTTCATGGTGCGGAGGATGCAGGACTCCATATCGGGCTGCCAGCCTGAGTAACCGCCGGAGAATTTTACCTTGGCGCCGCCAAGCTCAAGAGCACTCTGAACAGCATCCCTGAGAGCGTATTTGGCAGAGTCTGTAGATCCCCTCATGAGAGTCTTGACGTTTATCTTCTTGCCTTCGGACTTTACGATGGCGAGATTGTTTGACGTCTCTACCAGACCGGGCATTACGAGGCTCATGCGGTCTACATTGCAGGGACATGCGAGAAGTGCCTTTACTACGTTGAGAGCCACATCTGAGGGGATAATCTTCTTGAATCCCTTGGTCTCCTCTACTAGTATCTCGATACCGGGATCGATTGGCGCGTATTCGTGCTTGATGTCAGCAGCTGCGGCCTCCAGGCATTTGAGAGCCTTGGCGGTTTTTTTCTCGGGCAGCGCAATGACAGCAGCGGCTTCGCGGGGAATGGCGTTGCGCATGTTGCCGCCTTCAATGGATATGAGCTCTCCCTTGAAGTCACGGAGCAGTGGCAGAAGGATGCGGGCCATCAGTTTGTTGGAATTGGCGCGTCCCTCGTTGATTTCCATTCCGGAGTGGCCTCCGCGCAGCCCTTTGATTACGATGCGGAACTGATTCATCTCCTTGCTCACTGACTCGGGCTTGTAACTGAATTCGGCGTCGGTGTCCAGACCGCCTGCGCAGCCTACATACAGCTCACCTTCGGTCTCGGAATCGAGATTGATGAGGATGTCTCCATGTAGAATACCTCCTTTGAGGGCCTGCGCTCCTGTCATGCCGGTCTCCTCGTCTATGGTGAAGAGGGCCTCTATGGGACCGTGTACCAGATCGGTGGATTCAAGTACGGCCATGGCGACGGCACAGCCCAGTCCGTTGTCGGCGCCGAGAGTAGTACCCTTGGCCTTTACCCATTCGCCGTCTATATAAGTTTCAACAGGGTCTTTTTCCCAGTCGTGCTGTACGTCATTGTTGTTCTGGGGAACCATGTCGAGGTGCCCTTGGAGAATGACGCCCTTGCGGTTCTCCATACCAGGAGTGGCCGGCTTGCGGATAACGATGTTGCCCACTTCATCGCGGATGGTTTCCAGTCCCAGGCTCTTGCCGAAATTCTCCATGAAGTCCACTGCCCTCCACTCTTTCTTCGAGGGGCGGGGAATCTGTGTCAGTGCGTAGAAATTCTTCCACACGCACTTGGGGTCTAGATTGTCGATTGTCATACTGAATTAGTGTTTATGAGGTTTGTTGAATTGTCATTTTACGAGTACATGGACAGGGAATGAAAGCTCCTGTCCTTTCTGATACACCGGCATGCGGTTCTTGAGGATAAGATCCTGACCGTCGGTAATTCTGACGGAGCATATGGCAGGTATGCGGTAGTATATGCTGCCGCGCTGGTCGGCTTCGTATCTGGCTCTGGATTTGGAAGTCCTGGTTTCTGTTATAGCCTGCTCAGAGTAGAAATCTTCAGAATCTTCAGGAGTAATCTCCATGACAATGGGCCGGCCTGAAATGTCATCTGCCGGAAGTAGACCCTGGGTGTCGGAAATCCGGAAGGCTATTGTAAGATCCTCTTCTGTCCCTGCGGCAGGAACAACATCGAAACTCATAGTCTGCAGTGAAGTTGTGGTGACACCGGTGAAAAGGCTCATATATTCTTCCTCAAGGCGGCTTATCTCTTCAACTGCGGCGCGGAGGGCGTCCCCGCTGAATGTCGCATCGGTGTTGCCGGTAATGATGTTGATGCGGCTTTCTCGCAGAGACAGAATCATCGCTGCGGCTTCCTGGGCCTTTTTCTCAGGACTTTTCTCAACTACCTGGCTCTGGCGGACGGCGACCCTGTCGTATCCTCCGCTTTCATTGCGGACAGATCTGTAGAGGGTCGTCTCTGTGGATGTAAGGTTGGATGTAGCTTCGGATGCCATGGTTCCTGTGCCCGGTGCCGTGGTGGGAAATCTCCAGGAACTGCCGTTGCCTTTGTTCTCATCGGACAGGAGCAGCAGGCCCTGGGATGAGAATTCAAAGAAATTGGCGGGGGAGGCATCTCCAAGAAGTCCGCTCAGGTTGACGATATAGCTGCAGCTGCGGTCAGCCTCAAGGAAAGGAGTCATTCGGACTTTGCTGAGCGTGTAGGATGTGCCTGCTTCCTGCGGGACATCGATTCCGAGATATTTTTTTGCCCACTGGCTGTAAGGTCCGGGAGTATATGCCTCGCATACGGCCTCCACGTCCAGCCGTATTGTCGTCAGAGGCAGAGAGTACACTACAACTCCATCGGGAATGTCCCCGCCTTTTTCGATTCGGTTGATGTTCTGGGCGGCAGCATTTGCCGTGACGGCGCAGGCCAGAGCCAGCGCGGTGATGATTCTTGGTTTCATACTATTCGTTTTTTCCATCTTTTATGGCTCCACAGCCATGTTCCCTTATGATTCTTTATGTCAGTTTCCAGCATCCGTGCGAATGTGGATGTTACGTATCCCTCGGGACATTCGGAAGCATTCTCTGTAATCAGTTCGAAATGCGCCTCATTGTTTCTGCGGCCGTGTCTTATCAAGCCGCAGTAAAGTACGGGCATGCCCATTTTTGAGGCGATGGCCTCAGGTCCCTCTATCATATATGTCTTCTGGTTCAGAAAGTCAGCCACGAAACGGCTCTCATTGTAATACGGGTTCTGGTCGCAGATGAAAAAAAAGGCGTCCCTGCCATTCCTGTGCTTGACAATGTGGCGGATTATCTGGTGGGATTCGATTATGGAGCAGGAGTTGTGCCTTGTCCTGATCCGGGACATTACTTTGTCCGCGGTCCTGCTGGAGGGCCTTTTGTAAACGTATACGAAGTTGCGGTTGTCCAGGTCTATGCCGTAATGGCTGCGCAGATCCGGAAGTCCTGTGAATATCTCCCAGTTGCCCAAGTGGCCTACCATAATCACCGCGTTGCGGTTCAGTGCCATGGCTCTGTTCAGATTGTCCTGCCCCGTTATGCGTACCTGTTCTCCGATTTTTTCGGTGGATGCTCCCAATGCCCAGACCGACTCTACTATGACGTCTGCGAGATGGCGGTAGAACTCGTCCGTCGTCCGGTTTATATCGTCATATGACATCTCGGGAAAAGACCTTGCTATGTTGGTCACCACCGTGGACATCCTGTAATGCAGTACTCTGTGCAGGAACCAGGCGATGATGCCGGAAAAGGCATAGTGGACCTTCTGCGGCAGCAGTGAAAAGGCATATAGGAAAAATAGGACTATTCTATACATAACCGTATATACATCCTACAAAGTTATCTTTTTTATGTTAAAAAACAAATTATATCTCCTTCCTGTATTCCGTATACAGGTCTCTCGCCGGCCAGCTGCTTACGCGGGCAGATGCGTTACGGTACATACTCTCTATCTCCCGGGTAAATCTGGAACCCTTCCATGAGCTGGTATTGGTGACGAACATCCAGATGTAACCGTTCTTCTGCTTTTTGACCAGAGCGCTGGTGCCGGCGAGTGTTCCGGTCCTGGACCAGTCTGTATCCTCGCCCGCACGTGCCCATCCGATGGGACGTGTGTGGTCAGAAGAGGAGGTCATGATGCGGATACTTTCCTGGGAAAGAACATCTGGGATAACGGGATCTCCGTCAATGGAGGCGACGAAGCGGACAAATTCAGAAGGCGATGCGACCCATGCACCGGCTCCCCGCAGGCCTTCTATGTTACTGCCGCCGTACCGTCTCCACAGGGTGTCTCCGCTGTTGTCGAAGGCAGGGACAGGCGTGGCATCGTGAGTCTCATAGTAGCGGACTTCGTTGGGATAACGTTCTTCATAGAGATTGTGGGCCAGGTGCATGTCGTAGCAGCCCGCAGGATGGAGGATGTTCTCCTGGCAGTATTCCTCATAGTCCATGCCGCTGCAGACTTCTATGATCTTGGTAAGGATCAGATATCCCAGATTGGAGTATCTGAATCCTTGTCCAGGAGTATAGCCGAGTCTTTCGCCAAGCGCATACTCGATTATTCTGTCCATGTCGGGAACCGTGTCAAGGTCTTCCCATATCATGATTTCACGCGTTGTGAACATGGGGTCTCCCTTGTGCATGGTGAAACCCGCCTGATGCCGCAGGAGCTGACCTACTGTGATGTTTTTTGCTCTTTTGTCTCTTATGTCGCTGAACTGCTCGCAGTTGAGAATTCCGCCCTCTCCGAATACCCTGTCGTCCAGGTTCAGAACCTTGCGCTCGCAGAGCTGCATTACTGCGGTTGCCGTCACGAGCTTGGACAGAGAGGCTATGCGCATGATGTGGCCGGGGGACATGGGTATGCCTGCTTCCTCGTCAGCCCATCCATATCCTTTGGAGTAGATAAGCTGTCCGTCTTTCATGACAGCGAGACTGCCTCCCTTGAGCTCCCACCGTTTCATGAATTTCCCGATATAGGCATCCAGAGCCTCAGCCTGGGATGTACTGCTAAGATCGTTGGACAGGAACCCGTTGATGGAAATGTATTCTTCTGACTCAGAATTGGGGAATTCCTCTGCCGGATATTTTGACCTGCCTGGATGTCCTGTGACCGTAAGGACGGTTATGGATACTGCCGTGGCAAGCAGAAACGATGCGGTCAGTATTTTCCAATGTTTTCTCATTTGAAGGTCCTGCAGCAGAGAAGAAAATCATTTACAGCACTGTTGCCCGAACTGTCAGCAGAGCGGCTCAGGTAGTATGTGGCCATAGGAACGGCGGCTCCGTTTACTGATACTGTAGCGAATACGGTGCTGTCGCATCCTTCTGCGGGTGCGTCGGTGACGGCTATGTCTGCTTCTGCGTCTTTGATGGATTCTGCTGCATCCTCGCGGCTGCGCTCCAGCAATGAAATGTCCGTTCCTGGATAGATGCGGATGAAATGGTCTACAATCGGCTTGAGAATCAGCCGGGCTGCTTCAGGTACTGCGGCTATCACAATCTGACGGCGCTCTTCCTTCTTGACGGGCATAAGCTCACGGCCGGCGCAACGGTAAAGATTGAGGATTCTCTCGGCATAGTCGAAGAGAATGCGCCCTTTCGGTGTCAGTACCGTTTCCCTGCGGCTTCTGTAAAACAACAGGTCTCCGATGTTTCCCTCAAGTTCAGATATGTGGTTGCTTACGGCCGGCTGTGTAATGCCAAGCTCTTTTGCGGCAGCAGTAAAGGAACCCTTGACTGCTACGGTGTAGAAAACTTTAAGTCTGTAATCGCAAATCATATGGGTTTGTGTATATGGTGAGCAGTGTTGTTTGAAAGCGGTTTTCTATCTGCTGCAAATTTGGCAAATATTTATGAAATATCAAAAATGTTATAATCTGCCTGTGGCTTTTAAGTATTCCGTGCAGGAAAGTTTGTAGCCGGTTACAGCCTCGATCCAGTCACTGCTGCATTTCTGCCACTGGGACTGGGCCTCCAGTACATTGACCAGAGTTTCCATCCCCAGTTCGTATTGGTCGCGGCATACCTTAAGGTTTTCTGCTGCGCTTTCGAGGGCAGTCCTTGCCATCCGGGCCTGCAGCGCGGCTTCCGATACAGCATATCTGTTGCGTGTCATCTCGAGTTCCATCAGTCCGGAGAGACGGTCCATCTCCTCCTCCGCCATTTCCTGTTCTTTTTTTGCTGACTGTACCTTGAGATAACCTTCGCCCCATGCGAAGATGGGGATTCTCAGAGTGGCCATGACGGTAAATCCGGTCTGGTTGAGCAGGATATTGTCCTGGAGCTTGAGCCCGTAGGTGTATCCGTAGCTGGCCATCACTCCCAGCTGGGGAAGAAAGTCGGAGCGGACAAAGTCTACGTTGCGCCGCTTCAGCTCGGCCTGTCTGGCCAGAAGCTTATAATCGGCCCGTTCTTCAACGGTGTCGGATTCGGTAAAGACGGTTTCGGGCAGGAACTCCGTGCTGTCCACGTCGAAACCGCTCTGGTCAACTTCAATCTTTGTGGTAAGAGGCAGTCCCAGGATGTGGCACAGATTCATCATGGCCAGACGCTGTCCGTTGCGGGCTTTGGAGAGCATGAGGGCGGCATTGTTCCGCTGTACTTCTACTTTCAGCAGGTCGGTTGATGTGGCCATGCCCACGTCTATGGCATTCTCAACGAAGGTGTACATGCTGTCTACTGTGCTGCTGAAGCTTTCGGCCGTTTCCAGCAGCCTGCAGGTTTTTACGTACATCCAGTAGGCCTCGTCCACTGAGACTATGACCTCGTCGGCCTTCAGCCTGGAGTTGAGGACTGCCATCTCCTTGCCGATGTCGGCCATCCGGTAGCCGGAAACGATTTTACCACCCATGAATACGGGCTGAGTTACGGAAATCCCGGCCGTGAAGGTATTGGCAAGGTCCACGGACAGGGTCATCGGAGGAATGACGGCGTACTGGTTGAAGACGGGTATGCCGTTGTTGTAGACGATGTTGCCGGCGGCGTCCTTCATCAGGTCCGGTACCAGGTTGCCGTAGACGTTCTTGTATATGGGCAGGGCTCCTCCGCTGAAATCGTAGTCAAATGAACTGGAGGTCCAGAGGTAGAGGCTGTAGGCGGAGAATTTGGGCAGGAAGTTGGTGATTACCGCCTTGCGGTCCAGTGCGGTCTTCTCTTCCATCAGCCTGGCGCTGCGCAGTATGGCACTGCTGTCCAGGGCAATGCTCCGGCACTGCTCCAGGGTGAGGAAGCGTTTCTGCGGCTGGGCCGTGGCTGCGGCAGGAAGCAGGAGGAGGACCGCCGTCATCAGGCCCAGAATCCGGGTATATGAGGGTATATGTCTCATGGTCATGCCTTTTTAATCTTGAAGAACAATGAGTACAGTACGGGCAGGAAGACGAGGGTAATCAGGGTGCCCACCGTCAGTCCGCCCATGATGGTCACTGCCAGCGAGCCGAAGAGCGGGTCGAAGAGCAGGGGCGCCATGCCAAGGACGGTGGTCATCGAGGCCATCATCACGGGGCGCAGACGGGAGAGGGTGGAGTCCACTACGGCCTTGTAAGGCTCTACTCCGAGGCTCAGCTGCCGGTCTATCTCGTCGATGAGGACTATGCCGTTCTTGATCATCATGCCTATGATGCCCAGGCAGCCGACCATGGCCACGAAGCCGAAGCTCATGCCGGCGGCCAGCATCCCGAAGACTATGCCTATGGCCACCAGTGGCAGGCAGCAGACTATGATCAGCGGCTTTTTGATGCCCTTGAACAGGGCTATCATAATCAGCAGCATGACCACTATCGCATGCGGGAAGTACTTGAAAAGAAAGCGGGTGGACTGCCGGCTGGCATCGTACTCGCCCAGCCAGGTGAGGGTGTAGCCGTCGGGCAGCTCTATGGCCTCTATCCGGTCCTTGACGGCGTCGCGGGCCTGGGCTGCCGTATAGCCCGCCGTGTTGTTGCACTGGGCCTTGATGGCTCTCTGTCCGTTGTACCGGCAGATCTTGGGCTCGTTCCATTCGATGACCGTGCCCGAGGTTATGGTGTTCAGGGGCAGGGGCGACACTAAGGCGTCGATGATATCCTCCCGGCCGGTGGTGCCGGTCATCACTCCCTGTACGGTCTCCATGTTGGCTACCGACGATAGGGACGGCAGCAGGCCCCATACCGGGGTATTGCGGATGCTCTCCACGGGCTCTCCGTCCATACCGGTGCTGCGGATGTAGATGCCTATCCTTTCGCCTTCCTCATTGAGGGTACCGCAGGGTATGCCCTCTGCCGCAGCCATCACTGAGATGCCGGCCGAGCTGCGGGAGATTCCGGCCTGACGGGCAGCGGCCTGGTCGTAGTCCACCTTGACGGCCGGTACCATCGGAGACCAGTCGTCGGTCACCAGCCAGGTGGCGTCGCTCTCCTCCATTATGGCCTGGGCCTGGGCGCAGAGGTCCTTGAGCACGGCGGGGTCAGGCCCCTGGAACATGGCCTCGACGGGGTAGGGGCGGTACATCAGGTTGTACTGCTTTACCCTGACGTATGCCTCGGGGTAGGCGGCCATCAGCTCCTTCTGCATCCTGGGGATGCTCTCTATCATTTTGTCGTAGTCCTCATAGTCGATGATCAGCTCTCCGTAGCTCAGCGAGGGGTCGGCGATGGCCCTTACCAGGCAGTACCGTCCCGGAGTGCCGCCGAGGGAGGTGACGACGTGATTGACATTGTCATCCTGACGGATATATGCCTCCATCTCCTCCAGATCCTTCTCCACCTTGCCGGGAGCGGTGCCCTCGGGCATGCGGTACTCGATGTAGAGCTGGTTGTAGGCCATGTCGGGGAAGAACATCTGGGG
>DWYD01000193.1 GCA_019118865.1 Candidatus Coprenecus merdipullorum | reverse complement strand
CGCCTGCGCACATCTGTCTGCAGCAAGTCATAATACACTGCCCCGCAGAACCGTTCCTTCAACAAGGTAGATTTCCCGGTCTGACGGGCTCCAAGCAGGAAGTTGCCGTCATCCAACTGCTTTTCTATATCTAATAACCGAGCATACATAATTCTAAAATATCAGAAGTATCACTTCGGATTTTCATAAAAAATCCGAAGTCGTGCAAATATAGGAATTTTCTTTGAACCTCCAAAGAACTTTGACTAACGCAGACCGTCTGCCCTTACAACATTTATTGAAAATTTCGAATAAAATTCCCCGCAGCGCAATAAGCCGTCATACGACAGCTTTTGAGAGGAAGATTTTTAACGTAATTTTATTTAAAGTTTTATTTACTAAAAAAAATCGTTATATTTGTGACATGACGAAAGCCCCCACACCCCTCGCGATACTGCTGCCGCTGATTCTGCTTTCCACGGCCGCATTTTCTTTGGGCGCCCAGACACCCTACATGGACGCCATGTACATCGATGTCCGTTGGGACAGGACCGATACTCTCGGTGAAGCCACGATGCGCCTGGAATATCGGATGCGCTTTCCCTCCGAGACCGGTCCGGACAGCTCCTACGTAGACAGAAGAATCGTGGAGATAGGCCCGGAACTGCAGAAAGAGTACAGCTTGATACTGGAGACTTCCGAGATGGCCGGACACAATGCCTGGAAACAGACTGACGGCGCTTTCGACTCGCACGACCCGGACAGCCCGGTCAACCCCTTCGAGCTGTACATCACCCCGGACGGCATCACCGTCATTCACAAGACCATGATACTCGGTCCGGTACTCCGCTGGCAGGAGGACACCCCCGCATTCGGATGGCAGCTCACCTCCGATACCTGCACCATCATGGGCTACCCGTGCCAGAAGGCCGTCACCGAATTCCGCGGCCGGGTATGGCACGTCTGGTTCTGTCCCTCCCTGCCGGTGGACAGCGGCCCTTACAAGTTCCGCGGCCTGCCAGGCCTCATACTCAAGGCAGAGGACACCACCGGCACCTACAGTTGGGAACTCGCTGCCATTGAGCGGGGTACATGGCCTATTCTCGAAAAACGGCTCCTCTACCAGGACTGCACCCGCACCCAGGCCAGAAAATACATCCGGCAGATGTTCACCAGCCCATACCAGTGGAAGGTGAGCCGCGGCATGCGTGTCCAGAAGATGGACCCCCAGACCCATCAGCTCAGAGAGCTCACCCATGAGGAGAAAAGCGAGTCGTTCCATTACGACCCGATAGAACTCGAATAACACATTTAAAAAGAGTATGAACTTAAAGAGCAAAAGAACAGCATTGGCACTGCTGGCCGTCATGGCGGTCCACCCTTTGGCGAACTCTCAGAATCTCAGCGACCAGGAGGTTGCCCGGATTGTCAGCAGCGGGCGGTATTTTCCTGCGGCAAGGGATTTCAGCCTCAGGGAGAAAGCGGACACGATGGAGATGCGCATATTGTACGGATTCGAATATGTCATCGACACATTGTCCGTCAAGTGCCTGCATGAGCCTTATATGCTAGAGATAGGCGGAAAACTGACTCACTACTACAGTTACAACGCCTATATCAGAGACTCCGTGCAATCCGAGGTCTATGCCTCCGAGAGAAGCAAAGGGATGAACGCTTTCACCGACATAACGTCCTCCGTAATACCGGAAGACCAGACAGCCACTTATTATGAAATATTCAGGTGCATTCCCACTTCGTCCAGATACGTCCTGCTGAGAGTCCAAAACACCGACTACTGCTACAGCGAGAAAGCAGAACAGACAGAGTGGCGCCTCTCGGACCGGACGGACACCGTCTGCGGATACCGGTGCCAGGTGGCCGAGGGACAGCTCAACGGCAGGCAGTGGAGGGTATCCTTCTCAACAGACATACCATACCCTTACGGCCCATGGAAACTCGAAGGACTGCCCGGCCTGATATTAAAAGCCGAAGATTCCGAAGGTCTGCTCAGATGGGAAGCCGTCGGACTGGAAAAGGGCAGAGGCCGGAGCATATCCAGGTACACCGGGAACAAGACATCGGCAATAGGCCTGCACTACAGATGCGAAAAAACAAATAAAAAAAATATCGCGGAATTGTGGCGGATGATATGGAGGTCCCCGGGCTTTTTGAGGACATCCGGAAAGCCGATGACAGTGATGCTGCCTGACGGCTCCATTAAAACTGTCGGGGTGCAGAATCATCATGAGGGTTATTATCCGCCATTGGAATAAACGGCTACAATATTTAAAAGTAAAAGTACGATTATGAACAGACCTGTATTACCGGCAAAACTTACGACCGGTGCCATCATCCTGCTGTGCGCCGCCTCCATGCTGTGCAGCGCACAGTCCCCTTACCGTCCCGTACCCAACCAGACCTGGAACAAAACCGTCGCCCTTGACACCGCATTTATGAGAGTATCCTACGAGATGACTTTCCGCGACGCACTGTTCTACAGCACATCCGAACCCGGAGGTCTGGAAGACCATGTCTTCGCCGAAAAGGAGATCCTCTCCGACACACGCATAGTGGAGTTCGGAGACAGGGTCCGCAAAGACTACAGCCAGATACTCGAAGCACGGGAAATGCTGAACCGCGAAATGACTGAACGCGGGGAGATGCCGAGGAACTTAGGCTCCTCATCGGTCTATCCCATCGAGCTGTTCGTATTCAGCGACAGCTACCGGATCAACCGCAGAACCCTGCTGACAGGTCCGATACTGCAGTACGAGGGCAGCCGCACAAACATGAAGTGGTCCCTTACAGGCGAGGCGGAGCAGGTCGGAGACTATCAGTGCCAGAAGGCCGTCACCTCATTCGGAGGGCGGGAATGGACGGCGTGGTTCTGCCCGGACATCCCCGTGGACGGCGGCCCGTACAAGTTCTGCGGCCTGCCGGGGCTGATTCTGAAAGTGGAGGACTCCGAAAAGCATTTCTCCTGGACCATGACAGGCATCGAGAAAGGCTCGTGGCCCATCTACGAGAAGCAGTACCTCTTCCAGAAATGCAGCCCCAAGGAAGCCGCGAAGATCCTGAAGGACATGTACCTCCGTCCTTTTGTGTTCCTGAAAAACACTGGCATCAGGACTCTTCTGCCTGACGGGAAAGGAGGTGCGAGAGAGCCCGGTGACAACGAATACTCCGTAGCCATGTACTACGACCCGATAGAACTTGAGTAACAATCATCCCTAACAGAAACCATCCCATGAAAGCACGACCGACACCCGCCCATACCGCCGGAGCAGCCGCATTTCTTCCCGCCCTCCTGGCCATCATCCTCCTCTGCACCGCTGCCCGGACCGCCACGGCACAGGAATTGCCCCTGACCACCTTCGAGGGCAGCATCCGCTACGCCGGCACCTCCGAGCCCGCAATATGCTACGTCATTGTCAGCCGGACGGAGGACGGGGTGGCCATAGGCTACACCACCACCGACGGAGAGGGGCACTACACACTCAGCATCCGCTCCGGAGCCGACAGCGTGGTCATCTGTCTCCGGCATAAGCGTCAAGGCCGTGCGTCGCACCGTGCCCAATGTCAGCGGGCAGCACGACTTCGAGGTGGAGGAGTCCCTCTTCGAGCTGGACGAGGTAACGGTCAAGGCCCCCAAGATGGAGATGAAGGGCGACGACACCGTATCCTACAACGTAGCATCCTTCCGTGCCCAGGAGGACCTGGTCATCGAGGACGTGCTCCGCAAGCTGCCCGGCATCACGGTCAGGGACAACGGGCAGATACTCTACAAGGCCAAGCCCATAGCGGGGCTGACCATCGACGGCATGGACCTGCTCAAGGGCCGCTACGGCATCGCCACGCGCAACATCTCCCCGGACCACATCGCCTCGGTGGAGATTCTCGAGAACCACCAGGCCATCAAGGCCCTCAAGGATCTGGTGCCCTCCGACAAGACCTACATCAACCTCAAGCTAAAGGCCTCCTCGCGGGGAGTATTCCTGCTCTCGGCGGCCGCGGGAGGCGGTTACGGGGACGGAGGCCTGTGGAACGCCGAGGCCGCGCCCATGTACTTCGGACACAGCAGCCAGCACATCCTCACCGGCAAGACCAACAACACCGGCGACGACCTAGCGTACGAGCTGGAGGACCTCACCTCCGGCACCGGCAGGCTCAACCCGGTGCTCTCCTCCGCCACGCTCGCCTCGCCCCCGGCCATCGACAAGGACCGCTACTACCGCAACACATCGTACTCCGCCTCCCTCAACGAGCTCTTCCGCACCTCCGGGGGCACGGACATCAACCTCAACCTCTCATACCTCAACGACACAGAACTGCGCGACAACACCTCCGAGACCCGGTGGATGCTCCCCGACTCCTCCGTCAACCTCATACGGGAGGGCATATCCAACGTCATCGGCACCGACAAGGTCAACGCCGAGCTCAGCTTCAAGAGCAACGGGGACCGCCTCTACGTGGACAACCGCAACATCTTCTCCGCCGAGTTCCTCGACATAGCGTCCTCGGTCAACGGCATCGGCCAGGACTTCGACCGCACCACGCTCAGGGCATCCAGCACGGCCAGCCTGATCAGGCGCAGCGGGGAGAAGAGCGCCTTCGAGATCAACGCCCGCGCCGCCTACGAGCACACGCCGTACTCCCTGGCAATAGCCCGGGACGGAGGGCAGTGGGCCGGAGCCGTGCAGGACGTCACCGCGGACGCCTTCACGGCATCCTTGTTCGCCGGCAACGTCACCAGCTTCAGGCTGTGGGACATGAGGATAGAGCCCACCGTCTCGGCCAGCTACCGGCTGGGCAGCCTCGACAGCCGCCTCAGCACCCCCTTGGGACAGCTCGAAGACCCTTCCGAAGCTGCAAACCGCCTGATGATGCACCGCCTCAGGGTAGCTCCTGCCGTCTACGCCTACTACACCTCCCTGCACATGGACCTCAGCATATTCATCCCCGTGGCCTACTACATGACGTTCCTCGACGACAGATTAGGAGGCACGCGGACGTCCCGGCACAAGGTGTTCGCCGAGCCCAGCGTCAGCATGAAGATAAAGCCCGCGGCCTCCACCGACATCAACCTCGGCTACTCCATGAACTGGTCCATGCCGGAGATATCCACCCTCTACGGCGGCGCCGTCCTAAGCGACTACCGCAGCCTGACCCGGTACGCCGCGGACCTGACCGAGGGCATGCGCAACCATTTCTCCCTCGGACTCAGCTACAAGGACATCTTCAACATGCTGTTCCTCAACCTCAGCGCGGGATACTCCCTCACCAAGCCGGACATCCTCTACGGATACGACTTCGACGGCATCTACTCCACCACCCTGACAACACGCACCGGGGAGCTTTCCCACACCGTCAGCGCCGGCATCGAGCTGAGCAAGGGATTCTACTGGAAGGACCTGACCGCCAAGCTGGAGCTCGGGGCCTCATGGACGGACTCACCCTTCCTGCTGCAGGAGCAGGTGGCGAGGATGAGCATGCAGGGCTACTCCGCCGGGCTGGACATCTCCCTGTCGCCGTTCAAGTTCCTCGGACTGACATACAACGGCAGCGTGATGTACTCCCTCTCCCGGCAGGCCTCGGGCGAGAACCTCACCCCGCTGCTGACCGCATCCAACGACCTCACCCTCAGCTTCCGCCTTCCCGCCGGCATCGGCCTCTCCCTGACCGGGGAGCACTACCACAACAGTGCATCCTCCGCGGCCAGTGACTTCGTCCTGCTGGACGCCGCCCTCAGCTACAAGTGGAAGCGTTTCCGCTGGGAACTCACCTGCTCCAACCTCCTGGACACCCGCGAGTACGTCTACTCCGTGCTCTCCGCCGCCAGCAGCTTCTCCACCGACTACCTCATCCGGCCCAGAAGCTATTTGCTCAAGATGTTCGTAACTTTCTGATTATTCTGACAAATTAAAAATTTCACCCATGAAGCATCTGACCATAATTCTCACCTCCGCGGCACTTGCCCTTTCGGCACTAAATGCCTGCGCCTCCCCAAAAGACGGCAACGCATTTAAGGAGACCGCTTTAAGCGGAACGCCTGTCCGCATGGACATCCCGGACACACCGATAAACTCAGTACTCTCAAACAACGGCCACATCGTCACTCTAAGCAAAACCGAGAACAGAGAGGCCGGCTCTGTTTCCAGCTCCGTATCCGTTTACTCCGTAAAGGAAGAGGACATCGTTCTGAAAGGCACACTGAATCTGCCCGGTGTAACCATATATGACAAGATCATGCTGTTTCCAATGGACTCCGAAGGATATATATGCGGTGTTTCCATAATGAGCGCAAACAGATTCTACGGCATCACAGAGACTGCGGAACTGAAGGAACTGGAAGCATTGGAGCAAAAGACAAAAGGCCATGTATTCAATTATTCCTTCACCGCACCGGTATGCCTGCTGGACGGATATTTTTACTTCCTCGAGGTCGGGGATGATTCCAACTACAGCATTAACAGGACAGAGGACAACGGCACGATAAAGCCCGTCTGTTATCTGAACAAAACAGGCGGAGAATGGCTCCCGTATCTTGGAGCAGCCTCCGGCAACGGCAGCACGATAGTATTCGGATACAGCTTCTACAGGGAAATCCTGTTCCTGAATACTGCAACCGGCAAGGCCGTATCCACATCCTTCGAAGAGCCGGGGTTCTCCGAAGAGTTAGCCCGTAATCTCCAGGGAGACATACTCGAAAGTCAGCGGAAATACTACGGGGGATACATCCATGTAGGGAAGAGGGTCTTTCTGGAGAATCTCGACGGCTTCATATTTGCATCCGGTGAAGATACCCCTGACGCTATTCTGGATGTGTTCAGCATATCAGGCAAACCGCTGGAAAGACTGCTTCTGGACCGAAGCGGCCACTGCGCCGTGGATGAGAAAGGAGGCAGGATATTCCTCTTCACTTACGGAGACAACCCCGAATTATTCGTATACAAGTTATAACCGTTACAATGAAACTGACTCTCGCTCTTACGATTATCCTGCTGGACCTCAAGAATAAAAGGCTCATAGTTTTCCAAGGTGCCCGGGCAACGGTAAATACCGCGGCACCCTCTTTTACATAAAAAATTGATAAACAAATACTTATTAGTATAACGAGTTCTTTTCGCGCACCCCGAAACATCCGAAAAGAACTCGTCAAAATCGTATCCATCTGAATACAACCATCTTACAAATCCTGCCTGCTCCCCTACTTACCATTACTCACTATATACCGTAAATCACTCAGTGGAAATGGAGTCCACCGGATTGCTCAGGGCAGCACTGCGGCTCAGCAGGGTCACGGTGACGGCGGTGATGAGGGTAATCAGGGCGAGGGCGGCGAGGAATATCCACACGGGAATCGGGCTGCGGTACGGGAAGGAGGCGGCCCAGTGACGGATGATGACAATGGATACCGGGGCTGTCATGATGAAGCAGATAAGGGTAATCATCAGGTAGTAGCGGTTGATCATCAGCAATATCTCCCCGACGGAGGCTCCGTGTACGCGGCGGACCGCTATCTCCTTGCGGCGGAACTGCGTCTCGAAGTACACTAAGCCGAGGATGCCGATAACCGAGATGAGCATGGAAATGATGGCGGCAGCAGTGATGAGGCGGCCGAGGCGCTCCTCGCTCCGGTACAGGCGGTCGACAGTCTCGTCCAGGAAATGGATGTCCAGGTCGTCGGAGTTCAGGGACGGGTCCACCTCACAGGCCTTCGACCGGATCCAGTCCATGCTCTCGCGGACTCCCCCGGGCTGTATCCGGGCATAGACTGTCGTCAGCATGGCACCTGTCTCCTGGCCGAAATTGTACAGGGCCATGGGAGCCATGGCATGCTGCATCGGCTTGAAATGGAAGTCCTTGACGACCCCCGCGATATTCATCTTCCCGTTTTCCATGTACGAATGCAGATAAGGCCAGCTGCTCATCGCCGTCTCGTTGAAAATATAGGTACCCTCCGGGCTCTCGTCATCGGAGGGTACGAAGTTCCGCCCCTCCACTATCTCTAAACCGAAAAACGGTACGAACCAGCGGTCCGCGCCTATGACATCGTACATGATGTAGCCCTCACCATAGTCACCTCCCCAGCCGCTCATATCTGCCGAGACTATCGACCTGGACGCGGAGGTGACTCCGGTGACACCAGGATACTCCAGCAGCATGTTCCGGAAAGCCTCCCCCCGCTCTGCAACCTTGTCCGTAACCTCCATCTCCACCACCTGCTCCCGGTCAAACCCCATGTCGTAGTTCTTCATATATCGGTTCTGAACGGCTATGAACATCGAGCACAGCAGCAGTACGAACGAAATCACATACTGCACCCCTATCAGCACCGAACGCAGGCTGCGTCCTTTGGCGGAGAGGGAGAAGGACCCCTTGAGCACCATGGCCGGGTTGAAGGAGGTGCTGTAGAGAGCCGGGAAAATGCCGGCGGCGAGGGCCGTTGCCACCGCTACCCCGAGGGACAGAAGAAGAAGCGCCGGATTGTCCTGGGGCCGGAGGGAACCGGTGACGTATGACGCCAAAGAAGAAGTGGCCGCAAGCGACATCACCCCGACACTGAGGACAAATGCCAGCAGAGCCAGTCCTATGGTAGAGCGCAGCTGCGACCTTATCAGGCCGCCTCTCGTCGCACCCACCACCCTCCGGGTGTTCAGCCCCTTGATGCGGAAAGGCACCGAGGCCATGGCGAAGTTGATGAAGTTGATGACCGCTATGAGTATCACGGCTATGGCTACAGTCAGCAGGACAATGGTCGTGGAACGGTTACCCTTGCCGGCAACGTCCGTCATGACATCCTTTGACCAGTAGACATCATGCAGGCGGGTAAGCCGCATCTTCAACACGTCCGCCTGGAATACCTGCCGTCCGATATGCGATGCCGCCGAATCGACGGCAGCAACCGCCCCCTCCTCCGTCGAAAGCTTCACATAGCAGCACCAGGACCAGGCGCTCCAGTTTTCCAGACCGTCAAGTCCGGACGAGAGAATCAGTTCATTGTCCGCACTGGAATTGTCCGGAAAATCCTTGTACACCGCCACTATGCGGAACGGCCGGGGGTCATCCCCCACCGTAAAGCAGACTTCCTTTCCCAAGGGGGGCTCATCCCCGAACAGCTTCTTAGCCCCGCGGGCAGAGATCAAGGCCGTCCTTGGCATTCCATAACCGGCAGTGTCCCCGCTGATTATCTCGAACGGAAATACCCTCAGCAGGTCATGCTCCGAATAAGCCACCCTCAGGCTCACCCCCGGA
>DWYD01000023.1 GCA_019118865.1 Candidatus Coprenecus merdipullorum | reverse complement strand
GGGTGACGGTGCGGTACCAGTCTGGTACGGGCAGGATGTCACGGACAATGACGCGGGTGGAGGGGCGGACGATGAACTCGGCGGGGCCGATGGCCGAGGGGGAGCCGCTGTGCCAGTCGTAGGTGTAGCCGAGGCGGGTCCAGGGGTAGGGGGTGTCGGAGCAGTAGGCGGTCCGGCAGTAGTCCTCGAACCAGGCGCGGTAGCGGGGGGCCACGTCGTCGCGGAAGTCGAGGAGGACTTCACGGTCATGGATTTCCGGGTCGGGTGTCGGGCGGAAGAGGCTGTCCTTCTCGGCCCAGAAGAGCACAATGCGGTTGCCGCAGTAGTCGGGCGGCAGGCCGAGCATCTGGACCACGCGCATTACTATGCCTTGGTCGTCGCTCTGGCGGGCGTCTGCTTTCAGGTGTGCGGTCAGGTCGTAGGGCAGGGAGACCCAGGGCAGGCGGTCGTCCAGCAGGAACATATCGGCCTGTCCGTCTTCCCAGTACCGGCTTTCCTCCTCGGTCATCACTGAGCCGACCAGCACGAATGTCCGGCCGTCCCGCTCCATCCACTCTATCTGCGGGCTCTCTTCCGGGGATATGATAGTGGCTAAGTCCGGATCCATCTTCTCTGCCGTAGCCACTTTCGCGTCCTCGACCGCAGCCATGTAGTCCTTCCACAGCCGTCCGGTATCCTCATACCAAGGCAGAGGCTGTCTGCCGCAGGAGATGAGGGCAAGGGCAATGACCGCAGCGGCGGATATCGTCCGGAGAAGTTGGCGGTGTTTCATTTATTTATCGGAAAAATTCCGGACGCGGAGGGCAGTGTTGCGCCTCAGATGGTCCTGGTATAGGGTGAGTTCCTGCAGGTGGTAGTTGCCTTTGGAAAACATGGGGGTGAGCGAGGGCATCCAGTACTGCTCCGGGTCGAGGCCGTCCACTATCAGTAGGTGGTGGTCAGTGTCGACGGTGACGGTCACTGAGTCGTTGAGCTCGGCGGGGGTGGCGCCGGTGGTCCAGTTCACCGGGTTGATGCAGATGTCGGAGGGAGAGAGGACCGCGCAGGCTGCATCGGGGGTGGCTACGGAGTTGTAGCAGATGATGGTGCCGGTGCCGGTCGAGTCGACGGCGGGGCGCAGCTGAGGGTATTGCGCCAGCTCCTCATTCGAGACGCGGTAGCCGATGGCGTAGGCGGCGACCATCCGTTCATAGGCCGGGGCGGGGAGGTGCTTGACCAGCTCCACCACTGCCTTGCCGCCCTGGCTGAAGCCTGCGAGGACGAAGGGCCTTCCCTCATTGTAATTGTCCAGATAATAGTCAAATGCCGCGCTGACGTCCTCCATCGACAGGGGGAAGAGCTCCTCTACCGCCGCCTCTCCGTCCATCCAGACGTTGAGGGAGATCTGCCGGTAGTAGGGGCAGTAGAACCCGTATTGTCCCTGGGCGAAAATGTCCTCGGCGAGCTCCACCGAGGGGAGGAATGCCTCGATATGGTCCGTGCGGGTGTAGTCGGAGTAGCGGCAGGTCTGCCCGTCAGCGGCGGTCCAGTCCCAGATGCAGGTGGGGAGGATGTAGAAAATGTCCGCTGCGGGGGCATTGTCCCCTGAGGGCTGCGAGATGTACCATGCGGCGGCATCCGACCAGTCGGGGACGGCGGGTATGAAAGTATCGGTCCCGCCGCTGCCAGTGCGGCAGGACGATACTGTGAGTGAGGAGGCAGCGGCCAGTGCCAGGAGGACGGCCGCTGCTGCCATGGATTTACTTGAAGAGCACATCGGGACCCTGGATAAACTGGATGTCCTTGGGAATGCCTGCGGCGTTGATGCGGTCGAGGTCGGCCTGGAGGGCGGGGGTGATGCCGCCGTTCTTGGCGCGGAACTCGGTGGCGAAAGCTACGTCACCGTTGCCCTGGGTGGTCAGGATGAGGTCGGCCCAGGCGTTGACGGCGGCCTTGGACTTCTCGAAGTCGATCTGATAGAGACCCTCGGCGTTGCGGGAGAAGGCGCCCTGCTGCTCCATGAAGTTGAAGCACATCATGTTGGCCTTGCCGTGGGAGGAGGCGGCTCCGAAACGTACCGAGCGGAGGATGCCGGCGATGTAGGTGGTGATGGCGTCCTCGACGGAGATGTTGGTGATCTCGCCCTTCTCGATCAGGCGGCATACCATGAAGAGTCCGAGGATGTCGGCCTTGGCCTCTTCCCAGGAGGTCTTCTCGGTGCCCATCGCTGCGTCCACGCTGCCCTTGCCGTTGATGGTCTCCTTGATGCCGAGGCCGTGGGCCACCTCGTGGAAGGTTACGTTCCAGAAGAAGGCGTCGAATTTCAGGTGCTGGTGGTCTTCGGGAGCGAGGATGAGCTCACCGATGGGGAGGAGGATTTTGTCGAACTTGGCCTGCATTGAGTTGCGCAGCTGGAGGCGGCGGGTGCCCTTCATGGCGTGAACGCGCTCGTCGTTGGGCAGGTTGATGGCGATGGTCTTGCTGCCGGCGTTGCAGTCTCCGGCGTAGTAGACCACGTCATAGACGTTGAGGTCGGAGGAGGTGCCGGGTACGAAAGTCTTGTACTCGGGCTTGCAGGGCAGCTCCTTCTGCAGGGCGGGAAGCATGGCCACGAACTTGGCCAGGTCCTTGCTGCGCTCGGTGTCCTTGAGGAGGATGAAGGCCTCGTAGGAGGTCTTGGTCTCCTGGAACTTGTCGTCGTAGCTCTCTATGGGGCCGACCACGAAGTCTATCCGGCTGTCCTTCATGTCCATCCAGGCCAGGTCGCTGGCTAAGTAGTCGTCGGTCCTGAAGGCCTTGATGCGCTCGAGGAGGTAGTTCTTCAGGCCGGGATCCTCGGCCAGGCCGGCGGCCTGCTGCATGAGCTCACACATGCGGTTCACCTGCTCGGCGTACTCCTCGTGGTACCAGACGGTCTTCAACTTGCCGTTTTCGTCGCGGCGGAGGACTGTGTACCAGGATGACTTATTCGGGTCATCGTAGGCGTTGAACTCCTCGAGGGTGATGTCGGCGGGGTAGTAGGTGCATACGTCGGGCTTGGCGCCGTAGCCGTCGATGAAGGGCTTGTTGTCATCGAGGCGGTCCCAGGGGCCGTAGTTGATGTAGGCAAACTGCTTCGCGTAAGGGTCTTCGAGCCGGTCCATCAGGCTCTTGTCCCCGAATGTCTGCTGCCAGAACAGCTCGTCGGCGATCTGTCCTATCTGGAAGAACAGCTCTACTATCTGCTTCTCGCTGTCGCTCAGCTGAGCTGCCAGAGGCGAGGACAGCTCGAACGGTGCGTATTCCTCAACTTTCTGTTTCATGGGTGATTCTGTCTGATTCTGATTGCCGCAGGACGATATGCCTACGGTTGCCGCCGCCCCGATCAGGGCCGCGCAGATGGATTTGGCTGTGGTGTTGATGTTCATGTACAGTAGTGTTTATTCGTTATGTCGGCAAATTTAACAAGAAATGCGGATGATTGCTAAAGACCGGTGTTGTCGTTATGCTGTTCCACGAGAACAGATTCAGACCAGAAATCGTGCATTGGGGGCTGGTAATAACGCACGTGGAAGGCTGCGGAACGTTTTTCCTCATTGCCGGGATTTTCCCATTCCGAAACATTCACAGTGATTTCTTCCCAGTAGTGCCCTTCCTTTGCAGATAATGAAATCCACTCGGCATCGCATACTATCTCCCAGCCGGTATCTGAGTCTATGGCTATAGTGTAGGTGCCTCCTTGAGCAGGGCTCTGTATATTATTGCTGCTGAGGCGTAGATATGCAGAGGGGCGGCTGACATGATCCACACTTGGTCTTCCGAAGTTGTCATCGTTTACCTGATTAATAAGGACCAATATGGTGTCGGTGTTGTCGGTGAGATGGACTCCGGCTAAACGTGCTTCCTCGCTGTCCTCGTTGGCCCATGCGTCTACGCTTATGGTGACGGTAGCGTCACCTGTGCCGGATTCGGGGGTCACTGTCAGCCATTCGGTGCAGTAGAGGGCCTTCCAGGGTTTTCCGGAAGTCAGGTTGATGTCGAAGGTTCCTCCGCTGAGGGGGTAGCTTATGCTCTCAGCGTCCACGCTCAGGCCGGTGTTCTCAGTGTCTTTGTTGCAAGAAGAGACGGTCATCGCAGCAGCCGCTATGACTGCAGCCGTCAGAATCAATTTATTCATAGTACTTAATGCTGAAATTCAAAAATCGCGCAAAGATACTAAATCTCACGTAAACAGCAACAATATGAGTTGTAGCAATTGCTGTGATTTTGCGTACATTTGCCGCCGATATGAAAAACAATGTGGAGCATATCACGGGAGACCTGCAGTGGGACGGCCTGCACCGCCCGAAGATCTACTATGCTGTGGCGTCTGTGTGCTGCGGCATCTTTCTGTCGGTGGTGGACGGCAATATCTGCAATGTGGCCCTGCCGACCATCTCGCAGGAGCTCGGGGTATCGTCGGCGGACTCGATATGGGTGGTCAATGCCTTTCAGCTGGTTATCATGATGACCCTGCTGTCGTTCTCCTCGCTCGGGGAGCTGTTCAGTTACAAGCGGGTGTATGTCTCCGGCGTGGTGCTCTTCACCGTCGGCTCGCTGTTCTGCGCCCTGTCCCATACCCTGCCGCTGCTGATCGCCTCGAGGGCTTTCCAGGGTATCGGGGCCGCGATGATGATGAGCGTCAACACTACCCTCGTGAAGATTATCTATCCGAAGAAGTACCTCGGCAAGGGGGTGGGAATCAACGCTACGGTCGTGGCTCTGGCCGCCGTGACCGGTCCGACCCTGGCCGCGGGCATCCTCTCGTTCGCCTCCTGGCCCTGGCTCTTCGCGGTAAACATTCCCATAGGCATTGTCACCTTCTTCATGGCCTTCCGCCATCTGCCGGACAACCCTACCCATGTCGAGGGCCGGCATTTCAACGTCCGCGATGCCCTGCTCAATGCCGCCGTTTTCGGCCTGCTGATAGGATGCATCGAGATGTATTCCCACGGCGCTTCCCTGACGACGGTGCTCGTTGGCGCGGTCCTACTCCTGCTGCTCGGGTTCATCTACGTCCGCACCCAGCTGCACCGCCAGTACCCGATGCTGCCGTTTGACCTGCTGCGGATTCCGGTCTTCTCGATGTCCGTGCTCATCAGCATTGTTTCCTTCACGGCTCAGATGATGGCCCTGGTAGCCATACCCTTCATGCTCCTGCATACTTTCGGGATGAACGCCGTGGAGACAGGGCTGCTGATGACTTCCTGGCCGCTGGTCATCGTGTTCGTGGCCCCGCTGGCCGGCTCGCTGATAGGCAAGGTGCACCCGGGCATACTCGGCTGCTTCGGCCTGCTGCTGATGAGTACCGGCTGCTTCCTGCTCTCGTACATCCCCGCTGACGCCACGCATCTGGACATAGCCTGGAGGCTGGCCCTCTGCGGTACCGGCTTCGGTTTCTTCCAGTCGCCCAACAACCACATGCTCCTGAGTTCGGCTCCCAACCACCGGGCCGGAAGTGCGGGAGGCATGCTCGCCACAGCCCGTCTCGTGGGGCAGTCCACCGGCGCGGCCCTCGTCGCCCTTTTCTTCCACCTCTTCGGGGACGGCGCACCCCACGACGCCATGCTTCTGGCCGGAGCACTGACCATCTGCGGCGCCCTCTCCTCCGTCATCCGTCTCGGTCTCCGTCCACCGGTGAATGAACGGTAGGTACTGCAGCGCTACGAAAATGTAGTCACTCGCTGATCAGCATGTTGCAGGACAGAGGTGTGCTTCCGGAGCAGTCCGAACATCCTCAAAAGAACACATCGTATTGCTAAGTCATTGATTACTGAGAGATTGTAAAAAGACCCTGCTCTCCTGCTTACCGTTTCCCTATTTTCCGTGCATTTGTTGCAGTCAAGCAGTCAAATGGAAGAGGAACGCATCACCGGCAATACGCAGTGGGACGGTCTGGGCCGCCCGGCGATATTCTACGCCATGATCTCTATCTGGTGCGGTATCTTCCTGTCGGTGGTGGACGGCAATATCTGCAATGTGGCCCTGCCGGTAATAGCCCGGGAACTCGGCGTGTCAGGTGCATGATGATTCCTATGCAGATCAGATGATAAATGCAGACAGACTGGTATGGCGCATAGACGAGGCAGGAAGAAGTGGGTAAGGTGGAAAGAAGTGGACGAGTCTGGAATAACTGATGCGATATAAAGTTACGTGGTTACGCGGATTTTAGTATTTTTGCCTCTCTTAAATCGGAAGTGACTCGAAATGGCAAACAAGGAAAAAAAGGAAAAGGAGGATACGCCGCTGATCAAGCAGTACTACAAGTTCAAGGCGGCTTGTCCGGAGGCCCTGCTGCTGATGCGGGTGGGGGACTTCTATGAGACGTACGGGGAGGATGCGGTGACTACCAGCAAGGTGCTGGGCATCGTGCAGACCCGCAAGTCGAACGGGGACCAGGGCTATATCGAGTTGGCGGGGTTTCCGCACCATTCGCTTCCGAGCTACATGCCCAAGCTGGTGAGGGCCGGCTATAAGGTGGCTGTGTGCGACCAGCTTGAGGATCCGAAGCTGGCTAAGAAGCTGGTCAAGAGGGGGGTCACCGAGATTGTCACGCCGGGCGTGGTCTACAGCGACCAGGTGCTGACCCAGAAGGAGAACAACTATATCGCCGCGCTGTGTTTCTCGAAGGACCGGGGCGGTATCGCATTCCTGGACGTGTCCACCGGAGAGTTCAAGGTGGCCGAGGGCGACCTGGACTACCTCGATCTGCTGATAGCCGATTTCGCGCCCAAGGAACTGCTGGTCCAGAAGGGTTTCGAGAAGGGTGTAAAGGAGAGGTTCACCAACCCGGCCTCGAATATATACATCTCCACGATGGAGGGCTGGGCCTTCGTCTTCGAGTCGGGGTACCGCAAGTTGATCAAGCATTTCAAGACGGACTCCCTGAAGGGGTTCGGGGTGGAGAGCCTGAGATTAGGCGTGACCGCCGCCGGGGCCCTGCTGTTCTACTTAGAGTCGAACCGCCTGGAGGACACCGAATACATACCTGGCCGGACATTGGCCCAGATAAGCACCATATCCCGCATCGACGAGGGAGGCTTCGTCTGGCTGGACCGCTTCACCGTCCGTAACCTCGAATTAGTGGAGCCGGCCGCTCCGGGGGGCGTGACCCTTCTGGACGTGATTGACAAGACCTCTTCCCCGATGGGAGCCCGCCTGCTGCGCTCGTGGCTGACCATGCCGTCGAGAGACTTAGCTGAGATATCCACACGACAGGACAGCGTGGAGGCCCTGCTGAACGACAGGGAATTGTCCTCGGAACTCTCGCAGAGGATAGCCGCGATGGGCGACCTCGAGCGTATCCTCTCCCGCGCCGCCTCGGGCCGCGTCTCTCCCCGCGAGGTGATGCAGCTGCGGCGGGGCATTGACCAGTTCCTGCCGCTGAAGGTATTGCTGACAGAGAAGACCGATAAGAAAGGCCCGCTCGCCCGTATGGCTAAGGAGATAGATGACTGTCCGGAACTGAAGGCCGAGCTGACGCGGACGCTGAGCAAGGACCCTGCCGCCCAGATAGGCAAGGGCGAGGTGATAGCCCAGGGGGTGGACGCCGAACTGGACGAGCTGCGCGGCATCGTGACCCACGGCAAGGACATCATCGCCGGCATCCAGCAGCGCGAGATAGAGCGCACCGGCATCACGTCTTTAAGAATCAGCTACAACAACGTCTTCGGCTACTACCTCGAGGTACGCAACGCCCACAAGGACAAGGTGCCCCCCGAGTGGATCCGCAAGCAGACCCTTGTCTCGGCCGAGCGCTACATCACCCCCGAGCTGAAGGAGTACGAGGAGAAGATAGGCGGGGCCGAGGAGAAGATATACGCCATCGAGTCCCGCATATTCAACGAGTTGATTACCCGCATTCAGGCCGCCATTCCCGCCGTGCAGAAGGACGCTGCCCTGATAGCCCGCCTCGACTGCCTCCTGTCATTTGCCCAGGCTGCCGCCGACTACGGCTACTGCCGTCCGTTAGTGGACGAGGGCGAGATCCTGAAGATAGAGCAGGGCCGCCACCCGGTCATCGAACGGATGATGCCCGCCGGGGAGGAGTATGTGGCCAACGACCTGTACCTCGACAGCGAGAAGCAGCAGATCATTATCCTCACCGGCCCGAACATGTCCGGTAAGTCCGCCCTTCTGAGGCAGACCGCCCTGATAGCCGTGATGGCCCAGATAGGCTCGTTCGTGCCCGCCAGGTCCGCACATATCAGCCTGTTCGACAAGATATTTACCCGCGTCGGCGCCTCCGACAACATCTCCCGGGGCGAATCCACCTTCATGGTCGAGATGCTCGAGACCGCAGCCATCCTCAACAACATGACTCCGCGCTCCCTGATTCTGCTCGACGAGATCGGCCGCGGCACCAGCACATTCGACGGCATGTCCATAGCCTGGGCCATCGTAGAGTACATCCATGAGCGGGGCGGCGGGGCCAAGACCCTCTTCGCGACGCACTACCACGAGCTGAACGAGCTGGAGGAAAATTACAAAAGGGTAAAAAACTTTCACATCGCAGTGAAGGAATCTGACGGAAAAATCCTATTTTTGAGGAAACTTTGCGAAGGCGGGGTAGCCCACAGCTTCGGTATCCATGTGGCGAGGCTGGCCGGGGTGCCGCCGGAAGTGGTCCTCTCAGCCGAGAAGGTGCTCAAGAAGCTCGAGGCCGGGGCATCCGGGGCCGGAGACTCGTCCATCAAGGGCAGGGTCCAGTCCCTGCGGCAGAAGAAACGGGACCGCAGTGCCGCTCAGGAGGAAGTGCAGCTTTCCATTTTCCAGCTCGACGACCCTCTCTTAGTGAGCATCCGAGACACTCTCAAGGCGATGGACCTCAACTCGATGACGCCGATGGACGCATTCGACACGCTGCGGGAGCTCCAGCGCAAGGTAGGTATAAACAAATAACTATAGTTCAGACGTCTTATGAAAAAATTCGTGAAAGAGCTGAGGATAGTTGTGGGGTTGATTGCGGAGAGCGCCTCTTTCGCTTTTTTCTCCATCAAGTCTGACAAGCTCAGGACTTTTCTCTCGCTGTTCGGTGTCACTGTCGGCATCTTCTCGATAGTGGCGGTGTTCTGCGCCGTGGACTCGCTCAAGTCCAATATCATGGAGGGTGTCCGGTCCTTCGGGAGCGACATCGTCTACATCGACCGTTTCCCCATGACTCAGGAGGAAGGGGAGGACGGAGAGCCGCTGCAGTGGTGGGACTATCTCCAGCGGCCGGAGATTACTGAGGAGAATTTCGAATATGTCGCCCGCAATGCCACCCTGGCCGAGAGCGTGGTCTATGTCATCCTCGGCAACGGCAATGCCTCCTACCGCCGCAACAATTATTCCAACGCCTTCCTGGTCATCACCACCGACGGGCTGGAGAATGTGATGAGCTACTCCCTCGCCGAGGGCCGCGACTTCTCCCAGATGGAGATCCGCGGAGGGGCCAATGTGGCTATCCTCGGGTACAATGTCGCCCGGGAGCTCTTCGGGGACTCCTACCCTATCGGCAAGAAGGTCAAGGTCAAGGGAGGCAGTGCAATAGTCATCGGCGTCCTGGAAAAGCAAGGTGAGAGCATGGCCTCTATCGTCAATACGGACGATGCGGTGGTCCTCCCGCTGCAGTTCGGCAAGACGGTGCTGGCCTCGGCGTGGGGCTCGGGGATGATGATGGCGGCTCCGGCGGAGGGTGTCTCCCGCGAGGCCTTCCTGGACGAGCTGCGCCTGCTGCTGCGCTCCTGCCGCGGCCTCTCCCCCTCGGAGCGGGATGACTTCGCCATCAACGAGATGACCTTCCTGCTCGACATGCTCGACTCCGTCTTCCGCGGCATCAGCAAGGCGGGCTGGATCATCGGAGCATTCTCCCTGATCATCGGCGGCTTCGGCATCGCCAACATCATGTTCGTCTCCGTCCAGGAGCGCATGAGCCAGATCGGCATCCAGAAGGCCCTCGGAGCCAAGCGCTACGTGATCCTGACTCAGTTCATGGTGGAGGCCTCCTTCCTCTCCTTGGCCGGCGGCCTGGTGGGCATTCTCTTAGTCTTCCTCATTTCCATTCCGGTCAATGCCGTCTCGGAATACTTCACCATCACCCTCTCCCCCGACAATGCCCTTGCCGGCATGCTCATAGCCGTCGTCCTCGGCATCCTCTCCGGCCTCATCCCCGCCTGGAAGGCCGCTACGGTCGATCCTGTCCGCGCTATCAATGGGTGAGATTTGAACATTTTCAGGATAGATTTGAACATTTTGTCGGTGTAAATTGAACATTTTGTAATCAAGATTTGAGTATTTTGTATATCTTTGTCTCAAAATACACAGGTAGTTATGTTCAAAAGACCGCAATTCAAAGAACTTGTATCCCGCATATCGGAAGACCGAAACAAGCTTCAGGCCATGGTGGGCCCGCGTCAGGTGGGCAAATCCACTCTGGTCAAACAGGTGCTCCAGGAGACCGAAGTCCCCAACATGATGGTGTCGGCTGACGGTATCCCGAAGGAAAATACCGTGTGGATAGGAGAGGTGTGGGATACGGCGAGGGCCAGGATGCGGCTGGGCGGATACAGGGAGTATCTGTTAGTGATAGACGAGGTGCATAAGATAGACAACTGGAGCGAGGAAGTGAAGAAACAGTGGGATGCGGATACCTTCAATGATGTCAATCTGAAGGTGGTGATTCTCGGCTCTTCCCGTCTGCTGCTGAAAGACGGGCTGACGGAGTCCTTAGCCGGACGTTATGAGCTGATCAGGATACCGCACTGGAGCTGGAAGGAGATGCACTGGGCATTCGGACTGGATCTGTCTCAGTATATCTACTTCGGCGGATATCCTGGAGCGGCCAAGTTCATCGGAGACGAGTCCCGTTGGCGCAGGTATATCAAGGACAGTATCATCGCTCCGGCCATAGAACAGGATGTACTGATGACCAGGACTGTCTATAAGCCGGAACTGATGAAGCAGCTTTTCGAACTTGGATGCACTTATTCCGGTGAGGAGATTTCACTGACCAAACTGCTCGGGCAGCTTCAGGGTGCCGGCAATGTGACCACCTTGGCAAGTTATCTTACCACTCTCTCGGAGGCTCAGATGTTGGCAGGTCTGCAAAAATATGCCAGCGACAGTGCGAGAAAGTACAATTCCGTGCCGAAGCTGATGGTCTACAACACTGCCCTGCTGAGTGCCCTTGCAGGGATGAGCTTTGAGAAAGTGTACACGTCTCCTGCTCTATGGGGGCGCTGGGTAGAGAGTGCCGTAGGGGCGCATATCCTCAATGCCGCCGAGGAACTGGACTACAGGGTTTATTATTGGCGGGAGCGGGATGACGAAGTCGACTTTGTCATCGACAGCCGCCGCCGTTGTGTCGCAGTAGAGGTAAAGAGCGGCAGCCGGACTGCCGGCCGCGGCCTCTCGAAGTTTGCTGCCGCCTTCCACCCTGTTCATTCGCTCGTCGTAGGAACCGGCGGAGTGCCGCTTGAGGAGTTCCTGTCCTGGGATTTGAGTGCATTGTTTGAATAACGGGGGAGGCTTGGTACTATGGCGAGATTCTGCGTATGGCTTCGGCTACGAGGCTTTCTGTTGTATAAGGAGGCTGTGTGCTATTACGTCAGTTTAAAGGTATCCCGACAAGTCGTAGCAGTAGAGGGTGTCGTCATCCTCTGTGCAGCAGTACATCTTTTTGTGGACAGGATCGAACACTGTTCCATAAGTCGCCAGGTCCTCGGATATCAGCAGTCTGTATTTCAAGTTCCCGTCCCAGTCGAATATCAGCAGGGCGGATTTTGCGTCTCCATTACTGTCCCCGACATTGTCCGTCCGCACGCACACGAGGTCGCCGGAGGTGAATGTTCCGCAGCAACTTGAAATTTCAGGATATGTAAAGGACGAGCGATAGGTGTCATATACAGGCTCAAAGCCAATTCTTCTGGCAAAAGTCACTGACTTTCTTTCTCCTGTTACCATGTCGAGGATGTTGAGGCACGGAAAGGCCGTCATTGCGATAGCGGCCTTTGTCCCGTCATCGCTCAGTGCAAGTCCGAAAGACATTATCGAAAAATTAGTCATGGGAATATCCGGAAACAGTTTCCACGAGTTGAGCAGATGACCGTTTTTCGTAAATCTTTCCAAAGCCATTGTGTTGTCTGTAAGACGATAATAAACATTCGTGCTGTCATCAGCCTTACGCGCATTCAGTGTGACCGGTATGAATTCTCCGATCCTGCGCAGCTTGATTTCCCCGTCTTTCACTGCTGCCGTAATGTTGAACGACACGAAGTTGTTCTGCCCTGAAACATCGAAACAGTTCAAATACAACGAGTCCCTTTCATCCCAGCACTGGTATGTGGAGGAAAAAGATAAAAGTTCCATTGGCCCCCTTCCTTTGTGTATGTATTTCCCCACCAATTCTCCACGGCTGATGTCGAATACTCCCGTCACGAACTCGTTTTTGTCAAGACTCACGACCAGAATACTATCGTAGGCGCAGGCAAGAATATATGACAAGGGAGCCTCGTCAGTGGACAGCCGGAACAGGGGACATCCTTTTAGGACTTGCTCGCTTTCCGGTTTCACAGGACGCACAGCGGGTCCGAACGGATTATACTCTCGGCTGTACGCGCAAAAAGTTATTAGCATTAGAGGCAGCAGAAGAAAAACAGTTTTTTTCATGTTTTTGATTTTTAACGTGAGTTCGAAATCAAGTTAAATTATTGTGTATTGATTAAAAACGTCAATGCCGTACTTATCTGTGCCGAAAACATAAAGTTTTTTGCCGTCATCACTTAACGATAGTGAGATGACATAGCAGTCAATAAGATACGAATCAATAAAATTTTTTTCATGGTACAATTATAATGACAAGAAACGGCTCAGACAAGTTTTCCGATGTTATCAACTGCATTGTAAGATGTTGATTGTCAGTTGATAAATTTAAATAAGCGTTATCAAGGCAAAGAGTCCTGAGAATCAGGCGATTTGCATTTAGCATTCAGGCTATTCCAAGCGTGGTGATAAGTTATTAATCGTGCCTTACGAACGTTCTGGATACAAAATCTGAAAGAGGTCCGTCAAGTTTCATCTTCGAGGCGACCCTCGACTTATGCACGTTCACTGCGTTTTCGCTTACCCTTTTTATCGCACATACAGCTCCTGTGGGCAGGCCGCAGGCCATGAGCGCTATAAGAAATATGTCGTTCTCCGTAAGATGCGGATAGGTGCTTCTGATGCCTGCAAGGACTCCGGGATACAGATTATCGCATATAGCGTATATCCTGCCCGGAGTGTCTTTTTTCGGGAAGAATTTCTCGATGACGGCTTTTATTTTCTCGGGAAATGCGCTGGTGCTGCCGTAGCGGAAATAGGAATCGTTGAGTTCTCCTATCAGGGCGACCATATCCCTCATTATCGGTTCTGTCTGCTCATTTTTTACAGTCAAGCTGGCTTTGACCGCCGCATCGTGTTCGTATGAGCGGATTGATGCCAGAAGAAGCGCTCCTTCTGCCTTCAGCTTTTTGTTGCGGGAATAGAGAATGAGGACAGCAGCTCCAAGAAATGATACTGCGAGCAGAGAAACGAGTATTGAGATTTTCTGACGCTCTTCCGCTTTGTCCCGTTCTGACGCTATTCTCCGGTAGTCGAGTTCTTTTTCCAGGGAATAGATGTTCTCATCGTATGCTGCGGCTACGATTCTTTCGGTGATGTCCCTGGATTTGTTGCTGAGCCTGTCCGCATCCTTCCATCTCTCCTCTTGCCGGGCTATCTCCGCACAGGCGTAATAGACCATCATGCTGTCTATCGATGAGTCCATGCTCATTTTGCCGACAGCGGTTCTTGCCGAATCCGGCAAGTCCATTCTGCAGTATGCCAATGCGGCATTATAGAACAGGTTGTTGAACATCCTCTCTTCTGCGCTGTTCTGTGCTCCTGTCATGTATGCCGGCAGGACTCTTCTTGTTGTGGATATTATCCCCCGGTAGTCTTGCCTTGAGTAATAGAAGTGGCTGTATAGCTCAAGACAGGAGAGGGTTAAGGACCTGTTCCCGGATTGTTCCGCCATTGACATCGCCTTTTCAAGGTGGGAGATGGCCTTATCGGCGGAGTCCAGTATGAGCATCCGGGCAATGGAAGAGTGTGTGTACATGATTCTTTCCGGCAGCCCGGCCTTTTCGAAGCAGTCCAGGGCTTTCCGGTATCTGGCTATCGCAGCGGAGTCATTGATGAAGCTCCCTTTGTACAGTTCCCCTATTCTAGTATTGATCAGCCCTAGCTGCTCGAGGTCTCCTCCGTTCTCGACTATCGGCTCAGCCTCCTTATAGGCCTTCATTGCCCCCTCAGCGTCTCCCCGCTCGGAGATCACCGCCCCCTGCATGGTCAGCGCCCGCGCCAGTCTGTCCTCCGGTCCGCGGCGGCGGTAGTACCTCACTGCCTCGGATATGGCCGTGTCCTCCGCCACCGGCAGCCAGCATTTGTACTCGGCTTCGGTCGTGAGCAGGGTGTAGAAGGCCCTTTCGCTCCGGTCCATTCTTCTGATCCGGGTGCTGTCGATGCCGCTCAGGGTGTCGAGGGCTGCCTGCGGCTGAGTCATCATCAGCGAGTCGGCTGCGGCCAGCGCGGAACTCACCTGCCCGCCTCGGTCGGAGCATGACATGGCGGAGATCAGCAAACCTATTGATAAAAGTATAGTTATGTGATGTGAACTAAATACAGTCATACCGCGAAGTTAATAAAAAAACTGTTCCTAAACTGTATATGGTTCCGGAACAGTCCTGTCTATTGTTGCGGGTGGTACTTGCGGTCGTAGTGACGGGGACATGACGTGAGGTGGATTCCGGTCATCTTGCCGGCATGCTCATAGCCGTCGTCCTCGGCATCCTCTCCGGCCTCATCCCCGCCTGGAAGGCCGCTACGGTCGACCCTGTCCGCGCTATCAATGGGTGAGATTATACCGCAAAAGTTTAAAGTAAAATACCGCAAAAGCTTAAAGCAAAACACCGCAAAAGTTTAAAGTGAATTTTGCATGAAAAGATAACTCGCTTAGAATAAATCGATTGGTCGGATTGCTTGAAAATTGGGTAACGAGATAGAATAGCAAATTCAACAAACGATTTACTTTTGTAGAATCTTTAGATATTATTTTATGAAGCAGTTGTGGCAATACATCAAGAATCCTCAGGAGAATTGTCCTTATGATTTCAGCGTAAGGGTGATGCTGTTGTCGGTTATGCTGTGTCTGTTAGTACCACTGTTCTTTGAAGTTCTGACTGCATCCGTATTTGTCATTGCAGGAGTTGATTTGCCTGCAATGACATCTGATAAATCTGTTTTGCCTCTATGCTTTCTGATTATTATACCCCCAATAATTGAAGAACTTGGATTCAGATTGCCATTGAAAAGAAGCAGATTTAATCTCTACATATCGGTAGCCGTAATAGCCTTTATCTTTTCTAAGGTGATTTTCGCAGGAGGACTCTGTTCGGAACATCTATTATGCCGGATAGTATTCGCAATAATTTCATCAGCTGTCATAAACCTCATTTGGGGCAAATGGCTTCTGCAAGTACGATTCAAGGATTTCTTCTATTCAATAGCAATCCTTTTCGCTATGTTGCATATAGTTAATTTCAGCCATCAGACTTTAGATGTGTCACAGTGGCTGTATGTTGTTTGTTATGCTTGTGCCAAGATTCCCGGCTCCATATTATATGGATACGCAAGAATAAAACATGGAATGTTATTCAGCATAGTTGTACATATAATCAGCAATATGCCGTCAATGATTATTTAAAATAATGATTATCCGTAAAAATACTACCGTGATGACTTTCCCGATAAGGCCTGCAGGAGATGGCACTGAGGCTGGTCCGCTCATAACGAAATCGAGAAGGTGGTGGAGATATGCCGCTTTCCCCGGCACCTTCCGGAGGGGAAATCGAGGCATGTCCGGCGAGAGAGGTCTCTGAGGCGGGTCGGTTTATAACGAAATCGAGAAGGTGGTGGCAAAAGGCCGCTTTCCCCGGCACCTGCCAGTCAACGGCCGTATGGCCTACACCAGGCCGGACGGGGTAAAAGTAATTCCGCTCGGATGTCTTAAAAACTGAATGTCCGTTTCTTAGCAGAAGGCCAGTCCGAGCCATCAATGGGTAAGATCAAGCAGTTATCTCTGGTCCGTAATCTGCTTGTAATCTTGGATGCTGTCGGCGTTGCGGCGGACGTTGACTTTCTTTCCTCCGGAGAAGTTCCATGTGATTGTGAGCTCGGCGCGTGTCTCCTTGGTCCTGTTCCAGACGGACTGCATGTAGACGGGTGTCTCGATGATGGTCCTGCGTCCGTAGCGCCAGAGGGTGAAGTCAAGACGCAGCTCGAGGCGGTCGTCGAGTAATGTCTTGTATAGGGAGCCGTTGACCTGGGCTACCGGTTTCCAGAGGGCGTCGAGCATGCGGCTCTCGGGCTCGTAGTAGGCGTTGAGGGTGCCTCCGAAGGTGGGGGAGAAGGAGAAGTTGTTGCTGATGGAGAATTTCCACATGGCCTGGTTGCTGACCGTGTACCGGCTGGTCTTGGCGTACTGCAGCAGCAGGCTCACCATGGGCTTGACGGTCCACCACTTGAAGGGCTTGAGGTTGCCCTCTACTCCGAATACTGCGAGGGAGTTGTATTTTCCGTTCTCCGGCATGTTGTAGCTGACGTCGGGCTGTTCCGGGTCTACGTATGTCATGTAGATGATGGGGTTGCTGAGGTGGGTGTATCCGGCCATGACGGTCAGTTTGTTGAAGAATCCGGCCATGAGCATGACCTCGTCCTGTGTCTCGGGCACGAGCTCGGGATTTCCGACCACGTAGGAGTGGGGAGAGGAGTACTGCCTGAACGAGGATATGGCGCTGTACGGCAGGTCGTTCATCGTGCGTTTGTACTGGAGGGCTATCGTATGCCCTTTCTGAGGATTAATCAGGTACATGAGGCTGGCCATGGGCAGGATGCCCCACTGCAGGTTGCGGTTGTGCACGGATTCCGCTGTCACGTCCATCCAGTTGATCTGGGCCCGGAGTCCGGCCTCGTAGCTGAAGTTCTTAACGGAACCGGAGTACTCGGCGAATACGGCCGGCTGCCATCCGGTCATGACCGTGTGCAGTCCTGCGGGCTGCATCTGTGTGGTGGAGAGGTCGCGGAAGTGGACGTACTGGACGTCGGCTCCGGCGGAGATCATGCCCTTGCCTGCGGGATAGTTGAGGGTAGGGCGCACGCGCACCATGTCCGTGGTCTGGAAGGTGTGGCCGTGGTCTTCCTCAGGCTCTCCTTCAGGGGTGAGGAACTGGTCCACGGTGTTGTTGGTGCGGAGGTAGTCGGCAGTGACGGCCAGCTTGCCGCCCTTGTCGTTGATGTTCCAGGTGTAGTTGAACACTCCCTGGTACTTGTCGGTGCGGGAGGGGGCGTAGAGCTGCGAGGTGCTGTCGGAACCGGTATAGAAAGTGTTGGTATATGGACTGTTGCGGTAGGTGTGGATGTAGCCGGAGACTCCGAGGGAGTGGCTAGGGTTTATCTCGTATGAGAGATTGAGCCTGTCGGAGAGGTATCCTCCCCAACTGCGGTACTCCTCCTTGGAGAGGATGTCCGAGCCGGTTTCCTTGAAGAGGTATTCGCTTTCGTTGTCGCTGAAGTAGCGTTGCCTTACGTATGCGAGGGTGTTGTAGATGCTGAGGTTGCCGGTCCTGGCCCTGAAGATGTTGCGGGCGGACTCACCTCCGTAGCCGTACATGTTGGCGCCCGCGGAGGCCTGCAGGTAGCCGGAGAATCCTCCGTCGGCCTGTTTTTTCAGCTTGATCCGTATGACTCCTCCCTGGGCGTCGGCCGCCTCCTCCACTCCGCTCATGTAGTCGATGTCGACGGACTCTATCTGCGAGGCCTGGAGGGCCTTGAGCTCGGAGTAGTCCTGGATTTTGATGCCGTCGATGTATATGGCGTGTGTGGTGCGCGAGAGTATCTGTACGGACTCGTCATCGGTGCTGACTCCGGGGAGGAACGAGAGCATCTCGGTGGCCTGGCGTCCTTTGGCGATGGGGTCGTTGCGGAGGTTGATGTGGTAGCCGTTGGGCCTGTGCTCGACCCTGTGCGCCACGACTACGGCCTCCTCAAGCATCTGCACATCGTCTTCGAGGACGATGTCCCCGAGGTCGGAGGACGTTCCGCAAACCTGTTCTTGGGGCAGGTAGCCGATGAATGATACCGTGAGCAGGTAGCTGCTGCCCTCTGGAGCGCTGAGAGAGAAGCCTCCGTCGTCTCCTGTCATGCTTCCGGCTACGACGGCCGAGTCGGGCAGGCTGCGGAGCACTACCGATGCGAACGGTACTGGTTCCCGGCGGGTGTCGGTCACCTTTCCGGCGACGGTGAGGTCCTGTGCTGCGGCGGGTATTGCGGTCAGGAGCATCATGAGGGCGATGGATGTGATGAACGTTTTCATGGCTTTCTGTTTTTCTTCTGGAGCAAAGGTCGCCACTGCCGGCGGCGCGGGCAAGACACAAAAGTGTCTATGTGCTGAGAGTGAGTGATTTCGACACTTTTGTGTGAAAAATATTTGCAGGATTGTATCTTAATAGTTACATTTGTGGAAAAGGGATTTCTATGAAATGCGGGTTTCAGTGGGGAATAATGAGTATAGAACGGTGTTGTTCGCTGTGGATAATGAAAATATTATCCTGTCAACGAGAATATACGTGCTCAATGCTTTCAAAAAGAAGTCCAAACAGGATTATAAGAAACAGATAGAAAAGGCATATACGATATTAAACCGGATAAGATAATGACAGAATTTGACATAAATAAATTGGAAGGGCTGCATACAGCGAGTGAACTGCTGGATAAAAAGTATGGCAGAAAAGGGACTGAGTCAAGGGAAGAGTTTGACGGAAAGGCGCGTGCCTGGTACTATGGCGAGATTCTGCGTGACAGGCGTAAGGAATTGAAAATGACACAACAGGAATTGGCGGATAAGGTGGGCACAGCGAGGAGTTACATAGCGCGTGTCGAGAAAGGAGAAACCGACATGCAGATGTCAAGTTTTTTGCGTATAGCTTCGGCTATGGGGCTTTCTGTAGAGCTTAAGGCGATATGAGAAAGCTGTGTGTTACTGTGGCATCATTCACATCAGACTTCTGCCTCCATGTTATCTCATGTTGACGATTTCCTCATAGTTCTGACTGCCCTGTACAGTCTTCACGCTGACTTTCTTGCCTCCCGAGAAGTTCCATCTGAGAGAGAGTCCTACCATCTGGACAGGGGTGGTGTAGGCGTGGGTTATAATCCGGTCGCCTGCGATGTTGTCTATCCGGCGGCGGTTGCCGAGGAGGTTGAAGTCGAGGGACAGCTGCCAGTCTCCATTGGCGAAGTCCTTGTATATCTGACCTCCAAGGTTGTACACAGCATGGTATGTATGCCCTAAGTATTTGTAGGTCGGTTCGTAGATGAGGTTCAGCATGCCGCCCCAGCCTTTCTTGAAGTTCAATTGGTTGAGGAAAGTGTAATACTGCCTCATATTTGTCCCATTGTAGTGGATGCCGTCGATGGTGTTGTTCTCAAGAGTGAAGGTTAGTCTTCCTGACAGTTTCATGCGCCAGGGCTTGATGGGGTTGAAGTTGAGTTCAAGCATTGCTCCCAGACCATTCTCGTCCTGATCAAGGTTCACTGGAGTCTCGTAGTAGATATCAGGGTTTTCTGAGTCCTGGAAGTTGCTCCAGTAGATAGAATTAGCTGAGTGCATGTAGACACCTGCGATGTTTACCATATTCTGTGCCAGTGAAAATCCGAGCATGACCATGTCTCCTGTGGGGGCTTTGAGGTCCGGATTGCCTACGGAGTAGTTGTATGGGTCAATCCACTTGATGGTGGTGGATATGGCATCGTAGGGGATGCCGTCGAGTGTGCGCTTGTAGTTGAGCATGACAGCGTGTTTTCCCTGTTTGTCCAGTGGGGCCATAATCTGCAGTGAGGGGTTGATGCCCCACTGGATGTTGCGGAATTCCTCGCGGTTGCCTTCGAGGGCCTGGTATTCGATGAGATTCATCTGAAAGTTGACACCGATGTTGTAGCGCAGTATGTTCCATAGCATTCCGTTGGCGGAGAAATAGACAAGAGGCGTGATGCCTGCCGTTTGTGTCGGTGTCTCGCTTACATAGAAGCGGTCGCTGCTTACGGAAAAATCTTCCGGGGCGTAGGTGGAAGTGATGTACTGGGCTGATAGTCCGTACTCAATGCCTAGTTTGTTGGAGACGGGATCGCTGAAATCGGCCGAGATTTTCCATAGGTCAGAGGAAGTGGCTGTTACGGAGCGGTCGTCACTCTGGCCGGTGTAGGAGTAGGTGTAGTCGGAGGAGTGTCTGCGTCCGAGCCAGTCGGCAGTGATGTCCATGGAAGTGCCGCGGTCATTGAGGATGGAGGAATATTTGAGGGTGACTTCCTGGTTGAGGTAGGTGTTGTTGCCCTTCACGGTAGACTCCTGCCCGTTGTCGTCGGAGACAGTTCCGGTCATGGGGTGAGAGTCACTGTATCCGATATAATAGCTGACGCCGATGTTGTTGCGTTTGCCTATCTGCTGGTTGAGGCTGAGGCGGTTGCTGAGATTCCAGAAAGTAATGTCGCTGTGCTCTTCCCTATGGGAGATAAGTGAGCCGTCCGTTCCGGAAGTAGACTGCCAGCCGGTCTCATCGCTGTCGTTGGCATTGAAATAGAGGTTGTCGTAGATGCTCAGGTTCTTGTAACGGTAGTAGAACATGGCTCCGGCATTGGCTCCGTAGCCGTAGTTTTGATATTCACCGCCTGCTGACAGACTTCCGTAGTAGCCCCCTTCTGGCGGGCGGGAGAGGGTGATGTCGATGATGCCTCCTGTCATGGACGCATCCTGACGGACTCCGGCCATGTAGTTAATCTTAACCTGTTCTATTCTCTCAGCGGGGATGTTGCTAAGTTCATCGAGGCTGGTGAGCTTGACGCCGTCTACGTAGATTTCACTGACTGCGATGCCGTTGATTTTGAAACTGCCTTCCTCCTTTGTCACATTTGGCAGGAATGCGAGGGCATCAGAGGTTGATTTGCCCTTGGCGATATCGGCAGACTTGAGGTTGACGGTATAGCCGGTAGCGTCATACTTGGTGCGGCTTGCTATTATTACCACCTCGTCGAGCATCTCGGTGTCCTCCTTCATGACGAGTGTACCGAGGTCGGAGGCGGTGCATACCATCCGTATGTCGAGATATCCTATGAACGAGGCTGTGAGGTCATATTCCTCACCCTCCCGGGCAGGTATGGCGAACCTGCCGTCTTCGGCAGTGGTGGCTCCTGTCATATAAGCCGAGTCGGGCCGGCTTATGATGACCACGCTGGCGTAGGCCACCGGGTCCTCGCTCTCGTCTACGAGGCGGCCGGTGATGTTCTGAGCCGCGGCGGGGACCGAAAGCAGGAGCATCATGAGGGCGATGGATGTAATGAACGTTTTCATGGCTGTCTGTTTTTCTTCTGGTGCAAAGGTCGCCATTGCAGCCGGCGCGGGCAAGACACAAAAGTGTTTATGTGTTGAGTGTGAGTAATTTCAACACTTTGGTGTGTACTTTGCCATAGGTGGGTAAAAAACACTTTTGTGTCTTTTTTATTTTAAATATTTGGTTAATGGGGGGGGGATATCTTATATTTGTAGTGTATCAATATTTGAGTCTGTATTTATGTCAGATACCGCCGAAGTCAGAAAGTCCGATTTCTTCACCTCCAGCAACGCGGTGAGCCCCGTGCCCGACAGCGAGTATGCCCGTGTGGAGCCGTACGTGGAGATGCTCGAGTGCATGTCCCGGCTGACGTACCAGTCGATATACGTGATAGACTACTGGAAGAAGAATTTCCTGTATGTGTCGGATAATCCGCTGTTTCTCTGCGGCCGGACACGGGATGAGGTGCTGGCTAAGGGGTACGACTTCTACTTCGAGGTGTGCGAGCAGTCGGAACTGGCGGCTCTGGTGGAGATCAACGAGGCGGCCTTCCGCTTCTACAACCGGCTGCCGGTGGCGGACCGCACGGCCTACAGCATCTCGTACAATTTTCATATCCGCGACAGCGTCAGCGGAAAGTCCCGCCTGATACACCACAAGCTGTCCCCGATGCGCCTGACTCCGCAGGGGGAGATGTGGCTGGCCCTATGCTCGGTGTCGCTGGCCTCGGACGGCTCGGAGCTTCAGGCCCGTATCGTCTGCGAGAACAGCCCCAAGGTATGGAACTACAGCTTTGAGGGCCGCCGCTGGAAGGAGGGTCAGGAGGACGTGCTGACGGACATCGAGAAGGCCATCATCATGTATTCTAACCGCGGGATGACCATAGGTGAGATTGCCGACCGGCTGTGCAAGGCGGTGGATACGGTCAAGGGCTACCGCAAGGTCCTGTTCCAGAAACTGGACGTGACTAATATCTCGGAGGCCATCGCCTGCGCGAAGTCCCGCAGGATGCTGTAAAACATTTTTCTCAAGCACAATTCGACACTTTTGTGTCTTGTCCGGGTTCCGGATGCTGCCGACAGCAGGGATGTGCGTTATTGACATCATAATATTGCAAATTTTCAAAAAAATGCAAGATTGATATTGCAAATTTGATATATTTGCAAAAAATTATTGATGGAGACACTGTTAAGAACATTTCACCAGAGGCTGAATGAGACACCGGCCGGTTTTGTACGTTATCTGCATGACGGCATTGCCTGGGAATCGCAGTTAGTGGCGATACTTGGGGCGCGTGGTGTCGGAAAGTCTACGCTGATGCTGCAGCATATCAGAATGCATGAGGATATCGGCTCGACATTGTATGTGTCGGCTGATGATATCTATTTCAGCAGCCATAATCTGACGGAGCTGGCCCACGAGTTTTACGTCCGTGGCGGCAAGGCATTGTACATAGATGAGATACATCAGTATAAGGGCTGGTCGACTGAGGTGAAGAATATATGCGATACCTATTCGGGACTGCGGATTGTGTATTCCGGCTCCTCTATACTTGAGTTGGAGAAAGGCGGCGGAGACCTCAGCAGAAGAAAACTGGAATACAGGCTGCCCGGACTTTCCTTCAGAGAGTATCTCGCTTTGTCCGGAAATGCTGATATTCCCGTACATACGCTTGAGCAGGTGTTGAGCCATAAAGTGGAATTTCCATACGGCCGTCTGCGTCCTGTGGCTATGTTCGATGCATATATGAAGGAGGGTTACTATCCCTATTTTCAACAGACTGGTTACACCCTCCGTCTTCAGTCTGTCATCAACCGTGTTCTGGAGAATGATATCAGGGATTTTTCCGGGATGTCAGTCTCCACGGCGAGAGCCTTGAAAAAGCTGATGTACATCTTATCGCAGTCAGCTCCGTTCAAGCCGAATATAAGCAAGATAGCGATGAACTTAGGGCTTAACAGACAGCTTGTGTCCGATCTGCTGGTTTACCTTGAGAAAGCGCAGCTGGTGAGTATACTGCGGGACAGTACCGGAGGTATAAGCGCATTGGGAAAAGTGGATAAGGTCTATCTTGACAACACAAATCTTGCATACGCCCTGGCCGGAGATTCTCTGGATACAGGTAATGCCCGGGAGACGGTGTTCCTGTCCATGATGCGCCCTCTGTTTGACATAACCTCTGCTCCGTCGGCTGATTTTAAGATAGGCAAATACACCTTTGAAGTCGGAGGCCGGAACAAGAAACAGCATCAGATCAGCGGAATAGACAATGCATTCATAGTGAAGGACGACATCGAGTACGGTTATGCCAATGTCGTTCCGCTATGGGCATTCGGGCTGTTGTACTGACGAAAAGGCCGGCCCTGACAGCGCGGGACCGGCCTTGGCGTGTGTTCAGGCGGGATACCTGTTATTTCTTGTAGGCGAAGTGGAAGCCGTCGGTCTTGTCCCAGTCGCCGCGGGTGAAGTCGGGCACTTCTACGGGCATGTTGCCGTGGAACATCGAGACTGCTCCGAGCTCGCCGACGCAGGACCACTCGGCTGCGTCATAGACGTCCATGTCGAGGGGCAGGCCGTTGCGCAGGCAGTAAACCAGACGGTAGTCCATCACGAAGTCCATGCCGCCGTGGCCGCCGACCTTCTTGGCTATCTCGCCCACCTCGCGGTGAATCGGGTGCATGTATTTCTCCATGAGAGCCTTGCGGGCTGCCTCAGGCACGAAGCTGTGGGAGCTGAGGTCCTCGTGGTCAGGCACCTCGTCCGAGCTGATGTTCTCAGGCTCGAATGCGAAGCCCTCGACGGGATACTTGTTGGCGAAGCCCTCGGTACCGGTCAGCTGGTACTTGCGGTCGTAGGGGCGGGGAGTCATGACGTTGTGGTGAATCTCGATCATCTTGCCATTGGCGGTGCTGAGGAGGGTGATGGTGTAGTCACCGTTGGCGCACTCATCGAGGCCCATCTTGTCCTGCACGAGCTTGAGGCCGTTGACGGACTTGGTATCGAAAGCGACCAGAGTCTCCAGCTTGTCGCCTCTGTGGATATTCATGGCCTGGCATACGGGACCGAATCCGTGGGTGGCGTAGACGTCACCGCGGTGGTCCTGGTTGAAGTCGAGGCGCCAGTTGCCCTGATACTCGTCCCAGTAGGGCTCGAGGTTGTGGATGTATCCGCCGGCACCGTGGAGGACCTCACCGAAGAGACCCTGCTGGGCCATGTTGAGGGCGGTCATCTCGAAGAAGTCGTAGACGCAGTTCTCGAGCATCATGCAGTGTCTCTGGGTGCGCTCGGCGGTGTTGACCAGCTCCCAGCACTCGGCGAGAGAGGTGGCTGCAGGTACCTCGATGGCCACGTGCTTGCCCTGCTCCATAGCGTATACGGCCATCTCTACGTGTTTCTGCCAGGGGGTCACGATGTAGACGAGGTCGATGTCGTCTCTCTGGCAGAGCTCCTTCCAGCCTTCCTCTCCGCTGTACTCGTCAGCGTGGGGACGTCCGGCCTTCTCAAGGATTTTCTGAGCGGCTGCTGCCCTTTCGGGATACAGGTCGCAGAGGGCCTTGATCTCTGTGCCCTCGATGTGAGTGAAACGCTCCACTGCGCCGGGGCCTCTCATGCCTAAGCCGATGAAGCCTACGCGCACTACCTCCATGGGCTCGGTGGTCAGTCCGATGACGGATTTCTGGCCGTCAACCCTGGGGGGCACCTGGAATACTATTTTCCCGTTCTGAATGTCGTAGGGAATGGAACTGTCGCAATGCTGAACTGAATCGCAGGATGTCGCGGCTGCGAAAGCGGCTGTAAGCGCCAGTGCAATGTAACCTAATCTGAATCTCATGTCTGTAGATATTAATTGTTAGTATTGGTTAAAATGTTTGTCAGTGCGGTAAAATCCTCTACGGACAGCTGTTCCGGCCTCATGTCCAGCAGCGGAGAGGCGGGGTCCGTCAGAGCAAGGCCGCCCCCGAGGAGGGGCTTGATGGAGTTGCGGATGGTCTTGCGCCTCATGTTGAAGCAGGTCTTGACGACCGCCTTGAAGAGTTTCTCGTCGCAGCCGAGGGACGTCCGGTCATTGCGCCTTATCCGGATTACCGCCGAGCGCACCTTCGGGGGAGGGGTGAACGAGCCGGGCTCCACGCTGAACAGGTATTCGATGTCGTACCAGGCCTGCAGCAGCACCGAGAGGATGCCGTAGGCCTTGTTGCCCGGAGGCGAGGCGAGACGGTCCGCCACCTCCTTCTGGATCATTCCCACTGCGAAGGGAATATTGTCCTTATGGTCGAGGATTTTGAAAAATATCTGGGAGGAGATGTTGTAGGGGAAATTGCCGATGACCGCGAGCCTGCCGGGGAATATTTTCCCGAGGTCCATCCGCAGGAAGTCCTCCTCGTAGAGCCGCGGCCGGATGGAAGGATAGTTCTGGATGAGGTATTCGACCGACTCCTCGTCTATCTCCACGGCTCTGAAATCCAGACCGTCCTCCTGCAGCAGGTATTTGGTCAGCACGCCCATGCCGGGACCGACCTCTAAGACAGAGCATTCCGCCCCGCGCGGATCCATCTCTAAGAGAGACTCCACTATCCTGTGCGCGATGCCCTCGTCGTTGAGAAAATGCTGCCCTAACCGTTTTTTCGCCCGTACTTTCATTTCGGCTGCAAACTTAGGGAAAAATGGCGGAATTACCACATAAAAGCGCAGATTTGTGCCGGACGTCAAAATGGGGAGACGGTGCGGGTGCGGAAGGACTCCCTGGCCTTGCGGACGTAGAGGCGGAGGACGTCTTCGGGCAGGCGGGTCCAGGAGAGCAGGGTGCGGACCGTATCGGGGTATTTGGCGAGGGCGGTGGCCATCAGCCAGGCCATGGCCATGCGGACGTAGTAGGGCGGGCGGCCGGCGGCGGTTCCGGGGCAGAGGTCGGGGCTGTCTCGGTCAGCTTTCCCCTGGGCATAGTCCGAATGGATGTGCTCCAGGTCCAGCCCTTCCATCAGCCGGAATATCTCCGGCAGCGTGCTCTCCTCCATCATGCGGGACATGTACAGGATCAGGCCGTAGCGTACCTCGAACTCCCTAAGCGAGGCGAGGTGTTCCAGGATGAATTCCCATGTAGGGCGGTCTCCCGGGCGGGTCCACCGGGCATCCGCGCAGACACTGTCGCACACGGCCCAGTTGTCGATATGGGGGACGAATGCCCGCAGTTTGTCAAGACGCTCTTCCAAAGGCATCTTCATCCGGTTGAGCATCATGCCCCAGACCATGTACTCCTCGTAGTACAGGCTGCGCTCCGGGGCGGCCTCGAACTGCCTTATGAGTTCCGCCGCACGGTCGGCTGAAGATGTCAGCTCTGCAGCGGCTTTCCTCATGTCGGGAATGTGCAGTCCGAGCACCCGTGTGCCCGGCAACGGGTTGATAACGCGGATGTGCCCCCTGTGGTACCGGGGGTCGCTGACGAACCTCTCCGGGATGTACTGCTCCAGTATTTTCTCTATCATGATAAAATGGATATTGCTTATTATTAGGAATTTAATTCTGGCTCGCTCTTAAATCGCTCTTAAATCGCTCTTAAATCGCTCTTAAATTATTTGTCCAAAAGAGTCCACGATGACTGATTGCCGGCGGTGGTATTGGCTATGATTTTCTTTAATCTGAGTTTGCTCAGCAGGTTGCCTATTTTGGCCTTTTTCTGTTTATCGCTCAATTGATCGGAGAGGACGTTCCACAGGAGCCTGTCTATTTCCTGACGGGAAAGTCTGCCGTGATCTTTCAGCGACTTGATCAGCAGGCTTTCGCAAGATTCCGCATCAAGACCCTTATGCTTTGAGTATTCTACTTTCTGATTCGTTTTCTGCGCCACCCTCTTTGCCACAAACAGGTTGGGCTTTCTGCCCTCGATGAGTCCGTTCTTGCGCAACAGGGAGACAGCACTTTTTTCTATGGTTTTCCCTTTCTGTACCTGGTCCAGCAGGACAGCTTCTGTCAGGCTGATATCATGATTCTCCATAAGTATCAGACTGTAATTCTCGTCTATGACCGCACTGGGCAGATGCATTGTTACGTGTGTGTCATCGGTACCGTCATAGTCCGGCATGGGCAGATAGCGCTCTTTTTGCCGTACATACAGGTTGTGGATGCCGTATCCTTGGGAGTCAATCATTTTTAAGTTCACCATGGCCTTCATCAAGAAGGGATTACGGTAGCGTCTTGGTGTCTTGGTCCCGAGAACGTACTGTTCATAATTGCCGTCAAAGAAATTTCCTGCATTTTCGAAAGTCAGCCGGTCCCTTTCTTCTGTAACTACTATCCTTTCGTCTTTAGTGTAGTCCTGATGAGCTATACAGTTGTGCAGCCCTTCCAGAATACTGCGCGTATCGTATTTCCATATCTCTGCCGGAATGAGAGAGTCATGCGGGTATATCTTGAAACGGTAGTTCCTGATTTTCAGCATAAGCTCAGTCGTTGTCCGTATGAACGGTATGGTGAACAGCTGGCTGAATGTCTCGCCGTCCTGAATGCATTTCCAGTTCATCTGCGCGATGTGACGGAGCTTGTATGCCTTTTCGGGTTTCCCCACAAGAAGCAAGGCCGTGCGTGTGATCTTTCCTTCCTGCGTCAGTCCCGCTTTGTCCAGAAACACCTCGTCACTCCATTCCTGTATGGCTTCCGCGTAGTCCGGGAAACGCTGCCTGTAACCTTCCCGTGCCATTCGGACAGCATCTTTGTCCAGATCATCGACATCAGCTCCTTCGATACATTCTGCCGTCCAGTCAACCTTGGAATTGTAGATTGCGCGTGTCCATTCCGGATACTGGCTGAGTTCTGTGGTATGACTGTCCACTCTAATCCATGACTTATTCATGTAACACGTCGGTTCATTGACAGCCGCAGGAATCTTGAAGACTGTAATCTTCAGGTTCTTATTGCCATGATAGCAGAAGTCTGTGATGGAAAAGTTTATTTTGGGACTTATCATTCTTCGCAGATACAGTTCCAGCGCCTGGTTGCCTTTGGCTTTTGCTTTTGAAGCATCGAAACAGGTCCCTTTTATTTCCAGAGTTCCGTCATCTATTCCGAAGTCCAGGTATCCGAAGTCCTGTCTGTCAAGGCATGCTCCGTTTGAGAGTGCGGAGATGTACCTCCCGAGTCTGTCCGCATCCTGATAGTTGGATTTGAATTCCAGATACCGGTTTTCTTTTCTGGCACACCGGATCTGTCCATCCAGCAGACTGGAGTATACCGTATCTTTATTTGCGCAGTCAATCATGTAGACAAAGATACGAATAAAGAAGGAAAATCATAAATTTGCGGATATGAAAGCACAGGACGATACGGCGTACATACGGGCCCTTATCTCGGAGGGCGAGCATGTCCGGCAGGATTTCAAGTTCGAGATTTCGGACTCGCGGAAGATTGCGCGGTCGCTGTCGGCGTTTGCCAACACTGAGGGAGGCCGGCTGCTGATAGGGGTCAAGGACAATGGTCGCATCGCTGGGGTGCGCAGCGAGGAGGAGATGTACATGGTCGAGGCTGCGGCTCAGGTCTACTGCACTCCGGCGGTTGAAGTGGACATGCGGGTGTACCGTCCCGAGGGCCGCTCGGTGCTGGTCGCCTCGGTCAGGCCGGCTGTCCGCAAGCCGGTGCTGGTGAAGGAGGAGGACGGGCGCAGGCTGGCCTACGTGCGTATCGCCGACGAGAACATCCTGGCCTCGCCGGTGCATATCGGGGTATGGCGGTGCGCTGCAGATGCCGTGCCCTCCGAGGCCGTCAGCTTCACCGCTCAGGAACGCGAGCTGCTCGATGTCCTGACCTCTGCTGGTAGCCTGACTCTGTCTCAGATATGTCGCCGCGTGACCATCCCCCGACGCCGGGTCGTGCACCTGCTCTCGCTTTTCGTTCACTGGGGTCTGGTCGGAATCCGTCACGACAGCCGCGGTTTTTTCTACTGTGCTCTGGATTAACGGTAAGTACGCGCACACCCTTAAAATGTAATCACTCGCTAATCAGGATGTTACCATGGCAATGTGTGCTTTTCGGCCGGTCCGGACGCCTCCAAAAGATCACGCTGCATTGCTAACCTGCTGATCAGTGAGTGATTGCAGAATACCCCCGCTGCACTGCTTACCGTTACAGAAATGTCTCGGGGTCCCGGCGGGCGGAGCAGTGCTCGTGGAGGAAGGCGGTGAATGGAGTGGTGTAGGTGCGCAGTCCGGCGGGGCAGGCTCTGACGCAGGCGCAGCAGCGGATGCAGAGGGCCGGGTCAGTCAGCACCTTCCGGGCATTAAGGTCAATGCTGACGGCTCCGGTCGGGCATACCCCCACGCATTCCCCGCAGAGGGGGCAGCAATCAGCGGTCACCGGGGCAGGCGGAACAGCCGGAGCTGGTTTGGCCGGGCCGCCGTCCGTTGAGGCTCCAGATGCCTTATGGGAGGTGTCTGAGGCCGGGCGGGATGGTTCTTTATACGGCCGGTTACCCTTGATATGAAATGGGGCAAATGCTCCGGAGCTGTCCAGTTTCCGGGCACATTCTCCTCCGAAAATGCGGGCATCGGCCAGGTCCAATGTGTCGGGACGGCCCCCGGCCACAGGCATCTCCGGAGTGCTGTAGCTGTGCTCCCCGATGAAGGCTCCGGCTGCGAAAGGACTGAGGCCCAGCGAGACGGCCAGGTCGTAAAGTTCGACGAGGGCATCCTCGTAGTCGCGGTTGCCGTAGGTGACGGTCACCACCGCGGGGACGGAGGCTCCTGCCGCCACCTGTATCCGCCTGAGCCGCCGTATTGCCTCGGGAGCCACCCTGCCGGCGTAGACAGGGGCTCCGAGCACTACGGTCTCTCCGGCCCCGACTGCTATCGGGGAGTCAGAGCGGTCGAGGGTCAGGTCGACGGTCCGTATCTGCTGTGAGGCACCCGCATGGCCGGCTGTTCCGCCAGGCGTGCCGTTCATTCCGGCGGCCACTGCCTCCGCTATTGTCCTTGAAGTGTGTGTCGGTGAGAAGCATATCACCGCGATGCCGTTGATGATATTGTCCATAAGTGCTCTTATATTAATGGCTTGTCATTTTATTTCCATACTTCGGTCCTGAAGCCGGCAACTGACGGTTGTGCCTTCCTGAACGGTCTTGTCCAGGATGATGCCGCCGGAGTCCCGAACTACTATGCGGATGAGCTGACTGTCTTCATTGCATTCTGCTTTGGAGACTTCTATGTCGAAATCGCTCTCAAATGCCTTTATCTTCCTAAGAGCCATATTGCCCCATTCCGCCGGCAGACGAGGGGTAAGGTCAAATGAACGGAGCCCTGTGGGGCGGATGCCGAAGAGCCCTTCGGTGAAGATGCGTCCGTAGAGTCCGCTTTCTGCCGAGAGATGTCTCTGATTGCCTTCTGGCCAGGCCTCGACGGCGTAGGGTACGTGAGCTCCAAGCAGTCTGGTCCCGGAATAACGTTTTAGGTAGTCCAGGGCCTCTTCAACAGCTCCTGCCATGAATGCTCCGCGCAGGGCGTAGAGGGTGGAGCGGTCCCAGAAGGTGGAGGTGCCGGCCTGGGTGAGCAGTCCGTTCTCAGTCCATAGCCTGGGGGAGAAGAGTGCCGTGACGGTGCCGGCTGCCCTTGTATCGATACCGACAGTCAGGGGAATGCAGATCCATGAGCGGAGGATGTCATTGCCCTTGTAATAGGCGTATGTCTCGTAACCTTCTACTGTGGCCCCGAAGTAGGATTCGATCGCTTTCCTGATGTTCCTGGCCTGTCTGCGGAAAGTCCCGGCTGTGCGTCTGTCTCCGAATGTGTCGGCAAGATATGCTGCGGAGATGAGGGCGTCATAGTACAGGCAGGATGTGCACAGGTTGGCGTCACCGGACGGGAAACGGCCTTCCAGCTCGTCGCTGTCCGAGGTTACTACCCCTTCGTCGTTCAGTTTCCGTCGGCAGTATTCCAGTGTCCACTGTATCAGCGGCCAGAGTTCCCGGGCTTCGTTCATGTCTCCACGGGCCAGGGCATATCTCGCTGCACCGTAGGCTATCATGGCTGCGTCTCCTCGGTCTCCGGCTCCGTTCCAGATGTCCTTGCCCTCGGCTATGATCGAGCTGGGAACCGGTATCCATTCATTGTTCATGTACCGGGCAAAATGACGGAAGGAGTTGAGCGCCGAGGCGTTGCCGTAAGTGTAGCCGGTGAAGGGGAAGTAAGGGTTGATGTACTCGGCCTGGTCATTGGCCCAGATGGCGGCATAATAGGATTCTCCTCCAGGACCGTGCATGGGGCCTCCCTCAGTCTCATAGATGCTCTCGCAGGCGCGGATTTTGGAAAATGCGAACATACGGTCAATCACGGGATCGGGAGTCTCCAGCACGAGGTTTCCGGTCCATTCGGCGACGGCTTCCCTGCGCTTTTTCAACTCGGTGACGGCTTCGTCAGAGGTCAGGAATATGCCCTCTTCTCCTGGACCGGCGGCAGAGACAGAGGCTGCGAACATGCAGGAGTCTCCGGGGGCAAGGGTCATGGCTCCGCCTTCAGCGACAGTAAGGTAAATGCGGTAGCTGCCGTCCACTCCGCGGGCCGGGTCAGTGGCCAGTACGTTCTGTATCCTGGGCCATTCGAGACTGACATTATTCTCACCTGTATTCCTGAAAATGTACAGCTCCAGCAGGGCAGGTCTGTCGGTCGAAGGGAAATAGGTCCGTTCCAGCGACAGGAAGCTGTTCCCGCTCAGGGTAATGTGGCTGTCTACTTTCAGCGTTCCGTCCAGAGTGAGCCTGTCCACCTGCTCGGAGATGCTGCGTCCGTTGACTGTCACTGCGTCCAGAGGGTTCCAGTCGAAGCGGCGCATGAGGCTGGCGTGAGTATTGTTGGGAAGGGTTCTCAGCATGGGCCAGATCATGCTCTTGTTCAGAACGAACCGGCCTTTGCTGTCAACTCCGTAGCGCAGGACTGCCGACACCCGGCGGCCGCTCATCTCGATATGGTCGTAGTGTTCCTGGCCGGTCTCCGGGAGCCAAGAGATGCTGATGGAGCTTTCATTCGGAGTCCAGTATTGCCGGGCATCGGCCCGGTTTGCCGCTGCGGTCAGTCCCAGGGCGCAGAGGAAGGTAAGTAGAATAGGAGAGAATCGCATATTGTCGATGTTAATGGATATTAAGAATTGTGTTCCAGTTCCAGGAGGAATTGCTTGGCCCTGAGACCGCCGCCGTAGCCGGTCAGGCGGCCGCCGCTGCCGATGATACGGTGGCAGGGGAGGATGATGGAGATGGCGTTGGCGCCGTTGGCATTGGCCACTGCACGGACGGACCTGGGGGATCCGATGGCGGCGGCCAGCTCTCCGTAGGAGGCGGTCTGCCCGTAGGGGATGCTGGGGAGCTGCTGCCAGACGCGCTTCTGGAAGTCGGAGCCGGCCAGCAGGAGGGGGATGTCGAAGTCCATGCGTTCTCCTCGGAAATATTCGTCCAGTTCCCGGACGGTCCGCTGCAGGACCTCGGGCATGGATGTCCGGCATTGTTCCGGGGCACCTCCATCGGATTGCCTGGACTGGCTTGCGGCGGTCTCCGTTATCTGACCGCACTCCTCAAATTGTGCCTTGAGAATGATTCTGAGCCGCTGCTCCACTCTCCCCGGATGCAGCTCCTGAGCCCAGTTGCAGAGGCAGAGCCGGTCGCCCGCCGCTCCGAGGAGCATTTCTCCGCAGGGGGAGTGGTAGCGGAGGGTGCGGATGGTCCGGGGCCTGACGAAGAGCCAGTGGGGCATCTCGGCGCCGCGGTAGTGCTTGACCATTACCCCTGCCTGGCGGGTCATGCCGTTGCGGAGGGCCACCTGCTGCGAGGGGAGGTTATTGTCCCGGATGATGGAGCAGACCAGGGGGGAGTTCAGGGTGCCGAAGGCGTAGTCCGTGCAGGCGCGGGCGGCCTCCGTGGCGTAGCCTTGATGCCAGTGTGAGTGCTGGAAGAGGTAGCCTACTTCCAGCATTTCCCGGCCGTTCCACTGCTGGAGGGTCAGACCGCATTGACCTATCATTTCTCCGGTGGCCTTGAGCACCACTGCCCAGAGGCCGTAGCCCCACTGTCGGTATCGGGCGAGCTGCCGCTCCAGCCATTCGTCCACCTCCTCGTCGGAGAACGGGCCGTTGTAGGCGTACATGACTTCGCTGTCCTGCAGGATGCGGCAGAGGGCGCTCCGGTCGGTTGGGGTCATCTCGCGCAGCTGCAGCCGTTGTGTTTCTATGACGGTAGTTGTTTCCATATTATTTGCAGTACGAAGATACGACATTCTGAGTAATTTTGCGCCCGGTTTAATCGAAGAGTTGAAAGACATGA
>DWYD01000192.1 GCA_019118865.1 Candidatus Coprenecus merdipullorum | reverse complement strand
GCATCGGAGATCTCTTCGAGCCATGGGGACAGGGGGTTTTGATCCATACTGAGGGTGAGAGTACCGTCAGCGGCCGAGTATGCCAGGGCTGCATCCAGGGGGGATATGCCCAGCCCCATGCCGTCGGTGATGGTGCGGCGCAGGTATATGTGCAGGCGGGATGCTTCCGGTTCCGGCCAGTACTGTATTACGTCCTGCAGCAGGGATTCCGCTTCGGAGCTGATGTCTCCGTTCCAGTTTATGCCGACATAGCCGGTGCGGGTCAGTTCCACGTGTCTGAGGTTGGCCAGTTCGGGTGTGATGGCCTCGCGGAGGGCCGCATTGATCAGGACCAGGGCATCCTCCACCGGTATGGAGCCTCCGTCTCCGTAGGGGATGTCGCTTACCAACGGACTGTAGAATGATAAGCTGATGTCTGCCAGCCCGTCATCCGCAACGGCTGCTTTCCATCTGCCGGTAACCGGAGATGTGCAGATGTCGGTGATGCTTAGTGACAGGACGCCTTTGTTGACTGTGCCGGTGAGCGATATGTCCCGGTCACGGCCGGTATAAGAGCCGGAAAATGTGTATTTGCTGTTCCCGTTTCCGGCAGCGGTCGCCGGTATCGTCAAGGTGTCGAAACCCAGGAGCAGACTGTCTACAGTTACTGTTACAGCCTCATCGTCCACAGCAGCTACGCTGACGGAGCTGCCCGGCCAGTCGGCCATGTTGATGATGACGCCGTTGATCTGTACACTCTGTGCGGAAAGGCTGTACTCTCCCTCCACTGCTGCGGCCGGACTGGTCTGGCAGCTTGCCAGGAACGGCAGAACCGGAATTGTCAGCAGCAGGACTGATCTGAGATGACTTATTTTTGAAAGCATATTGACTCGTTGTTAATTAATTGTTGCCTCTCTGTTTATACGGAGATCTTTTCTCCTTCAGAGCGGGCTACGATGACTGCTCCGCAAAGGTCTCCGTATACGTTCAGACAGGTGCGGGGCATCTCGCAGATCTGCTGTACTGCAAGAATTATACCGACACCTTCCATGGGCAGTCCGACGGCATTGAATACGACAGCCATCATTACTATGCCGGCCATAGGTATGCCGGCCGAGCCGACAGCCGCCAGCAGAGATGTCAGTACTACGGTAATCTGTTGTCCTATAGTCAGGTCTATGCCATATAGCTGGGCGATGAACAGTGCAGAGACACACTCGAACAGGGCCGTTCCGTTCATGTTGACAGTGCTGCCCAGCGAGAGTGTCAGTCCTGCCAGTTTCTCGGAGACACCGCAGGACTGGGTATAGCGGATGGACAGGGGCAGCGTGGCATTGGAAGAACAGGTGGTGAAGGCGGTCAGCAGGGGGGTGGATACCCGGCGCATGTGCCTGTAAGGATTGATACCGGCCAGCAGCCGGACTGTACCGGGCAGTACCAGAGCTCCGTGAATGAGGCATCCGGCCCATACTGTCAGCACGAAGAGGCCAAGTCCCTTGACTATGCCGATAAGTGCGTCTGGATTCCCGGCCTGTTTGCCTATCATGCAGGCCATTACGGAGAATATTCCCAGCGGGGTGAGCCTGATGATGAACAGGGTTACTTTCATGATGAGCTCGTAGACTGCGGTGAAGAAGTCTAGCAGGACGGTATAGTGCTTTTTCTCCAGTTTGGTGGAGAAGATGCCCAGCAGGACCATGAAAAAGATGATGGGCAGGATGTTGCCGTCGGCCATGGCGGCGAATACGTTGGACGGCACTATGCCGGTAAGCTGGTCTATCATGTGGATGTCCTGGGCTGCGATGTCCCCGGTGCTGCCTGAAAGTACTATGTCCCGGCCGGCACCCGGCTTGATGACTGATACGAGACCGAGGCCTATGATTATCGCTGTCAGCGTGGTCAGGAGGTAGTAGGAGAGGGTCTTGCCCAGCACTCTTCCCAGATTGCCGCCGGCCATGCCGGCCACGCCTATGAAGATGGAGGAGGCTATCAGCGGGATGACTATCATGTTAAGGGCGTTGAGGAAGATGTCTCCGATCCATTCGATATATCCGGTCCAGTGCGGCAGGAAGATACCGTATACGGCACCCAGGGCGATACCTATGAGTATCTGCCAGTGAAGGGCGATGCGCAGGCCCCTGCGTCTCTTCCCGGCATTGCCGGCACCTGCTGTTCCTTCTCCGCCGCTCATCTTCTGGACAGGTCTTTAAGTCTGGAGGTAAGGGCCTGATTGCACATGAGCTCCTCGACGGTCATGTGCATGCGGTATCTCCAGTAGTGTTTTGGTACAGAGGGTATGTTGATGCGTTCTGATGCCGGATCTTCAGCCCTGACATCTCCGTCCACGGAGAGCCAGTCCTGCAGCGGCAGTATTGTCAGCATGGCCGGAGACGCTGTGTGCATGCGGATAATCTTCTCGCAGATCCAGGGTTCGCAGGTCCGGGCTGCCTCGCCGTTCCCGTGCAGCATCCGGTGCCAGAAATCGGACGATGACCGGCGGTCCTCCTCCCACCACTGCCTGAGAGTGCTGGTGTCGTGAGTACCGGTGGTGCATACGCTCATGTATGGGTATCGGGCCGGGTCACCGAAAGCTTCGTCCGGATTCTTGGACATACGGAAAATCTCCAGCGAGAGTATTCTCAGATCCTGTATGACTCCCGGTACACAGGCGGGTATCATGCCCAGATCCTCGGCACAGGTAAGCATGTTTGTAGCGGCGGTCACTTCAGGGAGCTTGCGCAGGGCCGATTCTCTCCAGAATCCGTTGTGCCTGTGATAGAAGAAATGATCGTACAGCCGGTTGTAGGCGGCCTTCTGATTTTCCGCCAGGTCGCGGTAGGACCATGTGAACTGAGCTGATATCCTGGGATGGAAGAGCCCGGGCCGCTTGCAGTCCTCGAGGAAGAGCACCTCGCCGGCAAGGGCCTGCAGTCCGTCCTTGACATCGTCCTGAGACGGTCCGAAATATTCCTCTATCTTTCTTTGGGTGTTGAACTCCTTTTTGAGGGTGAATACATCATACTCGTTGCTGTCCAGATATTTCTGCATGACTTCCTCAGTCCGCTCCCCGAACATCTCCTTCAACTGCCAGTATCTTATATAAGGTGTGGCATGGCGGGCGAAGTCAAACTGGAATCCGAACGCGCATATCTCCTCATAGCTCATCGGCAGGGCGGGGGAGAAATGTCCCATCAGCCCCTTGGTCTGCTCCTGCGGTATCTCCCATATCCGGAAGAATCCCAGCACGTGGTCTATCCTGTAGGCGTCGAAATACTCGGACATGTGGCGGAAGCGCTCTTTCCACCAGCGGTAGCCGTCGGCGGCCATCCGGTCCCAGTCGTAGGTGGGGAAGCCCCAGTTCTGGCCGTCGGCCGCGAAGTCGTCGGGCGGGGCTCCGGCCTGGGAATCCATGTGGAAGAGCTCCGGGGAGGCCCAGGCGTCCGCGCTGTTTCGGGTGATGCCTATGGGGATGTCTCCCTTCAGGGCAATGCCCAGCGAATGGAGGTACTGCACCGCGTCCAGCAGTTGCCTGTGCAGGTGGTACTGGGTGAAGATGTGGAAGGATATCTCGGGATAGAGGGGACTGTCCTCCGAATTGACGCGTGCCAGCAGCTCCGGGGTGCAGCGGGAGTCCTCTCCCCAGCGGGAGAAATCGGCGGTGCCGTGGCTGTCCCTCATGGCGCAGAAGGCGCAGTAGGGCAGGAGCCAGGACTTGTTGCTGCGGTAGAATGAGAGGAATTTCGGCTCGGCGAAGGTGTCCTCCTTGTAGGTCTCGAACTGTATTCTGAGGTATTTGTTCTTCATGGCCAGCACCTTCTCATAGTCGATGGCCGGCAGGGCGTCCAGGGCCTTCCGCTCGCGGGTGTAGGCGGAGCGCTGTCCGGGATTCCTGAGAGGACCGATGGCCGTGATGTTGATGAATATCGGATGCAGGGCCATGACGGTGATGCCTCCGTAGGGGTAGGAGTCGGTCCAGGTGCCGGTGGAGGTGGTGTCGTTGACCGGCAGGATCTGTATCACGTTCTGTCCTATGGAGCGGATCCAGTCTCCGAATATCTTGAGGTCGGTGAAGTCGCCGATGCCGCAGCTGTTCTGCGTCCTGAGGGCAAATACCGGTACGGCGGTGCCGGAGAAGCGGGGTCTTCCCGGGTGGAAGGACGCCTGGGAGTATTCCACGGACCAGGTCTGATGGGGGGTGATACTGCCGGGCAGCTCCAGGATACGGTTGTCCCTGTCCTCCCAGACGGTGCTGCCGTCAGCGGTATTGCGCTTGATGAACTTGAATTCCAGCCTTCGGCCCAGTTTCTCCGCAGGCAGGTGGACTGTCCAGCGGGAGCCGTGTACGGGGGTCATTTCAAGTGCATTTGCAGGATTCCAGCAGCCCATCAGCGGGGAGTCTCCGCAGATGCAGAGGGTGCAGTCAGGCTCAACTGCGGGAGCTGTCACGCGGATGATTATTTCCCGGCTGTGGATGTGGGTCTGGGTGGGGTCATGGTGCCCGTGCCGGAAGAAAATTTCCGAGAAGGGGGCTGTCAGGAACGGAGCAATGTCGGAGTTGCCCTGCCACTCGTCGTTGAGGAAGAGCTCACGGGACGCGCTGTTCAGCCCTAGAATCCTCTCGGCGCCTGCCTCGTAGAAGCTGCTGCCGTCCTTGGATTTGACGAAATATTTGTAGGACAGCAGTCTCTCCTCGAGGGAGGAGATCTTGATGTCTGCTTTCCAGTAACTGTCAGGTGAATAATTCATTGCCACGGCCTTTGCCGGGTCACCGCCTCCCAGCTCTGGAAGCGAGCCTGTGATGTACAGATCCTGTCCCCACCTGGTGCGGAAATTGATGGAAAAATGAATAATCATCGTGCGGATTTTTTGCAAAATTATTGAAAAATCCCTAATTTTACAGAAATTCTGTGACTATGAAGCGGTTTTTCTCAAGATCGGGCAATGCAAGGGGTGACGTTCTCAGGGCCAATGTCATAGTTCTTATTTTTGTCCTGGCCCATGCTGTCGTATGTCTTGCACTCCACGATACGAAGATAGGGGACGGTATTTTTCTTACTTTCCTTACCATAGGTATGGTTTTCGCACTGATAAAATATTACAGAGCTTCTTTTGATGTATTTCTGGGACTGGCATTCCTGTCCTGCTTCGCGGGTTTCTATATCGGAACGGAAGGTGCAGGATTGCTGGAGAAGTGGGTGCCATCCTGGGGGGTATGGATCAATGTAATAGTCACCATGATTACAACCGGGCTTCTAGGGCAGGTGATTGTCCTCTTAGTACGCAAGGACTGGCATGTCGGAGGGAAACATCAATAATGACGGACGCAGCCAGGTCTCGACCGTCGATCTGATGGTAATCATTATCATCGTCCTTCTGGCGAGGATAGTGATAGAAAGGGCTATGCCTCTGTTTTACGAGAGTTTCGGACTCTATTTCGGCGATTTTCTGTTTCAGACCCTGTCGAATTATTCCCTTACTTTCGGTGCTTTGCTCGGTGATATTCTTATTGTCGTCCTCCTGGTGCGGTATATCCCTTACGGTAGCGGCAGGACCATAATCCGTTCTCTTGTGGAGGTAGGAGCCATTGCTCTGATGGCATTCCTTACATCGGTACTGGTGCGGGTATGGCAGTTTCCGCATGTGGTGGACGGCTCCAAGTTCTTCGGACGGCTGTTCCTGTTCACTTACGTAAGCAATTTTGTGTTCAATGCAGTAGCGATTCTCGTCACGGACCTTATTTTCTATTACCGCTGGACGAACCGCAAGGCTGTGGCCGTGGAGGCGGAGCAGCGGGCCAAGGCCAACTACCAGTACCAGCTGCTGAAAAGCGAGACCAACCCTCACTTTCTGTTCAACTGCCTGAATGTCCTTCAGTATCTGATACATGAGGATGCCGACCGGGCGAGTGATTATGCTGGGAAACTGGCCGGAGTATACCGCTATTTCCTCAAGCTGGAGAAGCATACCCTGGTAATGCTGGAGGAAGAGCTGGAGTTTGTGCGCAAGTACTGTGACCTGCTGAGGGAGAGATTCGGGGAAAGTTTCGTTACTGAAATAGATATCCCGGAAAAATACCATGATGCCAGGATAATCCCGTGCACTCTGCAGATGATGGTGGAGAATGCGGTCAAACACAATGTGGTCAATTCCTCCAATGTTCTGAGAATATCCATCGGGGTAGAGATGCGTCATGTCGTTGTAAGGAACAATCTCAACCCCAGGAAAGCTGATTCAGAGACATCTCCGGGTACGGGACTGCAGAACATAAGCCGTCAGTACGAGATTCTGTTCAACCGCAGTGTCGTAACGGAGAAGACGGATTACGAGTTCATCGTACGTATTCCACTGGTCCGGTAGCTATGCTCCCTCGATCCACTCCATGAAGGACTGGACGCGGTCGCGGGGGACGATTACGGGCTCAATGTTCCTGGGTGAGAGTGTGACTTTCAGACGGGAATTGAAATACTTGGAAATGGTGTAGATAGAAGACATTCCGACCAGACATTTCCTGGAGATCTTGTAAAACCGGGCCGGGTCAACTTCCCCCTCGATGGCTGTCAGTGAGTCGTCTGTCATGTATTGTTTGCCGTCGCGGGTGACCATCCACGTGGACTTGTCGTTGGAGTAGAAGTAGGCGATGTCGTTCACGTCGATAACCAGAATCTGGCTTCCTAACTTAATGGTAAAGTGGTGTTTGTATGCAGGCCTTGCGTAAGCGGTTATATCGGCCGCAGGTCTGGATGCGGCTGTTGTCCCGCATAACTGCAGGCACCGGTCGACGGAAGCCTTGAAAGCGGCAGCCTCTATGGGCTTGAGAAGATAGTCTATGCATTTGTTCCGGAAAGCATCCAGGGCGTAGTCGGCATATGCGGTGGTGACTATAATAGGGCAGTTGATCTCGACTTGCCTGAATATTTCGAAACTCTTTCCGTCCGAGAGCTCTACATCCAGAAATATCAGATCCGGGGTCTGGTGCCTTAGAAAATTGACAGCGGTGTCCACCGAGTCCAGAATCCCGACTATCGTGAAGTCCGGGAAGAATCTGCCCAGGAATTTCATCAGTATCTGCTGGGCGGGAATTTCGTCTTCTATAATCAGAACTCTCATAGCAGGGGCAAATTTAGGGATTATTTCCAAGTTGTTAAAATAATGTTACGATTCGTCAGTCTTTTTCTACAGCCCATCGGAAACAGTAATGTAAAACGGTATGGATTCAATAATTTTGAAATGTTAAACAGATTTCTATGGAAAAGAAGAGAATGACGTTCATGCAGATTTTCAACATGAGTTTCGGATTTCTCGGGATTCAGTTCGGCCTGGCGCTGCAGAACGCCAATGTCAGCAGGATCCTGCAGTCATTCGGAGCTGATGTGGCCCATCTGTCGTATTTCTGGCTGGCGGCGCCCCTGACGGGCATGATCGTCCAGCCCATCATAGGACATTACAGCGACCGTACCTGGTGCCGGCTCGGCAGAAGGCGCCCTTATTTTCTGACCGGAGCCATACTTGCGTCCCTTATGCTGTTCCTGATGCCCAATTCTCCCTCCCTCGCAGGCTTCCTGTCCCCTCTGCTGATAGGAGCCGGTATCCTCATGATCATGGATGCCTCCATTAATGTAGCCATGGAGCCTTTCCGGGCTCTTGTAGCCGACAAACTGCCCTCTGAACAACGGACACTCGGCTTTTCGATGCAGACCTCTCTCATCGGTGTCGGCGCTGTCGTCGGTGCTGTCCTGCCTTATGTACTGACCAACTGGTTCGGAATGTCAAATACCCCGGCAGTCGATGGCGGTGTGGCTCCGAACGTGCGCATGGCTTTCTATATCGGTGCCGCAGTCCTGCTGCTCTGCGTGCTGTGGACTGTCATCAGCACTTCCGAATATCCTCCTGAACAGGGAGAGAGAAGGCAGAAGGACGGAGGTTTCCTGGAGATTTTCAAGGATTTCGGCCATATGCCCAGAACCATGGTGCAGCTTGGAGTGGTCCAGTTCTTCTCCTGGTTCGCCCTCTTTTCGATGTGGGTTTACATGACCCCTGCCGTAGCCGAGCACTGCTACAACACGGTGGACCGTACCTCGGTCGAGTTCGGCAACGCCGGTGACTGGGTCGGTGTCCTGCAGGGTATATATAATGGTGTGGCCGCAGTCTATGCCTTCCTCCTGCCCTTGATAGCCTCTAAGATAGGCCGCAAGGCCACTCACTCCTTCTCCCTGCTGATGGGAGCTCTCGGCTTTGCTTCATTCTTCATCTTCAAGAATCCTAACCTTCTGATAATATCCATGATAGGAGTGGGCATCGCCTGGGGCAGCATCCTGGCCATGCCTTATTCAATCCTCGCAGGCTCCCTCCCTGCCGCCAAAATGGGAGTATTCATGGGCATTTTCAACTTTTTCATTACCATACCTCAGGTATGCAACGGTCTTCTCGGCGGTTTCATGGTCAACCACGTGTACGGCGGGCATACTGTCTACGCCATGGTGTTCTCGGGGCTCTGTCTCCTGATTGCGGCAGTATCAGCCCTTTTCGTGGATGATAAGGACGATCCGGTACAGCTGAGGCTGTTCAAACCGAAACAACGATAAACCAACATAAAGTACAAACATTAATTATTTAACGTATGAAAAGATTGATGACAGCGTTAATCTCGATTACACTGCTCTCGCTCTCCAGCGCCTGGGCACAGTATACTGTGAAAGGCCGGGTCGTGGATGAGATGGGACCTGTAATCGGAGCTGCGGTTCTCGAACAGGGAACTCTCAACGGTACGGAAACAGATCTGGACGGTAATTTCGAACTTACAGTCCCTTCTGCTTCTTCGATGATCGAAATATCGCTCATCGGTTACAAAACACTCGTATTCCAGGCCGACCAGGTGCCGGCCGTCATTACAATTGAGGAGGATACCGAACTTCTGGATGAAGTGGTGGTCATCGGTTACGGTACAGTAAAGAAAGAGGACCTTACCGGTTCTGTCTCGACGGTGCGGGCCGACCAGATCAACAAAGGAGCCGTTACCTCCCCTGCCGAGATGCTGAAGGGCAAGTCAGCCGGAGTGGTCATCACTGAGGGTGACGGAGCTCCCGGTTCCGGATCCACCATCCGTATCCGAGGCGGTTCGTCCCTGAATGCCCAGAACTCACCTCTGATCGTGATAGACGGTCTGCCTATCACCAATGAGGGTATAAGCGGAGTTGCGGACCAGCTCTCCTCCATCAACCCCAGCGATATCGAGACTTTCACCGTTCTCAAGGATGCATCGGCGACAGCCATCTACGGTTCCCGCGCATCCAACGGTGTGATTATCATTACCACTAAGAAAGGAAGCAAGTACGATTCGGCCGTACCTCATGTAAGCGCGGATTATACCGTGTCTATCTCCCAGAATACCAAATATCTGGATGTGATGACAGGAGATGAGATGAGGGCAGCCATGCTGGCTTATACCGGCAGTGAGACATCCGACGGCTACCTTGCGCTGGGAAATGCCAATACAGACTGGCAGAAAGCTATCTACCAGCTTGGAATGAGTCATGAGGCCAATCTCAGCCTGCAGGGCAACTTCAAGTTCGGTGACGCCGGCTATATGCCTTACCGCGTGTCCGGAGGTTATCTCAACGAGAAAGGTACCCTGAAGACCTCCAGCATGGAGAGAGGAACCGTTGCCCTGAACCTGACTCCGACCCTCTTCGACGATCATCTTACCGTTTCCCTCAACGGTAAGGGTATGTTCCAGAACAACCGCTTCGCCAATACCGGAGCCATCTCGGCCGCCATCGAGTACGATCCTACCCAGCCTATCTACAGCGAGCATGGTCTGGATGGTTATCAGATGTGGGGCAATATGATGGAGGACGGTACATTCGAACCGAATACCCAGTCTACCATCAACCCTCTGGCCGCTCTCTACCAGCGTATTGATGTGTCCAAGGCTTCACGTTTTATAGGCAATGCCCAGTTCGACTATAAGATTCACGGCTTTGAGGATCTGAGGCTCAACCTCAACCTGGGTATGGACTATTCTCACTCCAACGGAACAGTGACCGTTCCCTACGGCGCCGAGCAGTCCTATCACAACCAGACCCAGGCCGGCCGCGGTCTCAACAACCCCTATGACCAGACCAAGCAGGACATGACCCTTGAAGCCTACGCGGACTATACCAAGGAGATAAACAAGCATAGTTTCGGTGTCATGGCCGGATATTCCTGGCAGCACTTCTATACTGAGAGCAACAGCATCTCCGAGACCCAGCCCGATCCCGTGGCCGGCAGTGTGGCTTCACTCTCCGAATTCCACAACAAGAGCGAGTATTTCCTTGTATCATTCTTCGGCCGTGCCAACTACAACTACGACAACCGCTATATGCTGACAGCAACAGTCCGCTGGGACGGTACCTCCCGTTTCACCAACAACAAGTGGGGCTTCTTCCCTTCCGTAGCCTTCGGATGGAATATCAAGGGCGAGAGCTTCCTGAAGAACTCCAAGGCAGTATCCGACCTCAAGCTCCGTCTGAGCTGGGGACAGACAGGCCAGCAGGATATAGGTGATGTCTACCAGTCTATTCCTACTTATCAGACAAACCTTATCGGCAGCTACTATATGTTCGACGGCAATGTGATTATCCCTATCACACCCAACGGATACAACGCGGACCTGAAGTGGGAGACAACCACTACCTACAACATCGGTCTGGATTACGGATTCTTCAATGACAGACTGTTCGGTACATTTGACGTGTATTACAGGGAGACAACCGACCTGCTCAACTACACGCCGGTAGCGGCCGGAGCCAACCTGACAAACTACCTCTTCGCCAATATCGGATCCCTGGTGAACAAAGGCGCTGAGTTTGAAATCACAGGTGTCCCGGTGCAGACAAAGGACTGGTACTGGAGCATCGGAGCCAATGTCGCATATAATCAGAACCGCATCACCAAGCTGACTACCAACGACGGTGACGGCTACACAGGAGTGGCTACCGGCGGTATCAGCGGCGGTGTCGGCAACACCATTCAGAGACACATGGTGGGATATCCTGCCAATACCTTCTATGTATATCAGCAGATATATGACGAGAACGGAGCTCCCATCCCCGGTGCTTACGTGGACCAGAACGGTGACGGTGTCATTGATGCGGATGATCTCTACTATCTCGGACAGGCCAATCCTGTATGGACCATCGGCTTCAACACCTCGGTGTCCTGGAAGAACCTGACTCTGGCTATCGCCGGTCACGGTAACCTCGGCAACATGGTGTACAACAACAACGCCTCCCGCCTGTCCCTGCTCTCCGACTTGTGGACCAACTCCTTCGTCCGCAACTGTATGACAGATGCTCCCTCATGGGGCTTCACCAATGCGGCTTATCTTTCTGACTACTGGGTTGAGGACGGCTCATTCTTTAAGATTGACCGCATCACCCTGAGCTACCTCTTCGAACTGGGCAAGGGCGGCAGCCTGAACCTGTTCGGAACAGTTCAGAACGTGGCTACCTTTACCAAATATTCGGGTATAGACCCTGAGGTGTTCGGAGGAATTGACAACAATATGTATCCCCGTCCGCGCACTTATATCATCGGCCTTAAGTACAACTTCTAATATCAAGGAGATCGGAAATTATGAAAAGAATTACTACAATATTGGTTTCTATAGCGGTGTCGGTTGCGGCTGTGTTTTCCACGACTTCCTGCGTTCAGGACCTGAACGTAACTCCTATCGACCCCAACATCCAGCTGCCTGAGGATGTGCTCAACAGCCTCGAGGCTTACCAGCAGCTGCTGGCCAAGTGCTATGGCGGTCTGTCCGTCAGTGCGTCCGAAGGTCCTGACTCTTCCCCTGACATTGACGGTATCGACGGCGGTTACGGTCAGTACATGAGAGCGCTCTTCCACTTGCAGGAGCTGCCTACAGATGAGGCCAGCACATGCTGGAACGACCAGACCATCAAGTCTCTCCACGGGCTGAGCTGGACAACATCCGATGTGTTCGTGACAGCTATGTTCTCGCGTATCTACTATCAGATCGGCCTATGCAACGAGTTTATCCGCAGAGGACTTGCTGCTCCGGAGGAATTCCAGGGCGAGGAGATGGACTATATGGTCGCCCAGGCCAGGGCGCTGAGAGCTCTGAGTTACTATCATGCCATCGACCTTTTCGGCAATGTTCCCTTTGCTACAGAAGAGAACTCCGTAGGAGCCACAGGTCCCGATCAGATTCTCCGTTACGACCTTTATGAGTGGCTGGTGAATGAGATTGCCGGTGAGAACGGTTTCCGTGATGACCTGCGTCCTGCTGCTTCTACCGAGTACGGCCGTACCAGCCAGGAGTTCGCCACCATGCTGCTGGCCAAACTGTATCTCAATGCAGAGGTGTTTACAGCGGATGATCCGCAGGGCCGTCCGGTTATCTCCGCATGGAGCGAGTGTGCCGCTGAAAGCAAGAAGATAGTTGACAGCTACACCCTGCCTTCCGAGTGGCAGTGGAACTTCTCGGCAGACAACAATCTCAGCCCTGAAATTATTTTTGCAGTCCAGAGCGATGCTGTAAATATCCAGACTTACGGCAGCACCAATTTCGTAATCAAGGGTTCCATCGTCTCCGGCAATCCCTCATGGCAGGCAGCTCTCGGTACCAACGACGGATGGGGCGGTCTTGTAGTCACTCCCCAGTTCCTGGATCTTTTCGATGAAAGCGTGGACCGTAGATTCCTCTTTACCGACGGTTCGGAGTTCGGAGAGCAGGCTCATTCACGAGAGATCATAGATAATTCCGATTTCTCCAACGGATGGTGCCAGATGAAGTTCACCAATCTCAAGCATGACGGTTCTCCCGCTGACGGACAGGGCTCATATCCTGACACGGATTATCCCATTTTCAGAGCAGCTGATGCATATCTGATGCTGGCCGAGGCTCAGCTCCGTAACGGAGGCATTCAGTCCGACGGTCTGGCCGCTTACAACGCGGTACGTACCAGGGCCGGTCTCAACGAGGTGTCCGCAGTCTCACTTGATGACATCCTCGACGAGCGTGCCCGCGAGCTTTATTGGGAGAATATGCGCCGCCAGGACCTTGTACGCTTTGACCGTCTGACTTCCTCAACCTATCTTTGGGATTGGAAAGGCGGCTCTTACGAGGGTAATGGAGTGGATGACCGCTACAATC
>DWYD01000191.1 GCA_019118865.1 Candidatus Coprenecus merdipullorum | reverse complement strand
CCGGAATGTTTGGCGAAGCCGCCGCGCAGCTGCTCGGGAACGAGACGGATGGGGTTTTGTCCAGGGTCTCGAGCCAGATACCGTCCTTGTTGATCTTACCCTTGATGTTGCGGTCGGCGCTGCAGGATACTCCGAGGCCGACGGGGCAGGACGCACCATGACGGGGCAGACGGATCACGCGGATGTCGTGGGCGAAGTACTTGCCGCCGAACTGGGCGCCGAGGCCGATGTTGCAGGCAGCCTTGAAGAGCTTCTGCTCCAGCTCGATGTCGCGGAAGGCGCGGCCGAGGTCGTCACCGGTGGTGGGCAGGTTGTCGTAGTACTTGGCTGAGGCGAGCTTGACGGTCTTGAGGTTGGTCTCAGCCGAGGAGCCGCCGATTACGAATGCAATGTGGTAGGGAGGGCAGGCTGCCGTACCGAGGGTCTTCATCTTCTCTATCAGGAAGTTCTCGAGCTTCTCGGGGTTGAGCAGGGCCTTGGTCTCCTGGAAGAGGAAGGTCTTGTTGGCCGAGCCGCCGCCCTTGGCGATGAACAGGAACTTGTACTCGCCGCCCTCGGTGGCGTAGATGTCCACCTGAGCGGGCAGATTGTTGCCGGAGTTCTTCTCCTTGTACATATCCAGGGGAAGAGTCTGGGAATAACGCAGATTGTCAGTGGTGTAAGTGTCGTAGACGCCGTGCTGCAGGGCCTCCTCGTCGCTGATGCGGGAGCCGTCGGCGGTCTTGTCCACCCATACCCTGCGGCCTTTCTTGGCCACTACGATGGCTGTACCTGTATCCTGGCAGAAAGGCAGTTTCTGGTTCTTGGCCACGTCGGCGTTGAGCAGCATGGTCAGGGCCACGGCCTTGTCGTTGCGGCTGGCCTCGGGGTCATTGAGAATCTTGGCCACCATCTCGTTGTGCTCGGGACGGAGCATGAAGGCCACATCGTGGAAAGCCTGGCGGGCAATCAGCCTGAGTCCTTCGGGATCGACTTTCAGAATTTCCTCGCCCTCGAACTGAGCGGTAGACACATAGTCCTTGGTGACAAGATGATACTTGGTAGTATCCTCACCCATCTGGAAAAGTTCCTCGTATTTGAATTCCATATCTGTTGTTATTTATTGTTTCGTGATGGCAAAGATAGTAATTTTGCGCACGCGATTAACCGACTGCACATACGAAATGACTACTGCCAAAGAAAAAATGCTGAGCGGCGAATGGTATGACGCCGTGGGCAACCCCGAACTGACGGCGGAGCTGATGGCCTGCCGCGACAAGATCTATGAGCTCAACCGGCTGCACCCCAGGGACACAGCCACCCGCAACATCCTGCTGCGCTCGCTCATCGGCCACATGGGCCGCAGTGTCGTCATCCTCTCCCCCTTCTTCTGCGACTACGGCACCCAGATATCCATAGGTGACGACACCTATATTAATTTCAACCTGACCGTACTCGACGAGGCCCCCGTCACCATCGGCTCCCACGTCTTCATAGGTCCGGGCTGCAGCCTGCTCACCGCCGTCCACCCCCTCGACGCGCAGGAGCGCAACAAGGGCATCGAGAAGGCCCTCCCCATCACCATCGGGGACAATGTCTGGCTCGGCGGCAATGTCACCGTCCTCCCCGGCGTCTCCATCGGCGAGGGCTCGGTCATCGGAGCCGGCAGCGTCGTCACCCGCAGCGTCCCGCCACACACCGTCTGCGCCGGCAATCCCGCGCGTATCCTCCGCTGGCTGTAAAATGCCATCAGTCTTCCTTGCGCAGCGCGATGACCGGAGGAGTATTGATGGCCACGATGCTCTGGTAGAGGATGGTGAGGAAGGCGATGCCGCAGGAGAGCACTCCGGAGGCGAGGATAAGGACCCACTGGAGCCAGGCACCCGCGCTGTAGGAGAACTGGCTGAGCCATGCGTCGGTGAGCAGCCAGCTGACGGGAACGGAGACGACGAAGGCAATCAGCGAGAGCAGCAGGTAGGACGAGGCGATCTGCCGCAGGATGAGCCCCTTGTCGGCGCCGAAGACCTTCTCGACCGCGATGTTGCGGCTGCGGGCCCGGATGTAGTAGGTGCTCATGGCGAACAGGCCAAGGGACGAGACGAATATCGCTATCACCGTGAAGATGATGATGATCTTCTGCAGCTGGATGTACTGGGTAAATGTAGCCTCTATCTGGTCCTCAATGTAGGAGGCGTCAAAGGCTCCGTCGGGCCGTATGCGGCTGTAGACCCCGGCTATGCGGTCGTAGGCCGCGGCATGGTCGCCGGTAATCTTGATTATGACGTTCCATGGAGTGCGGTTCTCCGGATAGACATCGTACCTGTAGATCTGGGCCGCCGACTGGTCGTAGAGCAGAGGCCTGATCTTGAAGTCGTAGTAGACTCCCGCCACAGGTTCCGTCTCATAACCGTATTTCTCATTTCCGAAAGTACACTCCGTAGCGGTCTCAGGCAGGCCAGCCTCCTTGAAGGCGTATTCGTTCCAGTACCAGGCCGACTTGTCCGCCAAGTGATTGTCCGACTTAAGCCTCAGGCCCAGAATGTCGAAATACTCCGCATCACCGCGTATCAGCTGAAAACCGAGCAGACCGCCTTGATAGTAACGGGTATAGTTATTGGTGCCGAACAGCGGAGTACCCTCTCCGAAACCCACGGCCTCCACGAAGGGCAGGGCCTCCACGGCATCCCGGAACTCCCTTATCTGCGCCCCGGAAGTGAAGACCTCGCTGGACACGTCGAGGATGTCCTCGGTATTGTACCCCAGCGGAGCATGGATCATCGCCCTTATCTGGAAGAACATCATCAGGGACACGGCTATCATGGCCACAGCCACTACCTGCTGGATGACTATCAGCGCCTTGCCGAACCACGAACGGATCTGCAGGTTAAACGAGCCGCGCACGATGTCAATAGGCTTTGCCCTGGAAATCGTCAGCGCGGGGATGATGCCCGAGAGGAAGCCTATAAGAGCTATTCCTATGACAATCAGCAGTGCGATGGGCAGGGTAATCTCCGCCAGCACGGAAAAATCATATCCCAGCAGCCGCGAGGCGTAGGGCGCCAGGGCCTCGGCTATCAGCACCGCCAGCACCGTCGATACGGCTGCGAATGCGGTGGCCTCGGCTATCATCCTCCATATCACCCCTGCCCTGCTCTCTCCGAGCAGCCGGCGGGCGGCCATCTCCCTGGCGCGGCGCCCCGACTGGGCCACGGTCAGGTTGATGTAGTTGAGCACGGCGAACAGCATCAGGATGATGCAGGCGGCCAGCAGAATCCTGACCAGCTGACTGTCGCCCTGATTGATATTGCCCGTAATGGACTGGGACTCATCGAAGAAATACACGTCCCTGAGGGGAATGAAGAAGACCTTGTCCACCATATTCTCCGAGTAAGACCACCACACTTCTCCCAGATACTCCCTGATTTCCGGTATCTTAGCCTGTATATCGGAGTTCGGCCAGGTCATGATGAAGGTGTCGAACATACCCGTGTTGCTCATCTCCTCATCGTTGGCCCTGTTGAGTTCCGTCATGAAATCGGCCCGGCACATCACATCGCAGTACCTGATGACCGAATGGTCGATATCCTCCATCACTGCCGCTATCGTAAATGTGTAACCCTCATCATCGCCCAGCACATTGTAGGTCAATGTCTGACCGACCGGGTCCCTGCCGGGGAAATGCGCGTCAGCAAAGCTCCGGCTGATGACTGCGCTTCGGTCCGAGGCCTTCCACGCCTCAACGGAACCGCTGAGCAAAGGGAATGAGAACATATCAAAGAAGGAACTGTCGGCGTATGAGGTCTGAGCCGGCACAGCCGTGGAGCTGCCGCCGATGGTCAGCTCTCCGAGGCCGGACATACCGGAGGCCGAGAGATACGAGGTAGCCTTCTCCACCTCCGGGAAATGGTCCAGAAGGTGCTTCTGGAGATAGTACGCGCTGCCGATAAAGTTCTCGTTGGCATAGAGATAGATGCGGTCGGCATTCTTCTGGAACGCGTCGGTGGTCAGCTGCCGGCTCACGAACACTGCCAGCAGCAGCACGAAAGCCAAAGAGACCGTCAGACCGAAAAGGTTGATGAAGGCGTAGAGCCCGTTCTTGCGGATGAAGTTGAGGAACGATTTCATTGGTTATAGTATTTTAAATTTTTCCATTTCTGTTTGCCCACTATTTTAGACAAAATCGTGCCAATATTTACAATTTATTAATTTACAGCATCTTAATTTATTCTACTCTCATCTTGACTGTACATATTTCATACATCATCGGACTCGGATGATTAACTAAAATTTTAGTTGCATATTTAAAAATTTAGTTATAGCTTTGTGGTCAGAAATAGAAACTACACACATCATGGCAAAAATAGTCAAGGAAGAACGGCAGGAGCTCACACGCGCCGAGCTCGAGATAATGCAGGCAATCTGGAAGAAGGGGAAGGTGCTGATACACGACATCTTAGAGGAGATGCCGGAGCCGCGGCCGGCGTACAACACGGTATCGACCATCGTGCGGATACTGGAGAGCAAGGGCTTCGTCTCGCACAAGGCCTACGGACGGACCTACGAATACTTCTCGCTCGTGGCGAAGGAAGAGTACACAGGCACATACATGCGCACGGTGCTGGACAACTTCTTCGACGGATCCGTCAGCCGGATGGTCAACTTCTTCTCCTCGCAGAAGTCCATCTCGGTGGAGGAGACCGACGAGATCCTAAGGATATTGAACTCAGGCAAATAAAAGATATGAAGACGGTCGAATACATAATCGAGGTACTGATCTGCAGCGGCCTGTTCCTGGTCCTGTACCGGTGGCTGCTGGCAGGAAAGGTCGGCTACAGGCTGTGCCGGGCATACATCGTCGGGACAATGCTGCTCGCAGCCCTCATCCCCGCCCTCGACGTGCCGCTGTACTCCCCCGCCCCGGAGTCCGCAGCAGAGGGGACGGCCGTACTCCACGAATTCCGGGGGGACCTCCTCCCGGAGGACGGAGGCTACAGCGGAACCACGGCAGAGGATACTGCCGCCACCTCCCGGAAAACCTCCGCGAAGGCCATTGTCCTGAAAACGGCCGCTGCCGCCTACGGAGTGACCGCCGCAGCCTCTATTGCCCTGATAATTCTGAATATCATACGGATACGCCGCCTACGCCGGGGAGCCCGCCTGACCCGGATGGAGGACTGGACCTTAGCCGAGAGCGGAAAGATACGGACCCCGTTCTCATTCCTGCGGACGGTCTACATGGGCTTCAACTACAGCCCCTCAGAGCGACGGATGATCCTCTCCCACGAAGCCAGCCACGTCCAGCACCGGCATTCCTACGAGAGGCTCGTCCTCTCCGTCCTGCGCAGCCTCCTGTGGTTCAACCCCTTCCTGTGGATAGCCGAAAAGGACCTGAAGGAGGTGCAGGAATGGGAGGCCGACCGCGATGTTCTCAACGAAGGAAATGACCTGACTCTATATAGAACAGCCATCTTCAAGCAACTCTTTGGTTATAATCCGGATATATCCAGCGGGTTGAATCACTCACTCACAAAAAAACGGTTTATTATGATGACAAAGACACGACTCGGCCGCTACGCCTCACTGAGGCTGGCCACCGCCCTCCCGCTGCTCACCGCCACCTTCCTCGCGTTCGGCTGCGGGACCAAGGATCAGACACAGCAGAGTACCGTCACCGCTACGGCAGCCGGCACTCACAGCACTTCTCCGGACGCAGTCTCTGCCGCACAGGACAGCGTACTGACCATCACTGTATCGAAAGATATGCTGACAATCGACGGTCAGCAATACAGTTCTGAGGACATAGACAAAGTCATTGCAGACAAAATCGCTGCCGGCAAGCCCACCATTGCTGAGATTAATATCTCCGGCGGCACCGACATGGGGTCCGTAACCGACATAAAAAACAGCCTCCGGAAGGCCGGTCTCCTGAAAGTCCGCTACAGGGCAGACCTTGGCGGAGGTGCGGTACTGTCCGCTGAATCAGTACACATACTGCCTCCGGCCATCAGCGACAATGAGGAGATCACGACAGCCATTCCCGTCACTTCCTCTAACCGGAAATATTTCCACCAGATCCACGTGAACAGCAACGACAGGATCATGATGGACGGATATCAGGTGACATTGGAAGAAATTCCGGAAAAGGCCGTCGGGATAATCATGGAACAGGGTATCCGCACAGATACAGATGAGAATCAGTTCCTGGGGATATTCAGCATCGGATTCAACAGAGACTCGTCCCCGGAGGTCTACGTTCAGATCCGAAACGCAATGGACAAGGCCTACGACACCGCCAGGGACAATTACTCGCAGAAAAAATTCGGCAAACCGCTCAATGCTCTTTCCATAGATGAACTGAATCAGGTCATCGGAGCCGTACCGAAGAGAATCGCCGAGCAGGACCGGATCATATACGAGGACGTGCCGAGGTAAGCAAAACTGTCCTATATGATTATCCGCAAAATACCCCTGCTGCTGCTGTCACCCTACCCGGCTAAGGTCCGAACCACCGTCGTCAAGGGCATCTTATTTCTCACTTTACATTTTAGTTAAGTCGTACACACCTGATTATATGAGCATTATCCATTTGGCGATATGTTAAGTGGTGAATTTCGGCTAAAACAGGCGTTTTTGTCATCACTTAACATTTTTCATCAAACGCAGCACACAGTCAATCAGTTGGTTGCTACACAACTAAAATGTAAAGTGATAATGCCGGCCGGACGTAAACTGCTTAAGGGGTATTTTTGCGGATAACCATTTTGCCCTGCCTACAGATAATTTTGCTCGTTTGGAAATAATTCCTATCTTTGCCGCCCGATTCAGAAATGAAGGGACATGGAGGTGTGGCCGAGTGGTCGATGGCGGCAGTCTTGAAAACTGTTGAACGGCAACGTTCCGGGGGTTCGAATCCCTCCGCCTCCGCAATAAGTGTTGGAAATCAATACTTTACAAATTAAGCACCCGATTTTACACCCAAGAATGTAAAGTCGGGTGTTTTTGTATTATTCAGGAAAAACGCCGAGCGAAAAAGACACTTGATTCTGTAACATCCCACATTGTTTCGTATCTAAATGGAAAAAGAATAAAATCATGAAGAATTTAATTTGTAAAGTCGGGCTGCTGTGTGTCGTGTTATTGGGAATCATAGATACGGGCTTTGCTCAATCATTTTCCGTGCAACGTGTAGGTAATGGGAAACAAGCTATTATTCTGATTCCTGGCTTCGCATGTTCTGGTGAAGTATGGGAACAGACGGTTGATAGCTTACAAAACAATTACAGTTGTTACATTCTAACGATGCCTGGATTTGCAGGTGTTCCTCCCGAAAAGAATCCGTCCTTTGATAGTTGGGCAAAACAGATTATTGGGTTCATTCAAAAAGAAAATATAAAAAATCCTATACTCATAGGTCATAGTATGGGTGGTGGCTTGGCTCTTTATATAGCATCAAGTCAGCCAAATTTAGTCAAGGGCATTGTCGTTGTAGATGCACTTCCTTGTTTGACGGCTCTTTATAATCCCTATTTTCAGAGTAAAAAGATTGCTCCCGAAGAGTTTAACGAGTTTGAATCTCAAATGCGCAAGATAGATGAAGAGCAATTTTACAGGCAAGCCTATATCAGCGCAACATCGCTTACGAGTGATTCGCTTCGGTATGACAATCTCGTCAAATGGAGCTTATCATCTGACAGAACGACTTACGCCCATATGTATTATGAGTATTCCAACATAGATTTAAGGTCCATTATACCAGACATTTCCGTTCCAACACTAGTTTTGTTGGAGCATCCTTTTAAGAAAATAGCGCCTATGATTGAGCAGCAGTTTGGCAATCTGCCGAACATCCGGTTGGAATACGCGAATAAAGGATTGCATTTCATTATGTTTGATGACTGGGAATGGTATATACAACAGATTATGGACTTTTTAAATGACTGACCGTGAGTTTCGAGTATTTATATAAGGTCTATTGGTATAAGGTCTTCCGATTATGTATGGGCTATTTCAATGATTATTCTTTGGCGCAAGACTTGGCACAAGATGTCTTTGTCCGTGTGTGGCAATATCTTCCCACTTTCAAAGGTGAATCATCCGTAGGAACGTGGATTTTTCGTATTGCCACAAACATTTGTTTGCGCCAAAGAGAGCGTCAGAATAGTATTTCTCAAGCAGAAGTCCCATTGAACCTGTTTGCTAAAGAGCCGAGCGATAATTCATTACAGGTGAAAATTCTGTATGAAGCCATAGCCGAGCTTCCGGAAATGGACCGCTTGGTTATTTCACTTTATCTCGAAGAGTTGAAACAAGCGGAAATAGCTCAAATCACAGGCCTGTCGGAAGCAAATGTACGTGTAAAGATACACCGGATAAAATCCACATTAGCAAAAAAAATACGTAATAATGATGAATGATATAGATATAGAATCCTTATGGAAAGGACAGCAGGCACCTGTTGCAGATTTGTCTGCCATACGCAAAAAGATAAAATGCTTCAGATTACGTAGAATCGGAGAGGCTTATGCCGTCATTACTCTTATGATATTACCCATTGCCTTTGGAGCGGTTATCTGGATATGTTGGACACCCTTGTTGACGATCACCAAAGTGGGCGTTACTTTGTTGTCCATAGGCTTTATGCTGCCGGCTTTATCCTACGGCAGACTGCTTCGGATTTATTATGGACTGAAAATTGATAGTACCAATATTGATTATATAGATAATCTTTTAAGAATAAAAAAGCTGGAATACAGACAGCAGCATCTCATCTTGAACTTGTATTTTATCTTTTTATCAATTGGTTTTGCACTCTATGGATATGAATATACATTTTTCCATTCGTTTTATTGGGGGATAATTGCCTATTCTATTCTGTTGCTGTGGATTGCTCTAAACTGGTTTGTGCTCCGACCGCGTATAATAAGAAAACGCAAACACAAGTTCTACGACTTTATGAGGTACATTGAAAGTCATAGGGAACAGCTATTTGAATAGGTATTGTCTTTGGGACAAACACATAAAAAGACAGATACATTCTTATTTACTCTGCTGGATGTTAAATTTGTAATGTAATGAAAAACATGAGCCAACTATGCCACGTCTAAGTGAAAGCCGTTGGAAACCTTTGATGTGATGCATGTGCAACAGTGGTATTCCACGCTATATGCCTGATACTCAATATTCTATATCTTGAGTCAGTCAAAATAATCCTACGTTTCACCTATAAGATAAACATAACGTTTCTTCTTCTTTTCTTATGTTGTGGAAAGGGTTACAGGAGGATGGGATAATTGATACTATCTTGAATGATGCTGACCGAATATATGATTTGTGTCAGCATCATTTTTACAAATTACATCATCTCCACAAATGCTCGTCAGTCCAACCCTTATAAAATCCCATAGCTGTAATATCTATTGAAGGGAAACAAGCCAATAAATTAGCGACCTTTTCGTTGAAGTTGTTATTTGGAGAAATAGACACAAGGAAGTATCTGATTATACATAACCGGTAAAAAATCCTTTTCTTGTCTATTTTCGATGTGTCAATCCACGTGTTTGACATTTTGCGCGGTTCTGCCGGGTTCAGCATGAAATCCCTGTTCCATACCCTTGCATGGTGGCAGCACATATTACGAAGATTGGCAAGCACTGTCAGCCACGAGGTGAATACCTGCGGTTTCAGTCCGAAATAACCGGCTATGCGTTTCATCAATTTATTGCTGGCGATGTTGGAATAGATGTAATTCAGATTCCCGAAAGACAGCACTTCCGTTATCATCCATGCCGGAGGATAGCTTTCAACATAATTATGCCTGAAATTCTCGATGTAATCTTCTTTACTCGATGCCAGTTCCTTTTCTATGACAGCCAATGTCTGGTTGAATTTATCCGCATTGGCAAAATATTCCGGCTTTGTTATCCAATACTTATCGCCAAGCTCTTGACATCCTATATTAGCCAGTATGCTTCGTATGGCGACCTCTATTTTTTCAATCTCGTTGAAAAGGAGTATGCGCAGTTTCTTGTCAAAGCGGTAAAGCGTCAGTGCTTGTTTGAAAGTAGTTCCATCTTTTAATACCAAATCATCCTTGGGGTTTTTATAAAAAGGATAAATATAGGCAGATAACCGATGATAGCCGATGTTCATCAGGTAATTCTCAACTTTCTGCTCATCTTCCATGAGCATACCACGTGTCTTTAATATCTGAACAATCTGTTCCGGGGAGGAATACGGTTTGGTGAAATTCGATTTCATTCAGGTATAATAAAAAAACGACCCGCCGATTTGAGCATCGTTGAGAGGCTTGGCAGGTTCTAATGCTGCAAAGGTAACAAATCTTTTTTAAGTACCAAAATATTTGATAACTTTGTTTGCAAAACTGCATTATGAATATTTGTAAAAGCATTGATAGTCGTTCAACCATCCTCTTTTTGAAATATGAATAATGATACCAAAATGGTACTATTTTTCACATATTTCATTTTATATATTATATAAATTGCGTAATATCAAGTAGTTATAAAACATTTCAAATTGTCACCCACCAGTCCTTTTCGACTGATTCCGGGGTGATGTCTTTCCGGGAAGATACCTGGTCAAGGATGTAGAGGCGGTCTGCAATGCTATTGTCTATCCATCTGATCATGGTCAATCGAGTTTTTTATGTCGGTGAGGAGTTTTCTTATCCATACGGGGGCGAGCCGGATGTCGTGCTGCCAGGTGTCCTGCTGCGGACGGTCTTCAAGCAGTCTGCGTATGATGCCGAGGTGCTCTTCGGTGAGGTTTTCTTCCTTGATGGCTTTGAGTGCCTGCACGAGAACGGGGAGCATCGGGTCTTTGTATGCGAAGTTGCGTGGCACGCTGCGTTTAAGGGCGATGCTGCTGTTTCCTATCTTTATGACTCTTGCAGAGCCGGTGGTGATGTATTCGGATCGCATCGGGACCTGTGTGGTCAGTCCGAGGTGGTAGGCCGCGGTATTGCCGGAGGGCAGTATCTTCGCCTTGTCGCGACGGGCTATGGCGGCGACGACCTCCGAGGGCTGCGGGTAAACTATGCCGAAGCGGCTTCTGACGGGCTTGAGGTATATGCCGAATGCTATGCGCACGAGGATGTCTTTCCGGCACAGGTCGGAAAGTACCTGCCCGACATACTCTTCATCGTAGCCGGGGAAGGAGGATGTGAAGAAAAGGGTTCCGTCCTTGCTTTTCAGCACTTTGCTTTCAATTTGCTTATAAACAGTTCTCGGCTTTGAATTCTTCGGGCGTGGGGATATGGTCCACCTCAACGGCGTAGTTGGTGAAGTGGACTGGAGGTCGAGGATGCTTTTCTCCAAAGGGACTCCGCGACCATACTCAAGATGACTGATTACATCGCCGCAGAATACGCACACGCATCAGTCCGGTCTTTAAAATCTGAACCCCACGTACACCAGCGCACGGGCATCAGTAGCAGTGAGCATGATGCGGTCATCCTGCCAAGGGGCACCGCTGTCGTTGAATGTCACACCTGCGTCCACGCCGACCATGTAGTGCTCGAGGAAGGTGTACTCATAGCGCAGGCCCGCGTTGCCTGTCAGGCCGGAGACATGGTACTGCCAGGTGGAGGCGGTGTAGTTTTCGGGCTCGATCCCCGGGAACAGGGCCGCCGTCTCAAAGCAGAGGCCGTCGGCAAAGTACCATCCGATGCCGGCATAGGCGGAGAAGCGGTGATGCTCGGTGTCAATTATATGGAAGACTGGACGGACTGAGACGGCCAAGGAGTTGTGACGCAGCCAGGTGAGATTGTTGGGGTCGTTCCCCGCCGCTATCCACCGGTCAATATAGTCGCGCACTGACGGCATATCGGCAAGACCCTCATAGCCTCCAGGGCTGTCTGTCGTGGTGACGGCCGGAGCGTCCGCAATGTCCGGGAACGTGTTGCGGTAGGAGTTCTGTACGTCCAACTCTATAGACAGTCTGCGCACAAGGTCTCTCTGATAACTGAATCCGTAGACAGCTGTGGCTCGGTATTTCTGCCCGAAGTTCACTCCGCCGCCGGCTGCCGGACCGGAGTACTCGGAATAGAGTCCCCAGTAACCGATGCCGCCGTAGAGTCTGACAGTGTTCTGCGCTGTAAGGACGGCGGGATTACAAACAGCGGCAAACAGGCATATTGCGATGGCCGCGTACACAGATGAAAGCTTGCTCATGAATCTGATTCGGTTATATGGTTCAGGCCGCAAATATAATATGGGAAAGTTCCGGCAAGATAAAAATAAAATCACGGGCTACAGCGCGGCTTTCAAGTGTCAAACTGCTTTTATACAAGCACATACGCCCTATATAATTCCACATTTTAAAGGTCACATCACCGTTGGTGCGGACGCAATTACCGCTTTCCCCAGGCGGCCAAGCGGCTGCTGAGGTACTTTGCGAGGCTGCCGTCGAGGCCCATTTTACGGGCGAGCCTGGTCTTGCGAGTGCTGAGGTTGGTCTCGCTGATGTCGAGGATGGTGCACAGTGTGCTGGCGGGATATCCCAGGCAGGTGAGGATTATAAGGTACTGCTCGTCCTTCGACAGGCCGGGATATTCCGAAAACAGTCCGCTGAGGAACCCCGGGTACACGGTGTCTATCAGAGTGCTCGCATCGCCGTAGGTGTTGATGCCGCGGATGAAGTCACGGGCGATGTCCACGGATCTGTCGAGAAGGTGTGCGGGGTTGCTCTGATGGATGTCGTAGATGTCGATAATCTTACGCATGGTACTGTAGGTCAGGTTGTAGAACCGCATCAGGCCGCTGTTGGCAGCAGCATAGCGGCGGAACATCTGCTCCATGGATTTTCTTGCCTCCTCCTCGTGGATTTTCTCCTCCCGCAGGCTGTTGCTCTCTGCTGTCTGACGGTCCAGCTCCTTCCCGCGGATATCCGCAAGGGCCTTGAACCTGCGGGCCTCGGCTCTCTGCCGCCGGAGCATTGTCCTGAGGAGGAAAATGACAGCTGCCACCGCCGCGGCCGACAGAAGGAAAATGACGGTAAGCAGCAGGATACTCCTGTCCCGTCTGTACAGCTCCGCCTCGAGCCGGGAGTGGTCATACCGCAGTTCCGAGTCCCGGAGCTGGGATTCGTAGCACCTTCCGGACGGGGCAGGGAGAATGGGACCGGAACGAACGGAGTATTAGGGAACGGGCTATGGGGGAGCAGACTACGAGGGCCGGCCAGCGCAGTTGCACAGCAGCAGTTCGTAGATCTCCCTGGCCTCCTCGACCCGCAGGCTCCGGAGCGTGAAGGAGGTGCCGTTGGTGGAGAGGGTTAGGCTCACCCGGCGGGAGTACGGAGTGAATGGAGTGCTCCGAAGGCGGACCACCTCGACGTTGCTGTATTTGACGTAGTTCCGGATGTCAGCAAGCCTGCCGTTGTGAATCTCGATGTAGTCCTCCTTCAGCGTGATGCGGCTCCGGCGGACAGCCATGAGTCCTTTGGCCAGAGATATCAGCAGCCAGGCCGCCGGCACAGCGAGCCACACATACAGGCCGAAGCAGGCCAGTGTGACCGCGGCGGCCAGCGAGATCAGAATATCCAGACGCATGACGTGCCACATCAGACCGTATCCCGACCGGGCCGAAACGACCTCCGGAGAAGAGCCGTAGCCGCTTCCGAGCCACCAGCAGAGGAAATCCGCAGCAGAGTCCGAGCCGTAGACCCTCACATCCGCGCCCTTTTTCTCATCGGTGGCATTCAGTGCCTGCCGCAGCATGACTGTACTGCCGTGCAGCCATTGCTCTAAGAAATTGCGCTTGACATAGACCGTGCAGACCTTATCGTAGGAGAAGCGGCTGCTGTTGCGGGCTATAAGTCCGCTCTCGAAGGTCAGCTGACCGCGGGCGATACGCACTTCCATGTTGGCATAACGCAGAAAGACCTTGCCTATCCACAGCAGCATCACGAAGAAGTACAGGGCCACAGCGAGAGCCACGTAACCCGAAGGCTGGAGCGACAGATTCCCGGCATGTGTGTCAACATAGTCTATGATATGGTCTACCGCATGGTCGTCTACAGTCGTAACGGAATTGTACACAGCGGCTAAGGCGGCAAAGAGCACGGCCATGCCCTGAAGGTGGTTCTGGCAGAACGCCCCTTTGATCAAATTGGAATTGCTGAAACTGAGCGAACTCCCAGAGGTCCGCTCCTCTGCCGCTTCGGAAAAGCGGGAGGTATCGGAAGTTCCGGAAAATTCAGAAGAGCCAGAAACAGCAGCAGAAGGAGCATCAGGAACATCCTCCTCCACCTCCACCCTCTCCATCAGCGCCTTCCAGTCCCGGTCATCCAGGATAAGCTCTATCTCCGCCGACTTGGACGCCAACGTATCGAAGAGTACGCCCCGCATCTCCAGGACCCGGTAGATGAACCCCTGCTTGGTCCGCATCGACTGGACCTTGCTCAGCGGTATGCTGGTCGTCTCCTTGCTCAGCAGCCCGTGCATGAAAATCAGCTTGCCGCCCTCGATATAGTATTTCTTGAAATACCAGCTGATGAAAGCCGTCAGAGCCGCCAGGGCCAGATACCCGGCACTCAGCAGCGATACCGCCCGCATCTTCTCCATGAAGGTATGCTGGTCATCGGCATTGATAAATTTCAGGACGATCAGGAGCACGAAAAGGCTTGCATACTCCTTCAACCCCTTCGCAAAAAGTACCCAGTAAGCACTCCCGCTCATCCGCCGCGGCTCGGAAAAATCACCTGTTCTCATTCCGCGTCCTCTCTATCAACAGTGACTTTATCTCCTCCGCCTTCTCCCGCGTCAGTCCGGGGATGACGGTCTCCGCCAGCGTCTGCGCCCCGCTCACGACATCCACGGCATAGAGTCCGAACATACGCGATACGGGATTCTGCCGGACGCTAACCTGCTGCACCTTGCAGAATGGAATCGTTACGGTCTTCGGGAAGACAATCCCGGAGCGGTAGGTGATATCGTGCTCCCGGACCGCATAGCCCTTGTAGGCGTATGCCTTAGGCAGAATCGCCAGATTGACGAGCCCTGCCGCAAGCAGCACCGCCTCCGCGCATATCACGATCAGGTTCCGCCCGTCCAGTTCATCGGCAAGGAAAATAAAAAGCGGCAGCAGCATCAGCCCGAGCCAGGACAATGCCGTAGCGGCCGTATGGGCTTTAAGGTACTTCTTTTCAAGGGGGACAAATGCAAGGTTCTCCACCCTGTCAATATTGTCCAATGATATCTGTCTGTTGGTCATAATAAAGGGAATGTCAATGTAATAAATGGTCTTATCCGGGACGGCGGAGGGTAATGACTACGACCTCCGGCCAGGCCCCGATGCGGAATGGGAAGGAACCGCCGATGCCCGCGGACACGTTGAGGACACGGGCATCTGTAGAGTCCGCCGCCGGCTCCCGGTACACCCCGTACCACTCGCGGTACATCCAGCGGGAGGGGGAGAAACGCCCGATGCGGAACTGCATGGCGTGGGTATGGCCGGAAAGGGTCAGCTGAATATCGGAGTTCCGCAGGACTTCCAGGCGCCAATGGCTCGGGTCATGGCTCAGGAGAATCTTAAAGGGCGAGGAAGAACGCACGGCGGAACCACCAGGAAGATCGGTAAAGGAACCGGAAGGAGCAGCAGAACCGGCAGAAGAAGCCGCAGCAGCAGAATCCGCCGAGAAAAACACCGGCGGCACCCCGTAAAGGGCCTTCTGCAGGTCTCCCCTGCTGCCGAAAGGCGGCTTGCCGCAGTGCTCCACCCCTACCACATAGATGCTGTCCTGCCTGCGCTCCGGCTCACCATTGTCTGAAACTGCCGGCCGGGTAATCACCGCCGAAGAGTCCAGCAGCACCCTCCACCCCATCGCCCGCTCGCGGCGGACCACCTCGGCAAAGGCTCGGGCCGCCCCGTCGGCCGTGGAATAGTCGTGGTACTCGCAATAATCGTGATTGCCCACCACGGAGAACACCCCGTCCCGGGCCCGCAGGTAGGACAGGGCCGCAGTCATCCGCGGATCCAGCTCCTCCGGAGAGGAATTGACCAAGTCTCCGGTAAATGCTATCAGATCCGCGTCCAGGTCATTGACCGTAGCAGCCAGCTTCTCGATCAGCCCCGGCGCAGCGTACGAACGGGCATGCAGGTCCGACAGATGCACTATCCGGTAGCCGTCGAAGGAAGCCGGAAGGTCCTCGAAGGTCAGGGTCTCCTCCCTCACCTCCAAGCGCTTC